>JAJYIF010000032.1 GCA_021790195.1 Nitrospirota bacterium
TCATGGCAAGTCCTCCTCTCGATTTGTTGAATCTGTCCCGATACAACATACTCGATCGGGGGACTTGTCTTCTACCTTTTAATCATAGGGTCTGGATGCAGGCGAACGTGAATGATCCGGGAAGTAACAAACAGCGCTATCTCACGAAATTCGTCCCGTAACCGATACGGCGAAACCTTGGCTTGTCATAAGGCGCAAGCGGTCTGTTCCGGCCCCCTTCAGAATCAAGGGTCCACCTGATAACAAGCACCGAAACGATCTTCTCGCAAATGAGTACTTCCGGTTGAAACATGTATCACACTAAAACGTCCGAATACACGGAACAAGACCTGACCCATCTGACCTGCTTTCTTCTGAGAAATAGTGACTGGACCTCTTCTTCTTTTCCTATTGTGCGCTTCCTGGCTCAGAATTCTTCTTGAATGCCCCCTCGTCTTCATCGGCGTCATAAACTTCATCAAAAAGACCCGGGGCTTGTATGGCTTCTTCTGACTCAGCGTAAAGTTCATTAAATCGAGGCAGATTTTCGTGATATCTTCTTAAAATAAACTCCTTATCTCTTGTGTAGCCACTTATAATATCTGAAACAATTGATTTGCCAAAAAAGGGATTTATTGGCGTTTTGTTTTGAGCTCGTTCCAGGTCCTCCTGCTCCTTAAGATATTTCAAGAAGAGATCGACTCGCTCAAATCTCACAAGAGTTCGTTGGTACTTATCTTCATCTCGGCCGGTTAAGTTGTCGACCTTTTTCATAAAGAGAGCCAATTCATCGCGCAGTGCTCCGTCATTCAAAGGGGTATCCTGCAAAATCAAATCCAGATAACAGAATTTGTTTACAAGATATTTTAAGTAGTAGTCACCTGCACCCGTAATCATGACGTGCGTGACATCCTGAAGAGACTCCTGCGATTTCGTATTTACCTCAATCAGCCTCCATCTAACTAATCTTTCTGCGGTTCTTATTACATCGTCAAGATTATCAAAGCTATTTTCGAACTCATACAATACTTTGTTCCATTCGATAAACCCGCGTCCCATTGGGGAGTATTCGCTATTATGTAGCCTAAGAAGTTCGAGGAGTCTGAGAGCTGTGAAGTGGCTGCTGTTCCTTTCAGTTCCGCAATCAAAAACATTCATGACAGGATTGTCGATTGTCTCCTTGTAATACATTCTATCCTTCAGCATAACCGATTTAACGAATTCGTGAAACGCGACCTGATAGTCTTCCTCCCTTTGAAATATTCGCAACATTTTGTCAACATCAGTCGCTCCAGAAACCAGGAAAGTATTGAACATATCGAGCGCCAATCTCATGTTTCCGTAACAGATGGCCTCTACAAAATATGCGATCCATTTACTTTTAACAAAAATACTTGATTGCAAAATTGTCAAGAAATCCACAATTGCTTTCTTATCTAACGTAATTCCACTCCTCAGAATTAACTTTATTTCGTCGTCCGAGCGGACTAAGACTCTTGTGGCGTAATTGAGTCTATATTCTAGGAGACGTCGAAACCGCGGCGAAGCAATGTGGAATTTTCTGCTAGTGTAGGCGTTCAATATTTTTTGAGTGCTGGCAGTGTGATAGGATTCCTCGCGCATGGAAAGCACCGTTAGAGAATTCACGTCTCGTGTTAGTTTCTGTGCTAAGAGGAAAAGAACTTCTTGGAACCTAGGAGACAGCTGATCTACGTTATCAATAAAAATAAATATTGCACGTCCCCTTTCTCGACAGTCATTCAACAATCGCGTGACGTAATCGACTATATCATCTTTCCATTCCTCAAGATATGGGGATATTCTCTTCTCATATTCATTCTGATCAAGATTCTCAGATTTGAAATAGGACTCGTAGAGGAGTTCTAGCTTCCTCTTATAGATTCTCTTTAGGGTCTTTCTCGTTTCCTTTATTGTCTCCGAATACCTATTTCTTATTTCCTCCAAAAGAGAACTGTAGATTCTCTCTTCCAACTGGTGTGGTTCCGTAGGAGGGCCTAGCAAGCTAATATAGAACCATACGGCATTTCTTTCCAAAATATCCTTCCCGGTTAGTCTAATATAGCGCTTTATAAAGGTAGTCTTTCCAGACCCAATACCCCCGAGTAATAAATAAAGCTGGCCGATATTTCTTTCAACCGCAGATTTCATCTCCGTATCAAAGCTTCCCGAATCCCTTATTCCAGTAAAGACCTGTTCGGTTCCTTGTTTTCTCAGGAAAAGGGGGATATAATCCTTTACAACATTGTCGAGATCAAGTGTCGCCGACTGCACGGATCGTGAATGGACATAGCATGACTCTAGAATTTCCAGTTCAGCCTTATCAGCGATATCCAAGAAGAATGCATCTATAACTGGATGGAGCTGGGCATGCAAGCGGTTTCTCTCTAGAGGAAGGTTGGCATTATATAGTTTGTCTAATACTCTGTATTGCCCCCTTTTTGAATAGCTAACTATTGCAAACTGATCTTCCAAAGAACCCTTGTTTAGCGCGTCATAGGACAATAAATTCCAAAATTCAAGAAAGTTATTCTTTATATCATTCGGCGAATAGAAAATGACTGAGTATCCCTCTCTCCATGATCCCTCGGGCTGAAAACTTTTAAAAATGATCCAGGAGAATCCATTAGACGCAATAGCATACCTTATGGTCAGATCGTCTACACAGTATTGGCGCACCTGATCGATTGCCTCTTTCACTTCCTTTGATGTCTGAACAGTTCCGGATAACTTCAATCGCCTTCTTCCCGAAGCCTCGGGCAGAAGGAAGGCGGTTCCCTCTCTCTTCGCTTCTACCGCAATATACGGTCTATTGCCCAACCGCAATTGATAATCCGTGTAGCCTGCCTTATAACCTCGAGTGTGGTCTTCACGACTGAGCAAAAACTCAGGCCACATCAACACCTCTTTAAGAATCCTATCCACTAATTTTACTCTAGTGTCAGTTTCGCTGGCTTGCCCTCGATTTTTGCAGAATTCAGTGAACTCAGAGCAGATGCTATCAAACCTTTGTAATGCCTCGTCGGGATCACTCATGGTTTTCTCTCCAATGTTGCTTTTGTTTGATATTTGCCCACGGTGCGCGAAAAATATTTTGTTAAATCTACAACTTTCTACGCGTTCTGTCAATGAGTGAAAGTGAAGGGAAGTTCCCCAATTATTTCTCAGGCGCTGGAGCGTAACATGCTCAGGGCGGCGTGGAGTCATGGGCATGGGGCAAGTCTCGCTTTTTTTCAGACTATTTAGACTGGTGACATTTCCTGTTAATAATTTGCGGCCAGTTTCGGCTTTCTGAAACTATCATGTGCAGCGGAGTCAGGAAGGTCAGGTCTTGTTTCTTGCACATGGTTCACAGGATATGACATAACTTTTTCCATTTATAACCTGCTGACAGTTTCGCACTAAGGAAACTTTCGATTCCTGTGAGGATATAATGCAAGATTAGGTATTCTTGTTTTGAGGACTTATCTGCGATCGGTATTCGGCGAGTGATCGTCCAGTAGGCTGCTGAAAGAGGCAGCTTCTTCACCCATGCCGGGGTATTTTTGGGGGACAGGAAATTGGACCGGACAGCGCCACCTCTTCCGGTCAGGCACAGACTATTTTCGCAGGCACATATTTTATGAAATATTCCTATTTACCTCAATCTGCAATTTCAATAGTCGGGTTCCTCTTTTCGGATTGGTGGGATGAATGTGCGAGAAGAATAGTTACCCGATGAGTCGGTCAGTATAATGACTTTTCCCTGCCTTATGGTTTATCATAAGAACCTGCTCTCATGGAAGAATCCTACAGCATAAAACTGCCGGCGTTTGAAGGTCCCCTCGACCTCCTCCTGCATCTCATTAAGGAGAACAAGATCGACATTTATGACATCCCGATCGCCATCATTACGCACCAGTACCTTGAGTACATAGAGATCATGAAGGAGCTCAATCTCGATATCGCGGGCGAATTCCTCGTCATGGCCGCGACGCTCATTCACATAAAGTCGAGGCTGCTTCTTCCCGTCGAGGAGGAGGCCCCCGAGGCGCAGGAGGACCCGAGGTTAGAGCTCGTCCAGAGGCTCATCGAATATCAGGCGTTTAAGGAGGCGTCGCTTGCCCTCAGGGAAAGAGAGACGGAATGGGGCAAGGTGTTTTGGCGGGAGGTCTCGGGCAGGGATGAGGGCACAGCCCCGGCAGATTCAGAGGCCGGGGGCGAACTCGACCTTTTCGATCTCAGTCTTTTTGACCTCCTGACCGCGTTCAAAAAGCTGCTGGACAAGGCGCCCGCAGACGTTGTGACCATAAACCGCGAGACCCTGACGGTCAAGGACAGAATAGCCTTCATAAGCGAAAGACTCGAGAATACGGACGCCATACGCTTTGAAGATCTTTTTGAGGGGACCCATACCAAGTCCCGCCTGATTGTGACCTTTGTCGCCCTTCTCGAAATCCTCAGGCTTGGACTCGCCCGCGCTTACCAGGAGAAAGACTTCGGCCCTATATGGATCATTAATCCTCAGAGGCGGCCTGCGGTCGGCGCTGCGGAGAACTCCGCGTTGTGACGTTCTGCGGATCGCTTTCCAGGGTCGGCCCGGCGGTCCGTTCATGCTCATTATTGACCTTCGGTTGTGCTATACTATTTGCAAGGTAAAGCAGGTGTGTCAGGACGCTGCTCATGCATTTCTATTTCAAAGTTCAGTTTTGCGATGAGATTTGTCTATTTTGAATTTACTATACTTTTTTGATGATTGGAGGAGGTTGACCGGATGAAAGTAATTCTACAGGACGATGTAAAGAATCTTGGAAAGATGGGCGAGATCGTGAATGTATCGGACGGGTATGCGCGAAATTACCTGATACCCAAGAAGCTCGCAGATGTGGCCAATGTGAAGAACGTCAGGGCCCTGGAGCACGAGAAGAAAAAACTGGAGGAAAAAGCAAAGAAGATCAGAAACGATGCCCAGGGATTGGCCGGAAGGCTGGCCTCGGTGGCGATCACTCTTCACGCAAAGGTTGGAGAGGAGGAGAAGCTTTTCGGCTCCGTCACCGCGATGGACATAGCCGAGGCCCTTAGGAAAGAGGGGATAGAAATCGACAAGAAGAAGATACTCCTCGATGAGCCGATCAAGCGGCTCGGCTCGTATTCGGTGGGGGTCAAGATACATTCGGATGTGACCGCTAATGTAAACGTGAAGGTGGTTTCTGAAAATGAGGGGGAGGAAAAGTAGTTTCCTCGCGGAGCAATGAGGGAAGCAGATTTAGCCCTTGACAGGCTTCCGCCGCAGAACATCGAGGCGGAACAGTCCATCCTCGGCGCCGTCCTTATCGAAGGCGAGGCGATAAACAGGGTCCTCGAAGTCCTTTCGCCTGAGGATTTTTACCGTGAATCCCACCGGAAGATATTTGTCTCCATGGTCGATCTCTTCGAAAAAAATGAAGCGATAGACCTTATTACTGTCACTGATGCCCTGAAGAAAGCCAATGAGCTCGAAGCCGCAGGCGGCGTCACTTACCTCTCCAGCCTTCTCAATCTCGTTCCCACAGCCGCCAACGTGAGGTATCATGCAAGGATAGTCAAGGAGAAGGCCCTTTTGAGGGGGCTCCTCAGATCGGCCACCGAGATCGCCGCGAAGGTTTATGAGTCTGCCATGGAAGCGGATGAGATGGTGGATTACGCGGAAAAGACTATATTCGATATCTCGGACAAGCGGACCAAGACTTCATTCTTTGTCCTCAAGGACGTGATCAAGAGCAGTTTCGAGATGATCGAGCACCTCTATGACAAGAAAGAGGCTATAACAGGAATACCGTCAGGCTTCAGGCAGCTGGACGAATTGACGACCGGGTTCCAGCCTGGAGACCTTATTATAATCGGGGGAAGGCCCTCCATGGGAAAGACCGCGCTCGGTCTTAACATAGCCCAGCACGTAGGGCTTGAAATGAAGGAGCCCGTTGCGGTCTTCAGCCTTGAGATGTCCAAGGAGCAGCTTGCCCTGAGGATGCTGTGCTCCGAGGCGATGGTCGACTCCAACAGCGTGAGGAAGGGTTTTATCAGGAAAGAGGACTGGCACAAATTGACGAGCGCCGCCGGAAAACTTGCCGAGGCGCCTATTTATATCGATGATTCCTCTGGCACAACCGTGCTCGAAATGAGGGCCAAGGCGAGGCGGCTGAAGATGGAGCACGGGGGTCTGAGCCTCGTCCTCGTGGATTATCTCCAGCTGATGAGGGGCCGGGGAAACTTCGAAAGAAGGGAGCAGGAGATATCGGACATATCCCGTTCCCTGAAGGGGCTGGCAAAGGAATTGAAGGTGCCGGTCATAGCGCTCAGTCAGCTGAACAGGGGCGTTGAGCTGAGGAAGCCCCCCATACCGAACCTCGCGGACCTGAGGGAATCGGGGGCGATCGAGCAGGACGCGGACGTGATCATATTCCTTTTCAGGGACGAGGTCTACAACAGAAACGATCCCGCCGTCAAAGGCAAGGCCGAGATCATAATCGCAAAGCAGCGCAACGGTCCGACCGACAAGATAAACCTCACCTTCCTTTCCCACTGCACAAGGTTTGTGCCTTACGCCGACAGGGATTACGAAGACATGGAGGAGGTTTTTTGATCGGGGCGGTCCTTGCGGGCGGAGAGAACAGGCGGATCCCCGTCCTCAAGGGCTTTCTTAATATCGAGGGGAGGGCGATAATAGAGCGGACCCTCGCCACGCTCTCTGCGGTCTTCGATAAGGTTGTGATCAGCACCAATATCCCCGAAAGACACTTTTACCTCGGCGTTCCCCTCATCGGCGACATAATAAAAGAGAAAGGCCCGGTCATAGGTATGCTTTCGGTGCTTTACGCCACAGGGGAGGAAGCGGTTTTCTTTGTCGCATGCGATATGCCGTTTGTCAGCGGTAAACTGGTTAGATACATGGCCTCGGTCTACGAACGTGAGAGGCCGAAGATAGAAGGTCAAAGGTCAAAGGCCAAAGGTCAAAATAGCATTGACGCGGTGGTCCCTGTGTTCGAAGGCAAGACAGAGCCTCTTTTCGGCATCTATACAAGGAACGCAGTATGCACTATGGAGACGATGGTCCGGACAGGAAAAAGGGGCCTTATCTACATGCTGGACAATATGAATGTGAGGTATATCGGCGACGAAGAGGTGAGGGCCATGGACCCTGAGGGCAGGTCCTTCGTGAACGTAAACACGATCGAGGATTATGAAAGAATCGGAGGGAAGACGTGTTTGGTTTAGGGACTGGAGAGCTGGTTGTAATACTGATTATAGTCTTCCTTATCTTCGGCGGCTCGCGCCTACCGGAGATAGGGAAGGGCATCGGCCAGGCAATCCGGAATTTCAAGAAAGCGACCTCGGAGCCTGATGAGATAAACGTGACCCCGAAAAAGCCGGTTGAGGAAAAGAAAGAGGAGGAGAAAAAGGGGGGTGCATAGAGGGGCCGTAGCAGAGATAGATCTTGACGCCATAGCCCATAACCTTGGCGTGGTCGGGAGGATGAGCGGCCGCCGGCCTGTTATCGCGGTGGTGAAGGCGGACGCTTACGGCCACGGTGCGGTCGAGGTTTCAAAACGGCTGGCAGAGGAAGGCATATCCCACCTTGCGGTTGCCTTTGTCGGAGAGGCGATAAGACTCAGGGAGGCGGGTATCCGAACTCCGATCATCGTTCTCTTTGACAAGCAGGACCTGCCGCCCATTTTCGAGTTCGATCTGATCCCGGTTGTGCATGATCTCAAGTTTGCGGAAAGGTTGTCAAGAGAGGCCGGGAAGAGAGGCCGCGTTCTTGATATCCATGTGAAGATAGACACAGGTATGGGAAGGCTCGGCTTTAACCGGGGGGAACTCGCCCGGCAGGTCATGACGGTGGCCAAGCTGGATTCCCTGAGTATAAAAGGCCTGATGAGCCATTTCTCGGATTCGGATGTGGCGGACAAATCCTTTGCTGAGATCCAGCTGGGCAAGTTTATTGCAGTTAGGGAGACCCTATTGAAGAACCTGAAGAGGCCTGCAGAGTTGTTATGTCATATGGCCA
This sequence comes from Nitrospirota bacterium, assembly GCA_021790195.1. Taxonomy (GTDB): domain Bacteria; phylum Nitrospirota; class Thermodesulfovibrionia; order Thermodesulfovibrionales; family UBA9159; genus JAJYIF01. The sequence continues at coordinate 8,024 of JAJYIF010000032.1, forward strand.
ACAGTGCGGCTACCATGACCCTGAGGCAGGCTCATTTTGACGCTGTGAGAGCAGGCCTTATGCTTTACGGTTGCTCGCCTTTACAGAAGTCGGAAGCCGGAAGTCAGAAGTCTGGAGAGAGACGCGGATCCACTCTTCATCTCAGACCAGCCATGAAGGTCAAAACAGAGATCATTACCTTAAGGAGATTGAAGAAGGGGACGCCGGTGAGTTACGGTAGGACGTTTATAACGAGGAGGGAGAGCCTAATAGCTGTACTGCCTGTCGGGTACGCCGACGGGATCAGCAGGGCGTTTTCAAACAATGCGGACGTTCTTGTAAGGGGCAGGAGGGCTCCTATAGTAGGGAGGGTCTGCATGGATTTGATGATGGCAGACGTAACAGAAATAAAGGGCGTAAAAGAGGGAGACGAAGCTGTGCTTCTCGGCAGACAGGGGAGGGCGGAAATAACCGCAGGGGAGCTTGCGGACCGGATCGCAACAGTCCCGTATGAGGTCCTTACATCTATGGGCACGAGATCCAGAAAAGCTTATGTTTCCTCCGGGTCGACACGGAAGAGCAACATTAAACGGGCTTAATGCTTTTTGCGCGGAATATTGTCATTATAGCCGCATCTCTGCGGTTGTCTTTATTGGGTTGGGAGACGGCAAATGCTGGAATGAAAGGAGGTGAACAGAATGAGGATACCTTTTTTAAAACAGATCTCCTGGTATTTGGTTGTTGCAATGTTTGTTATAGGGATCGTTCCGAGACTGGAGGGGGCGATGGCCCCGTCCTCTGTGATCGCTTCTCAATTTGACAGGGCTACCGACCTCGAACGGATACAAAGGGCCCTCGAAACAAAGGTCGTAAAGGAGAGGCTGGAGAAGCTGGGCTTTACAACCGAAGAGATCAGCTCAAAATTTGACAGGCTCAGCGACTCTCAGATACACCAACTTGCCCTGCAGGCTGATGATTTGCGGGTTGGAAAGGATGCCGGGGGAGTGTTAATCGCGCTTTTAATAATCGCTCTTATAGTGGTAGCTGTTCTGTACTTCACCGGTCGCAAAGTCATAGTAACAAAATGATGTTCATGAACAAATGCGTGACGGGTGTGAGATCCTTTCCGGCCCGTCACGCATTTTCGTTTCTTCTCCCTGTTCTCATTATTGTGACTGGCTGCGCTTCGGTCGGCGCCCGGGCAGGGGTAAGCACTGAGAATGCGCGCATCATCAAAGGCGTACCCTTTTATCCTCAGAAAGAAAACCAGTGCGGCCCGGCGACCATTGCCGCAGTCCTGAATTACTGGGGCATCCCCGTTACACCGGTGGAGGCGGCGAGGGAGATCTACAGCCGGTCTGCGAGGGGGACCCTGAGCATAGACATGGTCCTCTATGCAAAGGGAAAAGGACTTGAGAGCTCCTGGTACTCCGGAGGACCGGACGACCTCAGGAATGAGATAAATGCAGGTCTGCCGCTCATAGTCCTCGTGGACAGGGGTTTTTCCTTTCTGCAGGTGAACCATTTTATGGTTGTCGTCGGATACAATGAGAAAGGAGTGATAGTCAACTCGGGAGAGGACGAGAAAGAGTTTATCCCGATGAGTGAGTTTCTGAGGTCGTGGGAGAGGACAAAATATTGGACGTTGCTGATAAAGAAGCCAAGAGTGATAAGTAAAGAGTGACAAGTTGAAAAACGAACATTTCAGATTTCTGAACTTCACGCTGCTCCTTGGCCGCTGGTTGACGCTTTTATTTTGCTTGTTGTCTTTGGGCTGCGCCTTGCCGAGGATAATCGTACTCGATGATCCCTTGAGTCCCGGGGAGCATCTTAACCTCGGGGTGGCCTATGAGAAGAAGGGAGAATGGGACAGCTCAATAGCGGAATATAAGGCGGCGTCTGATAAGATCCCCATCGCTTATACATATTTAGGGAACGTCTATTTTCAGAAGGGCGATTTTAAAAAAGCCGAGGAATATTATAAGAAGTCGATAGAGAGAGACCCTGCTGATGGAGACGCCTACAACAATCTCGCCTGGCTTTATTACACAAAGAAGGAGAACCTCGGCGAGGCGGAGGGTCTGGCCCTGAAGGCCCTCGAAGTCACCCCCTCAAAGAAAGACCTTTACCAGGACACCCTCGATAAGATAAGGGAACTGAAAGCCGGTTTGCACGATTGATGACCCTATTTCAGCAGTCTCGCCTTTAACGTAATCTCCGTACCCGTAAGCGCCTGAGACACCGGACAGCCCTTCTTGACCGCCTCGGCCTGCTCCAGGAAAGTCTTCTCGTCTATCCCCGGTATCTTCGCTTCTGTGTCCAACTCGATGGAGGTGATCTTGAATCCTTCTCCGACCTTGTCTATGTGGACCTTTGCAGAGGTCTGGATTCGCTCGGGCCTGAATCCGGCCTTCTCTATGAAGAGGGACAAGGCCATTGAAAAACAGCCCGCATGGGCGGCCCCGATAAGTTCCTCCGGGTTTGTGCCGAGACCGTTTTCAAAACGCGAGGAGAAGGAATAAGGTCCGTCGAACGCCCCGCTCCCGAGCTTCATACGCCCTTTTCCCTTAAGCAAATCACCTTCCCAAACAGCTTCCGCCTTTCGCACCGGCATGTCTGTACCTCCTTATTCAATCTGCTGAATCGGATAGCGAGCGCATTCCTTGCAGCTTGATGTGTGGTTAGCGAGCGAATATGGGAAATAACAACTCCCTACGATAAGATACCTCGCAGCTCGCTGCGTGGTTCTTCATTATATTTTCCCGAAGCGGAGAAACTCATTTCTCGCCCGTCTTTCCCAGGAGGACCGGACAGCCGGCCTGGCCGAGGACGCGTCTGGACACGCTTCCCAGCATGCCCTTTATTCCCTTCAGTCCCCTGGAGCCCAGAGCCACGAGATCGACCTTCAAGGCCTCGGCCCTCGCTATTATCTCAGTCGCCGGATCCCCGCGCCTGGAAACCTCTTTTATGTTCGCAAACTTTCCGCTTAAATGTGATTTGGCAAGATCGAGCGTCCTTTCGGAGTCCTGTATCTCTATGACCCTCGCCTTTGCGATATAGTCCTTGATCTTTTCGTCCATCTGCATGACGAGCCTCTCAGGAATGTCGGAGGCGGCGGACCACGCGACATTCATGACTGTCATCTCAGTGTCGTCCGGGAAGGGCATGGAGGCGAGAAGGTCCGCGGTGGAGGTGGCCGAATGCGAGCCGTCGGTCGCGAAGAGCACCTTCATTTTACCCGAGACCCGCCATTTGGCAGGCCGGGTCACGAGCAAAGGGAGCGGAGAGTTGATGGCGACAGACCGCGTTACGCTCCCGAGGAGAAAGGATTTGAGGCCTTTTAAGCCTCTTGCGCCCATGACTATAAGGTCCGCGTTGGAATCTGCCGCAACTTCTATGATCGAGCTGTCCGGTAGCCCTTCTTCCTCCAGAGTAGAGATCTTTGCCTTAAGGGGTTTAAGAATATCCGCTGAGGTACGAAGGATCCTGGGAGCGACTCTTTTTATAGCGTGTCTGATCTGGGCGTGGTAGTCGTCGGCATAAGGGATATCCGAAACGACATACAACACGATGATTTCATCTTTCTGGGAGAGATGGAATCGTGTAAGAAACCTTGCCGCTTCCTCCGAGCATTTCGACCCGTCAGTGGCGAATACTACCTTCATTTCTTCTCCCTGACCATGTTTCTTGATTAAAGCTTATCACATATTCCGGACATTACAACGGGGAGAAGAGGGGTCGAAATCGATTATCGCGCCCTCGATTTGCGGTACTTATTTGCTCTTTTTCTTTTTTGCAGTGGCCTTCTTGGGGCCGCACGTCGAAGCCTTGTGACCGGGTTTGCATGCCATAGCGACTGTCTCCTTTCTAAAGAGGATGAACTACTTCCAACTATAGCATCGGGGCGAAGGGCTGTCAATTGAAAAGCGCGGAATAACTGGAAGTTGTCGTTTCAGGCAATGGAAAAGGCCTTGCGCGGCAAATGCCGTCTATTTATGGATGATAATGTCTGTTAGGCTTGTGAAGTCAATTAGACTTTCGACGCCTCGACAATCCTTTCGGCGTTTGAAAGGAAGAGGGTATCCGCAACACTTGTCCCGAATTCTTTACTGACTTCTTTATAGGCGCCGGAGAGGACCGGCGGCCTGTTCCTGTCATCGTGTGCGTCGGTGGCTACAAAGTCGACAAGCCCTTTCTTTATCATCCCAATTGATATCTTCCGCAGACCCTTGCCGAAACCCCCTGTAAGACTCATCGCAGTTATCTGGCAAAGGGCTCCGTTATCCCGCAATTTCCCGAGAGCGGGAAGATCGTTCATCAGGCGGAGATGTCTTTCCGGATGCGTGATTATCGGTATGATCCCCCTGTGCCTCAAATTGAAGATCAGGTTGTCTACGTTCGGCGGAAGGATGTAGTCGGGCATCTCGATGAGCATGTATCCGGAGCCGCCGAGCGTAGGCACTTCCCCTTTTTCGACCCGATCCAGGAGGTCGACTGAGACCCTTACGTCCGCGCCGTAAGAAAGTCTCGGCGTTTCGGGTGCAATCTTTTTCAGGTCCTCCAATACGGACCGGATCCCGCTGCTTCTGTTTTCGTAAGTGCCGGGGAGGATGTGCGGAGTGGCGAAGATATGGTATATCCCGTCACCGGCGGCGATATTGAGCATCCTCAGAGACCCGTCCGTCTCGGAGGGGCCGTCGTCCATGCCCGGCAGTATATGACAATGAATATCGATAAAGTTCAAGTCCTGACCTGCTGCCTCTCAATCCGTCCCCGGCAACTAAGATTCACTCAAAGATCTCCTGCTCATGAAGACCCCGATTCCCAGCACGAGAAAAAAGAGGATGGCGTTCGACGGAATGTGAAGATTGAAGTCGACTATGCTGTGTACCGCTATGGTTGTCAGGGATGATAGCAGCGCGGCCCCGATATACAGTCCCCTTCCCTGCCAGTCGGTCTTGAGTATTCTTCTGAGGACCGTAAACAAGAAAATGACGACCAGGAAGGTCCCCACGATTCCGAACTCGAGAAGCAGTTCCAAGTAGTCGTTGTGGGCATGAGTCCAATAAAGATAAAGCCCCTCGGGCTGATAGATCTTGAAGATGTAGCGAAAAGTCCCGAGACCGCTGCCGAGCAAGGAATAGTCCCTGAATGCCGAGAGAGTTCCCTGCCACGCTGTCAGTCTCTGCAGGCCCGAGACTTCGCTCTGTGAGAATCTTTCTATAATTGGGGAGACCCCGAGAAAGAGAAGATATATCGCCAGGACAAGAGAGAACAAAATTATCGGAATAAGCTTCTTCTTGGACACTCCCTTCATGAAGACCATAAGGGAGAAGACGAGCACGCCCGCGAAGAAAGATATTATCCCTCCCCTCGAGAGGCTGAAAAAAAGCGATATCGTCATCGTGACTCCGAAGAACGCAAACAGGATTTTCTTTTCGAGGCGCCTCGCCCTTAAGGCGATTCCTATTGAAAAGGGAATAATCATGCCGATAAACCCGGCGAAATGGTTCTTGTTTATAAATGTGCCGTAAGGAGAGGCGTTCTCGTGGATGGGTTTCTTGATCCAATATATCTTCCCATTCCATGTGGCATGCTGAATTATTGCGAATATGCTCAAGAAGAACCCGAATGCAACGAGGGTCTTGAGGACCCTGTCAGCATCCTCCTCGTCTTTCAGTCCGAAAGCGGCGATAAAGAACACCGCAAGATAGATGAAGAGGCGGGCTGTTTCCATCTCGGTAGCGAATGGGTAGATCGAAATGCTGTGAAAGGCCGGACTCTTCGGGGTAACGGAGACCAGCTCCTCGAACCTGGGATAAATGATGCCCAGCATAGAAACCGGAAGCGGGACCAACTGAAAAAGAGGGTAAGAAAAAAGGAGGAGAGAAAGAAGAACGACCCCTTTTCCGCCTGCGAAGGTGTCGACGTCTCCGCGAGTGCTCCATAGGAAATACATGAGGGCGGCGACAGCTACAAAGGCTGTGATGGCCATCGTCCATGGATATACCGCGCCGAAAAGCAGCGCCGCAATTATGACCACCGCGCTGAGACTAATGCTTATCATAATCGATCCTTGTGATCTTAAGGCCTCCGTCTACTCTGCCGAGAGACCACCTCGCTCTGCCGTTAATCGCAGGCCCCATGTCCCCGCCCAACCTCTTGATGCTGTAATCTCCAGTCACAGTTATCGCGTCGTCTTTCTTACTGATGCTCACATTCTTCAGCACGTAACTGTACCTGCCGTTTTCGAAATTCTTTTTGTAGGACTCCCTGATGTCGTCATAGCGCATATTGCCGTTCTCTATCGCGGATCTCGAAAAGAAAGCCATGAATTTTGAGATGTCGCCTTCCTCATATGCATGAACATACTGGACCATGAAGAAGAAAACCTCCGTCTCGAGATCACTGAGCTTTGCGTTGAGCGCCTCATCTTCAGGGCCGGCCCCCTTCTGTCCGGGGAGGCTCCCCGGCTGTTTGTCGGAAGATCCACGGGGGGGCACTGCAGCCATTTCTTTTTTGGGGGCTTTGTCCTGCACGACAAAGGCAGGGACATTTCCTGATGCTAACTCTATTTCCCGTAAACGGCTTTTTCCCTCGGGCGCGACAGGGACCACTTTAAGGCTTTTCTCCATTTGATTCGGGACTCTCGCTGCGCGGGACCGAGACGCTCCGGCAATCTCCGTCCCGGCTGTCCTCCTCCGGGGCTGTACGCCGGACCCTTCTCTGTAAAAAATCCGCATTTCGGACGGCGTCGCTTGCTGCGTCTCCGGTTGAACCCTGACCTCCCTGGGGTATGCCGGGACATCTGCTATGTGCGCGGACTGCTGTCGCAGGGGTTGAGCCTTCTTCGTCTGCGGAAGATACCGGTCCTGTCTGTTATTCAGAAAGATCGTCAGCAAAATCGCAAGAGAAATCAGGATAGAACACGGTATAATCAACTTCGGTAGCAGCCTTCTCAGTCCGGGTGAGATAAACGGATATCTTGCAGGCCGTCGTCTGTGAGAGGTACTCCCAGGGTGGATCCTAAGATACGTGTCTCCGGTCATTGTAGTTCTCATATCGTATTCCTTCTTCTTTTCAGGGTTTTTTAGAATATCATAAGCGGCATTGATCTGCTTCGCGCATCTCGCAGCATCGGCGCTGCTGTTTCTGTCCGGGTGGTAAATGAGCATCAGGTCCTTCCAGCGTTTGTGGATCTGATTGAGGGACGCGGTGCGGGGCAGAAAAAGAGTCAGATAATGGTCATTTTTCGGATTGAAATGCAATCTTATAAGGATGTCTCTTAGGTGCTTTTGTATGTATTCGATGCTGATACCCTTTCCGGATAGAAAGTTCCTGGCTGGCTCTGCCTCATTCAGTATATCTATCAATGCGTCCGAGTATCGCACCGCCTGTGTGCTGAAACGCTCCCAGGATATGCCCGCTTTGACTTCGCCCATGAATTCCAAAGCCTCCTGATAGATCAGTTTCTTGCCGGAACCATCGAAAGAGAATCTATCCATGCATCCCCGCTTATCTTGTTATCGAACCTGTCCGATTGTTCTCTCTTGATCCCGATGCTCACGGCTTTGCATTTCGGCGGTGTAGTGAATTCCAGATCTATCTTCTTCCATAGATTCGTCCCTGTAACGGGTTCCGTCTTCTTTACGAAAGGATCGCACAGAAAAGCCGACGCTTCAAAAATGATCCCGTTCAGCGTCGTGATGTTGTGAGTCCTTATATACCCTGACAACCTGTATTTATTGCCTGGATTCACCGGGACGACCTGCTGCGCGATATAGATTCCCGGGTTGCTTTTTCCGTTGAAATTGACGCTCAGGGATGCAAATCCCGACCAGTGAATATCCTTATCGATAAAGATCCTTACGCCGTCAGAGGACCCTGTCTTCCAGTCGAAGCCTCCGTTTTCTATGGGGAGTTCAAAATCGCCGTTCCAAAGCATCTCATCTGCGGACCTCTTAGCGGAAATAGCGAACCTCTTTTGAAACTCCTCCCAAAGCGACTGAGCCTCTTTCATCTCTCCCTCACGGATAAGAAAATCGCAATATTGCAAGTAATCGCTCATACCAGGACTGAACTTTCTCAGCATCCTCCACGCGTCCGCGGATGCGCCGAGAAGCCTGTTAGACATAACAAAAAGGAGATAGCGTTTGTAGAACCTGTAATCTGCGGGAACAAGATTTGTGATCATTGTCTCAGGAGCAACTCCGAGAGTGAAACAAAGAGAATAGACGTTTTCCTGATCGTCAGGGGCCATGTAGATATAACGGCGGAATAATTGGATAGCATCAGAGAACTCGTTCTGACGAAGGAAGAAGACCCCTGCCTCCCATGTAATTGCTGGATTGTTCTTGTCCAGGTAAACAGACTTCCTTATGGCCCGCTCTGCCTGCGCCGTCATGCCGCTGTCCCGATAAGCCCTGGCGAGCCCAAGCCAGACCTGACCATCCGTAGGGTTCCTCTTCAGTGAAAGAAGGTAATATTTTATGGCCTTGCTCGGGTCCGGCGAGTCCTGGGCCGTATAATGAAGGAAACCGAGCAGATAATAATAACGGGCATCTTCACCTGTTAACAGAGACGCATACGAAATCTTCCTTCCATTCAGTTTGGAAAGGTCTTGCGCGTAATACTCGGAAAAGGCCTGTCTGAGGAAAGCAATCAGTACAAGTATCGAGAGTATTGCAAAAAGGATCCTGAAAAAAACATTATGCGTTGTCCGTTTTTCGTCTCTTTCGCTTCTCTTTATGATCGTCGTAACCATCTCCATAATAATGAGAATAATAGTAGGAATACGAACCATACCTAAGATCAGCCTGCGTCATTCCGTTAAGAACGACACCCAGTATCTTAGCATTCACGCCTTGCAAAAGTTTCCTCGCCTGCACAGCCACATCTTTCGGGGTGTTTCCCGCGCGCGTGACCATAATCACACCGTCGATCAGTGTGCTTAGAACAATGCTATCTGATAATCCGAGCACAGGTGGAGAATCAACAAGAATAAATGAATAGTCGGGAAACAGATCAGCCATCAGGCCCTTGAACCTGTAAGAACTAAGCAGTTCTGAAGGGTTGGGAGGGATAATTCCTGAGGTTATAACGTCCAAATTCTCGATCTTAGTTTTCTGGATCAGACCATCACTCAGTTCCATGTGCCCGGCCAGAAAAGCGGAAAGTCCGTATGAGTTATCGACGTCAAAGATCTTGTGGATCTGCGGCCTGCGCATGTCGGAATCTATTATGATACCTTTTCCGTAGGTGTGAGTAAGAGCAACCGCAATATTGACGACCGTTGTGGTTTTGCCCTCACCCTGTCTTGCCGAGGTAACCAGCATCGACTTCGGAGGTCTGCCTGCGGAAGAGAATTGAATATACGTTCCGATAGACCGATAAGCCTCAGAGAGGGGTGATTTCTTGTCTTCAAACGTAATAACCGGGAACACTCCCTTTTCTGCCTTCTTAGTCAGTTCGGGTACAAGACCGAGGGAGGGAAGGGCAACTTCTTTTTCTACGTCGTCAGAGGTCTTTACGGTATTGTCCAAGTATTCGACAAAGAAGGCCAATCCGATACCTCCGAGTAATCCGATCATTATCGCGATAAGGAAATTTTTTCTTTTGTCTGGTTTGTAAGGTCCGCGGGGGACTTCAGCTCTGTCAAGTATCTGGATATTGCTTGCAGTAAGACTGGCCGTAACGCCCACTTCCTTGAGCCGCTGCAGCAAGTTGTCATACAGCTCCCTGTTCGTGTCCGCCTCTCTCTTCAGTATCTGATACTGCACCATCTTTTCATTCTGACCGGTTACCTCTTTCTTATATTTTTCGAGAGCGGAATTAAGGTACTGCTCTTTCTTAACTGCGGCATCATAATCCACTCTCAACCCTTCCAGCGCCTTTCTGGTTTCGGCATCTATTCTTTTCTTTAACTGGCTTGACTGCTCCTTAAGCCGCACCATCTTTGGATAATCGGGTTTATATACTTTGGACAACTGAGCATACTCTGTTTCCGCAGCCGCATAATCTTTTTGGAGACCCTGAATAAGGGCGTTGTTTTGAACTGCGGCTATGGCTTCCCCATTCTGTCGCTGTGACTCTCTGTACGTGACCTCTTTAGTAACTCTGTCGGACGTTGCTTTGACGAGTTGTGAAGACAAATCCGCGAGTCTTTTCGTCACCATACTTTGTCCCCGTGAATCCTTCGTATCGCTCGAAGTGTCGCTTAAGAAAACGATGCCGTTCTCGGCAACATATTTGTTCAGTGCTTCATCGGCCCTTTCCACTTTCGCCTTCAGGTCCTGAAGCTGCTTTTCGAGCCAATCCCTCGCCTGAAGCGTGGCATCAAATTTACTCTCGATGTTAAAATCTATGAACATCTTTGCGACGTCATTTGCGACATTTGCGGCCAATACGGGGCTCCGGCTGTCGAAGCTTACTCTCACAATCCTTGACTTCTGTTCGGGCATGACATTTAGATTTCCAAGGAACAAATCAATAAGACCAGGATTCAGATCCTCATCCATATTCGGTTTAGCGGTGTCTCCGATAGTGTTGGCTTGAGGCCTCTGAGGTGGGACATGGCCGAGGAACTCGGCGTTCTGGTCTAGCTTCATAGAGCGGATCACCCTCTTCGCAAGTGTCCTGCTTTTGAGGATCTTGTACTGTGTCTGATAATAAGCGTCTTCCGTCCTTTCATTTTCATAAACATCTTTGATATTTATAACATTAGGATTCTCTTTGTCGATCTTTATAGCGACAGATGCCCTGTAAATAGGAGTCATCAGAAAGGTGCCGAGCAGCGCAGTTGTAACTGCTACAAGGAAGAAAGTTATAACAATCCATTTCCGTCTTAGAATCACCCTCAGATAGTCTCTGAGGTGTGGTTCTTTCCCCTGCAAAGAAACATAATCCGCAGGGAACGAAACAGCATATTCCTCAACTCTCTGCAGGCTTCTGTTTTCCTGCGGCTTATCATTCATGTTATTCATGCCTCTTCCATCTCCTGAATAAAAACAGATAGTAGTATAGTATTAATGACTGACCATCACTCCGCCCGTACTGTAGCCCCCTCTGACGAACCCGAAGAAATTGCTGAGAAAACTCCTGAAACCGTTTGAGCCCACAACTACGATATCATTCTCCTTTAACTGGACATCATCGCTTTTGCCATCGCAGATATCTTCATAGTTTATTGAGAATACTTCCCGTGAGCCATCCCCTTTGTCCCGTAACAGTTTGACGTCGGCAGGATCTGCTTCGAATTTCAGACCTCCGGCGATTATGATCGCCTGCCTGAGCGTGGTCTTCGGCTGGAAGGGGAAAGCACCCGCTCTGTTTACCGCTCCATCGACAAAGATAGATCCGGCTTTTGCCACATTTATTACATCTCCCCCAAAGACGGGGATATTCAGTGAAAAGTCCCCCTTCTGGAGCAGCTCGCTCAGATTAATAACGATAGTCTCGGGTTTGGCCGCGCCCTTGATTTGAGAATCAGCAGGTCGCAGGACGTAACAAATATCTCCTGCATCTTTGAGACCGCCTGCCATAGTCAGCATATCGAGGAGATATCTTTGTCCAGTGACCGAATAGACTTGAGGACTTGCAACAGCGCCTATCACAGCGATCCTCTGGGACTTATATTCTTTTACACTAACACTAACGCGGGGTTCTTGAAGGTATTTTTCGAGCTTAGAACTGATCTCCTGTTCGAGTTGAAGCGGCGTCAAGCCCTTAGCCTTGACATCACCAATCAAGGGCATGCCTATGAACCCCTGACTGCTCACCCTCGCCGTTGTCTTGAGATCGTCAGCCTGGAAGACGTCGATTTCGAGCAGGTCATCCGCGCCGATTTTATAATCTGCGTTTCTGTCGGTTTTCACTGCCATGGCCGATTTGATCAAAAGATCATTGAGCTTATCAGACTTACTTTCCTGCTTGATTTCCGAATCGATCTTCTGGACATTGACCTCTTGGTTCCCGCCACACCCCGACAAGACAAGAAGACCGAAAACCACTAACGCTGAAATAATAATCAACCTTTTCATGTTACATATTACTTTAGACAGGTATACAAAATCAATAATCACGGCAAGAGAATCTCAAGAGACGCAAGAGAAGTCAGCATCCGAGAATATGTATAACGCCGCACGGACTAAAAAAACAAACGCCTCCTGAACTCAAGAGGCGTTTGCAGAAAAAGTTACTTTACTGAATTCAATCTCTAATCAGAAGGGCTTGCCTCATACAGGCTGTTGACTAGGAAATAACCGCCGGTAATGGCAGCGGCGCCTCCTCCGGCCACCCACAGAGGTGTCGCGTCACTTTTATCCGATGTAGTGCCGCCTCCTCCCGATGTGCCGCCTGCCAGTTGGACTGTCCTTATATTTGCGGAGTCTTTACCTTCGATGTAGATTGCATTGCCCGCTGTAACGCTCTGCAACTGGACCCCCATGCCGCTTCTCACGGTAAGCGTTCCGCTAATAGCAGTTATCCTTGTACCTTTACCGTCATAGTTTATGATGCCCTTGATCTCATCCTGTGACGAAAGGCTCACCTTCCGGATCAGGGCAGACGCTTCCATGGTCTGGACCGTCGAAGTCGGCGTCTTCACAGAAAAGGAAACCCCGCGCGGCACGCTGAAAATTATTTGACCGCTATTCATATTTATCGCATAACTTCCCCTGGAACCCGAGACCATTATCTCGGAATTCTTTCCGACTTCCATCCTTACCGAATCCCTGAAGATCAGGGACATGTTACCGTCCTTTGACCTGAGGGTTGCGCCGTCAATCACCGGATAGGTCTTTCCGCTTACCGATATCCACTGGTTGAATGCGGTCTTCATTTGAGCGGCGCCGCTTCCGACTACATCGCCAAGGATATTGATGGAAGGCTCCGCCGCTAAAGCCAACTGGCCGAAAACGAATAGAACAGACAAAAGCATTGCAATAAGTACACTCATCTTCCGCACACTCATTTCTTTCCTCCTTTAGTTTTCTTATATAAGAAAATATATTAATTTATAGCTACTAAATTAATACCACTTTCAAGCCAATTTGTCAAACAAATTATTTCACCTCTGTGGCCCCATCACGTTTCTCTCATAACTGAGATCAACAGGCCCCGAACCCGGATTGGTCCACATGAGGCAATAATACTGTTCCTTACCGGCGACGAAGACCCCGGCGTCCTTCGATATGGCGTCCTTGGAAACCTCATAAAAAACCTTACCGGCTTCGTGATAATGGATATTGAAATTGAGAGGCCCGGAAGCATCGAAAGAATAATTAAGCCTTTCGCCCGGCAGCAGTTCGAGACAGTCTTCATGTACGTCCGAGGGTTTCAATACCTCCGTCGAAGTCACCTTGGTGCCTACGGATGCGCATCCTCCCATTATAAAGAAGATAAACAGCAATACCGAAAAGAATCTGGTCCTGGACATCGGGCGCCTCCTTTACTCACTGGTTTTCACACCTTCTTATTAAGATCATTATATACTATTAATCATCTATGTCTAACTAAGGTTCCGATAGGAGGATACTATGAAGATCAGCGTAGAGCTCGTTGTCGGATTGGCGCTGACCCTGGTTTCTGCGTACTACTGGGGAGCGGTGGGGCATGGTCACGGAAACATGATACCGGTCTTTTATCGGTATACGTTCCGACTATATCCTTACATTGATATTGTATTGACCTTCATTGGCATGTTGCTTTTTTACAGAGGATTGATGAAGCTGAGAAAATAGCCTGCGTCTTCACTAGGATGCATGGAGAAAACCCTTGTCTATCCCTTTTTGTTAGAGGTATAATACCGCGAGAGGTGTCAATGACTGGAAAACAAATGACGATTACGGAAAAGATATTAGCCGCACATTCGGGCCTTGATGAAGTGTCCGCAGGCGAATTGATCAATGCCAGGGTCGATCTGGTCCTCGCCAATGACATCACGGCACCGATCGCGATACAGGAATTCAAGAAGATAGGCGCGAAGGGAGTGTTTGACAGGGACCGTGTCGCTTTCATCCCCGACCATTTTGCTCCCCAAAAGGACATCAAGGCTGCCGAGCAGTGTAAGATGCTGAGGGAGTTTTCGAGGCAGTACGACCTCGGACTCTATTTCGAAGTTGGGAGAATGGGCGTCGAACACGCGCTTCTGCCCGAGCAGGGGCTGGTCGTTCCGGGCGACCTCGTGATAGGCGCTGACAGCCACACATGCACTTACGGGGCTCTCGGCGCATTTGCGACCGGCGTCGGATCGACGGACGTGGCGGCCGCCATGGCGACGGGTGAATGCTGGTTCAAGGTCCCTGAGTCCATGAAATTCGTCTATCGCGGCAAGCCCGGCAGGTGGGTCGGAGGAAAGGACCTTATACTTCACACCATCGGAGATATAGGAGTCGATGGGGCTTTGTACCGAGCCATGGAATTCGAAGGCGATACTATAGCCGGCCTGCCTGTATACGGCAGACTTACGATGTGCAATATGGCGATTGAGGCGGGCGGCAAGAACGGCATAATCGTGCCCGACGCGGCTACGCGGGAATACGTCGGGGGCAGGGCGAGAAGGCCGTACAAGTTATATTTTTCCGATCCGGGCGCGAAGTATGCAGAGGTGAGGGAATACGATTGTTCAAAGATACCCCTCACGGTATCGTGTCCTTCTTTGCCTTCAAATACAAAGCCTGCTGCAGAGCTTTCGGGCGTCCAGGTGGATCAGGTCGTCATCGGCTCATGCACCAACGGCAGAATCGAAGATCTCAGGGAAGCCGCGGAGGTTATAAAAGGGAAGAAAGTGAACCCCAATGTGCGGCTTATCGTTATACCCGCTACTCAACAGATCTATCGTCAGGCCATGAGAGAGGGGCTTCTTGAGACATTCGTAGACGCGGAGGCGGTGGTTTCGACCCCGACCTGCGGGCCGTGCCTCGGAGGTCATATGGGCATCCTCGCGAAGGGGGAGAAGGCGGTGGCGACGACGAACAGAAACTTCGTCGGAAGGATGGGACATCCTGAAAGCGAGGTCTATTTGTCGAATCCCGCGGTGGCAGCGGCGTCTGCCGTTCTCGGCAGGATCGGTGTTCCGGAGGAGGTAGTGAAATCCTGATGAATAAAAACAAGGGAACGATACTTAAGGTTGGCCTTCCGAAAGGGAGTCTCCAGGAATCCACCTTGAGACTTTTTAAGAAGGCCGGCTATCACATAACGGTTTCGACGCGCTCCTATTACCCGGTCTTTGACGATCCGGAGATAGAGTCCATGCTTATAAGGGCTCAGGAGATGGCGCGCTATGTCGAGGACGGGGTTCTGGATTGCGGGCTCACCGGCCGTGATTGGGTGCTCGAACAGAATGCCGATGTCGTGGAGGTCGCCGAATTGAGATATGCAAAAGAAGGGTTCAGGCCGGTGCGGTGGGTCGTTGCGGTCCCGATGGAATCGAAGATTAAGAGCGTCAAAGACCTTAACGGCAAGCGCGTAGCCACAGAGCTTATGGGATTTACAAAGAGGTATTTTAAATCAAAGGGAATAAAGGCGGAAGTCGATTTCTCCTGGGGTGCGACAGAGGTCAAACCGCCTTACCTGGCGGACGCCATTGTTGAGATAACCGAGACGGGCACATCCCTCAGGGCCAACAATCTGAGGATAGTGGACACCATTATAGAATCGACGACGAGATTTATTGCTAACAAAAAGGCATGGCACGATAAAGCCAAGAGACGGAAGATGGAGAATATCGCCCTCCTTCTCAAGGGGGCCCTTGCGGCGGAGGAGAAGGTTGGGCTCAAGATGAACGTGCCCTCGAAATCCTACAAGAAGGTTCTGAGTCTGCTTTCTGCCATGCATTCGCCCACAGTCGCACCCCTTTCGGATTCAGGGTGGTACGCAGTCGATGTCGTGATAGATGAAAAGACGGTCAGGGATATCATCCCCAGACTGAAGAGCGCGGGGGCGTCGGGCATTGTGGAATATACGCTGAATAAAGTAATCCCTTGAATGTAGGTTTACTGTTCAGTATTAATTTACAGCAGAGGAGGACACCATGCATGTGAAGGCCGTCGCGATATTTTCCGTCGTCGCATTTTTCTTTCTTTCGGCATTGTCTTACGGCGCCGAACTTACCATAGGGCTTATACCGGAGCAGAATGTCTTCAAGCAAGTGGCCAGATACCAGCCCCTCGGAGACTATATCGGGAAGAAGACAGGCATAAAAGTGAAATTTACTATATTGTCCAGATACGGCAACATCATCAAGAGGTTTGTGTCTGACAAGATGGACGGTGCCTTTTTCGGCAGTTTTACCGGGGCTATGGCCATACAAAAACTGGGTGTGGAGCCTCTCGCGCGGCCCGTGAACCTTGACGGCTCGTCCACTTACTGGGGCTATATCTTCGCGAGGAAGGACAGCGGCATAAAGACGGCCGCCGACATGAAAGGCAAGAGGATAGCCTTTGTGGAGAAGGCCACGACCGCGGGATATATTTATCCTATGGCCTTTTTTAAGGAGCATGGTATAAAGGACATTAATACCTATTTCAAGGAGTATTACTTTGCCGGCAGTCACGATGCCGCGATCTACGCCGTTCTTGACAGGAAGTTCGATGTGGGGTGTGCAAAGCATTCCATGTTCGACCGCGTGGCTAGGAGCAACCCCCGGGTGATAAAGGAATTGGCCATCCTCGCGAAATCCCCCCAGGTCCCATCAAACGGCCTTGCGGTAAGAAAGGATCTCAGCCCAGCCCTGAAGAAACAGCTCAAGGAGATCCTTCTGTCCATGGACAAAGACCCCGAGGGAATAGAGACGCTCAAACATTTCGAGGCGATCAGGTTCATTCCTACGACAAAAGAGGATTACAATCCGGTGTTCGATATAGCCCGTAAAGCGGGAATAGATCTTAAAACCTATGACTATATGAATCAGTAAGGAATGAAAAGGAAGATAGTCCTATCGCTGTTTGCCCTGTTCCTGTTTTTTTCTGTCGGCGCCGCTCTGACGATACTGTACATCACCAACACGACCGCAACGCTGAGCCGTCTCATTGAGCTCCACCAGATAGAGCTGCTCAGGGATGGACTCCTGATCAATCTCCAGACAGTCCAGACCGATCTCTATACCGTTCATACACCGCTTGGCCAGGACCTCGACCGCATTGTGAGCAACGTCGACAACCTCGATAAGGCCGCGGCTGCCTGCAGTTCGTGTCACCATAATCCTGAGCTCACCAAGCGCATTCAGGAGATCCAGGCGGACATAAAGGACTATGAAAGCGACCTGAGTTTCTATATAACTGCGTCCGCGGACGCCGACAGGATTGAAAAATTGAAGATGCATGCCGCGCACACAGGGAACCACCTTCTCGGCCTTATTCAGGACATGACCATCACCGCCGGCGTGAAGCTCCAGAAGATGACCGGCAGCGCCCTGGTGAGAATAAATAACGCGCGTCTTGTCATATTCATCACCCTGATACTTGCGCTGTTCCTTGCCCTCGGTGTCTCGGTGCATCTTACGAGGGTGATCACGCGCCCCATAAGGGAGCTTGTGGACGCTTCGCGCATGATCGCTTCGGGCCGCCTCGGTTATGAGACGTCTTACAACGACAGTACTGAGTTCGGTGAGCTCGCAAGGAGTTTCAACGCAATGAGCGCCGCTCTCAAGAGTGGGCGTGAAAAGACGGACCGATACATCGAGCAGCTTTCGGGCCTTTACAATATAACCCTCTCTTTTTATAAAGTCACCGAGATGGAAGACGTTTATAAGGAGATATGCAGGCACGTGGCGGACCTTGTGAAGGTGAGGGAATGCACGCTTATCCTGCATGACCCGGAAAGGGACCTTTTCCTGCCGCGCGCCTCCGCAGCAGGATTGAGCGAGGAGGCCGCAGAGATACTCAGTCTCTCAAACCGCAGGATGGAGGAGATCTTCGAGTCATCGAGCGGCCTTCCCATAGTCTGCAACGAAGGCAAAAATCAGGGACGCTTCGAGCCGATGACTTCCGATGCCATGAAAGAGCGGTCGGTCCTCGTGGCGTGGCTCCAGAGGAAAGGGAGAATTGTAGGGGCCCTCCGGGTCTCGGACAAAGACGGCACCTTTACGGACGAGGACGCGAAGATACTGACCATTCTCGCCAACCACATGGCTGTTGCCATGGAGAATGCCCAGCTTTACAAGAGTCTTCAGGACCAGATGTCCGAACTGCAGGAGACACAGGGCCAGCTCATTCAGTCGGCGAAACTCGCCGCCATAGGAGAGCTCGCGTCTAACGTGGCCCATGAGATAAACAACCCCCTCACCAGCATTATCGGCTTCACTGAGCTGATGAGGGATGACAACAACATCAACAGCATAAAAGGCCGGCTCGAGATCATCGAAAAGGAGTCCATCCGCGCGAGGGACATCGTGAGGGAACTCCTGCACTTTGCGAGGAAGAGGCCGCTCCAGCTTACAGAGCTCGACATGAACGAAGCGCTTAAGGACGTGATCCCACTTGTGGAATCGCAGACCAGACTTAACAATATAGTCCTGTCGGAGGATTACGGTGCATTGCCGAAAACGGTCGGGGATTCCAATCAGCTGAAGCAGGTCTTCCTTAACATCATAAATAACGCTGTCGCTTCTATGCCCGGCGGGGGCAGACTCGCCCTCGGCACATTAAGATCCGGCAACAACATACTTGTCAGGTTTACAGACACGGGACATGGGATCCCGGGTGATGTCCTGCACAGGATTTTTGAGCCCTTCTACACGACCAAGAAGGACAGGGGGACAGGCCTCGGTCTTTCCATAAGCTATCGCATCATACAGGAGCACGGCGGCAGGATAGATGTGGAAAGCCGCGTGGGGCAGGGCTCGATATTTACGGTGAGGCTCCCGATCAAGACTGTTGCCTGACGGCTCCCACTTATTCTGACATGGAGTCCTTCTGTTTTGAAAAATAGCGGCGGGGTGTGTTAGTATATACGCTGTTTGTCGAAATGGATCCTGAAAGTTTTCTTTCGATAGGGGCTTTTTGTTTTGTTCTGGGGGCGGTCTTTTCCTTGGTCCCGTTCCGAAAGGGGAAGAGTCTCCTTTATCTGCTCCCTGCGCTGGCGGCCCTGAACTTCGCGGCCGCGGGTCTTTACCTCGCGTTCGGCGAACCCGCAAATATCCTGTCTTTTCCCATATCGTCCGTCTTCGGGTTCCTTTTTTGCGGCGACGCCCTTTCGGGATTTTTTATTATCGCCATCTCTGTCCTGACTTTTTCGGTATCGCTTTATTCGATCGGCTATACGAGCAGTATGAAGCATCAGGGATTGATGGGCTTTCTCTTCAACCTTTTCATCCTGAGTATGATCGCTGTAGTCACCTCCGGCAATATAGTCACTTTCCTCATATCGTGGGAAACGATGTCGGTTGTCTCTTATTTCCTTGTGACCATCGACAGGGACAAGGAATCTGCAAAGGCCGGGCTCCTTTATGCCGTAATGACCCATATCGGTACCGCTTTCATCATCGTTTCTTTCCTGCTTCTCTATGCGTACTCTGGAAGTGCGGATTTCGCCGGGATAAGGGCCTCAGCGGCTGGATTCCCCCTTGAGATAAAGTCGCTCGTATTTCTTTTTGCAGTAATCGGTTTCGGCACAAAGGCAGGCGTTATACCTCTCCATACGTGGCTTCCTAAGGCCCACCCTGCAGCTCCTTCGAATATTTCATCTCTTATGTCAGGAGTGATGATCAAGACCGGGATCTACGGGATTGTGAGAATTGCCGTGGACGTCCTTGGAAAGGGTCCCGAGTGGTGGGGCATCGCCGTCCTCGTGGTCGGAGCGGTCTCCTCTATCCTGGGCGTGCTCTACGCTTTGATGGAGCACGACATTAAGAGACTCCTGGCATACCACAGTGTCGAAAATATCGGCATCATACTCCTCGGCATAGGGGCGTCGATGATGTTCAGAAGCGGGGGGCTTTACAATCTTGCCGCCGTAGCCCTTATCGCGGGTCTCTATCACACTCTCAACCACGCCGTCTTCAAGGGGCTTCTCTTTCTTGGGGCGGGCTCGGTGATGCACGCGACCCACACAAAGAATATGGACGACATGGGGGGGCTTATGAAGGCGATGCCTTATACGGGACTGTTCTTTCTCGTGGGCTCTGTCTCGATATGCGCCCTTCCGCCCTTTAACGGTTTTGTGAGTGAGTGGCTGACCTTTCAGTCGCTTCTCCTCGGTTTCTCTTCCGCTTCCGTCACCTCGAAGATAGTCTCTCCTCTCGGTGGTGCGGCGCTTGCTCTCACCGGGGCCCTTGCCGCGGCCTGTTTCGTCAAGGCCTTCGGCATATCTTTCCTCGGCATGGCGAGGAGCGGACACGCAGAAAAGGCAAAGGAGTCTTCGGGCTCGATGATAGCCGGTATGGCTGTCCTGGCTGTTCTCTGTCTTGTCCTCGGGGTCTTGCCCGGAGTGGTAACGTCTATTCTCTCGCCCGCCGTATATAGTCTCACCGGCGCCGTCGGGCCGACATCTGCGATGTCCTTTCTGCATATTGATGAAACTGCCGCAAGCCTCTCTCCGGCAATGATCCTGATCACCATGGCTGTAATGTCTGCGGCGACCCTTGCCTTTGTCTTTGTGGCGGGCGGCAGGAGGAAATTGTCCTACGGAGATTCATGGGACTGCGGCATCCCGGCGCTCAATGCGCGGATGCAATACAGCGCCGCCGCGTTTACGAAACCGATAAGGATGATCTTCAAGCGTATCTACCTTCCCAGAAGGGAACTGAGGGTTTCATATATCCTGAAGCCCTTCTTCGTGAGGTCCATAAAATACAGCGGCGAGATCACCCCGTTTTTCGAGAAATTCCTGTATGAGCCGGCCACTGACGTTATTCAGAAGATAGCGGGAAAGGTGAGGCTACTTCAGTCCGGGAGTCTCCATCTTTATCTCGGGTATATATTAATAACTCTCGTGCTCCTTCTCATCTTCGGCAGTTGACATGGAATACCTTCAATTCATAATCATCATAATCTTCTCTCCTCTTATTCAGGGGCTAATTAAGAAGCTCAAGGCGAATATGCAGGGCAGGGTGGGACCGGGGGTATTGCAGCCCTATTATGATCTTATCAGGCTGTTGAGAAAAGACATGGTGGTGTCGCGCGTAACGTCATGGATATTCAAGGCCACGCCCTATATCGTGTTCGCCTCGACCGTTTCTGCTGCGATGATTATCCCTATTATCACGACGAGGTCTTCCTTCGGGATGATGGGTGATGTGATAGCGGTGATCTACCTCTTTGCCGCGGGCAGGTTCTTTATGGCCCTTGCGGGCCTTGACGCCGGGACCGCCTTCGGAGGCGAGGGAAGCAGCAGGGAGATGACCGTTTCGATACTCGTGGAGCCTATGATGATGCTCAGCATCTTCACAGCCGCCATTTCGGCGGGCTCGACGAACGTCGCAAGGATTGCAGAGACGCAAAACCTGTTCTATTCACCGCCCCATATACTCGCGCTTTCGGCCTTTGTCGTGGCTGTTGTCGCGGAGACAGGAAGGATACCGGTCGACAACCCCGATACCCATCTTGAGCTAACCATGATCCATGAAGGCATGCTCCTTGAGTATTCCGGGAGATACCTTGCGCTCATGGAATGGGCGCATTACATGAAACAGATGCTGCTCTTCACGCTTGCGGCCGATATTTTCTTCCCGATAGGCATAGACAGCGGCGGGGCCCCGGCCCTGATCGCTGCATCGTTCGGGATCTATCTCTGCAAGATGTTCTTAATGGCGTGCGCTATGGCATTGATCGAGTCGGCCAGGGTTAAGCTCAGGTTCTTCCAGCTGCCCTCGCTTCTCGGCGGCGCCTTCGTCCTGGCGTTTCTTTCGCTACTGACTTATATCATGATAGGGAAATGACTTATGAAGAACTGGATTGAGGCTTTTTCGGTGATAGATTTCATATCCGTGGGGATACTTCTCACGGCCGTGGCCATGAACGCCTTCAGGAGGCTCGAATCGTGCGTCAGGACCTATACGGTGAATTCATGGCTGCTGTCCTCGCTCATAGCGATTGTGGCCTTTATGATAGGTGAGACGCACCTGTATATCGCCGCGGCCCTGACCTTGGTAACCAAGGGTATACTCCTGCCCGTCTTTCTCAGGAGGATCGTGAAACAGATGAAGGTCACACATGACGTCGAGCCTTACATAAACAACGCCCTCTCCCTGACCATCTCCGGAATCCTCGTTGCGGTTGTGTATGCCTCGCTCAGCGTCGGCATCTTTGTCTCGGGCTTTTCGAAAAACGTTCTGCAGATCTCCATCGCAGTGATCCTCATAGGTCTGTTCATAATGATCACCCGGAGGAAGGCCATTACTCAGGTCATCGGGCTCCTCTTCATGGAGAACGGGCTTTTCCTTGCCGGGTTTTCCCTTACCTTCGGGATGCCTACTATCATAGAACTCGGCGTTTTGTTCGACATGCTTATGGGAGTGATAATACTAGGGATATTTGCCATTCAGATCAAAAGGGTCTTTACGTCTTCGGACCTCGACAAGCTGACGATTCTAAAGGGATGACTGGAAGATGATAGCGATATTATTGATACCTCTCGTCACTGCGGCCCTATGTTATGCATTGAGGAGCGCGAAGACGCTCGGTTACATAAGTTTCCTCGGGACGGTTGTTCTGGCCGCAGTCGCGGTCCCGAAGGTCCTCGCCTCCTTCTCCGCCCCGGCCGAGGCCATGAAGGGAGTTCTCTACATGGACTCGGTCTCCGGCTATATCATGGCGATGGTCATATTCCTCGGCCTCGCCTCGGCCCTCTATTCCATCGGGTATCTGGAGCACGAGCTGAAGGTGGGTCTTACGGACCTGACCGGCATGCGGAGATATTACGCCCTGCTCCATATCTTTATCTTCACGATGCTCCTCGTGACGACGGCGAACAATCTCGCGCTTATGTGGATTGCGGTCGAGGCCACCACGATCGTCTCGGCGGTACTCATAGGCTTCGGATTCAGAAAGAGGGCCATGGCGATCGAGGCAGCGTGGAAATACATAATCCTCTGCTCGGTGGGAATCACCTTCGCCCTCCTGGGGACCTTTATCACCTATTATGCGTCCACCGCTGTGATGGGGACCGAGGGCGCCCTGAACTGGACTGCTCTCAAGAACATCGCGGGCGAGCTCAACCCGTCCACTATGAAGCTTGCCTTTATCTTTGTGCTAGTCGGCTACGGAACAAAGGCAGGGCTTGCGCCGATACATAACTGGCTGCCCGACGCCCACAGCGAGGCCCCGAGTCCGATAAGCGCGCTTCTTTCGGGCATACTGCTGAATACCGCCTTCTACGGGATAATGAGGTTCGTGTCTATAGTGGAGCCGTCTACCGGAGACGTGTTCACCGGCAACCTGCTGATCCTTTTCGGTCTCATTTCCATAGGCATATCGTCCGTGTTCATCCTCGTTCAGGACAATTACAAGAGATTGCTTGCCTACAGCAGCATCGAGCATATGGGGATCATCTCCCTCGGGGTGGGGATAGGGGGGCCGCTCGGCATCTACGGCGCCCTCCTGCACATACTCAACCACGCCCTTTCAAAGCCCCTTATGTTCTTCGCCTCAGGGAAGATCCAGGCGAGGTACGGTTCGACACGGATCGAGAATGTGAGCGGCGTGCTTTCCTCGATGCCGCTTCTCGGAACGCTCACTTTTATCGGCACGCTCTCACTAGCCGGCACGCCGCCTTTTAATATCTTCATCAGCGAGTTTACGATCCTTAAGGCGGGCGTGGACAAAGGACTTTGGCCGGCAGTGGCGTTGTTTCTGCTTTTTGCAGTCGTCGTTTTTTACGGGATACTGGCGGGCTTCGGAAGGATGCTCTTCGAAGGCGCTGAGAAATTGAAGAAGGCGGCGCCTGAAGATAAGGGCGAGGCCGTAGCCAAAGTCTTGGACTTTCCGGACATGCTCGGCAGCGGCATTATGATTGTGATGGCGTTCTGCATCATTGCTCTCGGGGTATCCATTCCTGATTTTATCGATCATGCGATAAGGAACTGCGTGGCGGTGCTCGGGGTGAGATGATGGAGGGCATTTTGAGGAAAGCGAAAAGGACCGCCGAACAAGGCAACGAGGTCTATCTTGAGGTGGCAAGGGAGGACTTCAAGAAGAGCTGCGTCTTCCTTTATGAAAAGAAGCGCGCTTTCCTGCGGCTCATGTTCGCCGCCGACGAGCGGGAGACCGGCGGCGAATTCAAGATATACTCGGTCTTCTCCGTTCCGGGGAAGGACAGGTTCTATATAGTCGTCCTTCCGGTGGAGGAAGGTAGTCCAACATTTCCGTCCATTACCTCTTCGATACCGGCGGCCCATTGGTATGAACGTGAGATAAGAGACATGTTCGGACTGGTGCCCGAAGGGCACCCGGATCCGCGCAGGCTGATCTTCCATGACTCGTTTCCTGCGGATTCCCATCCCCTCCGAAAGGACTGGAGTCTTTCCGGGATGGACAAGAAGGAATGGGGCGAAGGGACAGCCGGGAAAGTCCCTTATCGGTTCATGGAGGTGGAAGGTGAAGGGATCTACGAAATCCCGGTAGGACCTGTCCATGCGGGGATAATCGAGCCCGGCCATTTCAGGTTCAGCGCTGTCGGGGAGACCATATTCTTCCTTGAGCCGCGTCTCTTCTATACACACAAAGGCACTGAGAAGCACTTTGAGAAGATCGGTTTTCCGGAAGGTGTCAGGCTTTCGGAGAGGGTTTCCGGGACATCCTCCTTTTCCCATTCTGCGGCATACTGCATGGCCGTGGAGAAGGCCATGGGGATCGAGATAAGCGAGAATGCAAAGGCTGCAAGGACCCTGCTTCTGGAGTTCGAAAGGCTGTACAACCACATAGGAGATATAGGTAACATGTGCGCCGGGACCGGCTTTGCGGTGGGATACGCGAAGGGGGCGCTTGTCAAGGAAGAGCTGATGCAGCTCAACGAGAGGATCACCGGGCATCGGTACCTGAGAGGGATGAATGTCATTGGAGGGGTCTCAAAGGACATATTCCGCCACAGGGACGACATACTCTCGACAGCAGAAAGGGCCACCCGGGAATATAAGGAGATGATGAAGCTGATCCTCGGAACTGTCTCTCATGTCGAACGTCTCGAAAACACCGGGATACTTTCGAGAGAGATTGCTCTGAAGCTCGGGGTGACCGGCGTCGCCGCGCGGGCATCAGGAGTGAACGACGACATAAGGAAGTCCCATCCGCATCTGCTTTACGACAAACTGCTCTTCGAGCCGCATACAATGGCGAAAGGCGACGTATTTGCGAGGATGATGATACGGGCAGAGGAGGCGGAGTGCTCCCTGTCGATGATAGATGCGCTTCTCGAAAGCAATTACAGAGGGGACTTGACGGTCGGGGTGAGGGCTATTCCGCCTTATGCTTCTGCTCTCGGCTATGCGGAGACCCCGAGGGGCTCTGTATTCTACTGGGTCATGTCGGACAAGGAAGGAAGACCCCTCAGGGTGAAGCTGAGGTCCCCTTCTTTTTGCAACTGGCCGGCTGTACCCTTTGCGGTGCACGGTAACATCGTTCCGGATTTCCCCCTTTGCAACAAGAGCTTTAATCTATCGTATTCGGGATGCGACATGTGAGCTAAACCGTTACAAACGAAAACAAGAACATGCTGAAAGAGATTTTAAAAAACATAATCCGAAGGAAGAGCGTTGTTCCCTTCCCTCAGGGTTTCAGGGTCAGCCCCGAAGAGGCGTCAAAGGTGACGGACCTTCAGGAGAAGATCGATGCGGTCTTCGGCAGATCGCTGAGGATACGGCAGGTGGACGCGGGCTCCTGCAATGCCTGCGAGTGGGAATGCACGGCCCTGACCAACCCGGTCTACGACATCCAGAGGTTCGGGATTGACTTTGTCGCTTCGCCGAGACACGCTGACGCGGTCCTTGTTACAGGGCCTGTTTCGCGCCAGATGGAGCTTGCCCTTAAGAAGACTTATCTTGCAACTCCCGAGCCGAGGTTGGTCATCGCCTGCGGCGACTGCGCAGTTGACGGCGGCGTTTACAAGGGAAGCTATGCCGTCACAGAGGGAGTCGCCAATGTAGTGCCTGTCGATTGCTACATCCCCGGCTGTCCGCCTTCGCCTATGGCGATCATATCCGGCATAATCCAGCTGCTCGAAAAACTGACCCACCTAAGATAGCCGATCGAAGTTTAGCAGGATACTGAAGAGTCTTTCTGTGTCACCCTGAATTCATTTCAGCGTTTCACACTATTTGACTTGCCGGATGCTGTTCTCCTCAGCGAATCCGCCGGGGGCGGAAAACAAGTTCAACATGACATTTCTTTGCATACCTGCAAAATATGCTCCTGATTTTCTCAGTTATGCAAATCTCTTCCCCATAAACATTCCGTTATTTCAATGAGTTAGGTCTGGCATGAAACCTGCCTATATTACTGATATGGAAGAGGGGAATGAGATGAAGCCAGACAAGAAATCAAGGAGGAAGACATATGCAGGAGCCGGGACAGGCATCGTGCTTTTTGCGATAAAAGGACTTCTGCCCGGCTCTTTCCTCGGCGGGGTCATAGGGCTGAATATAGCAAGAAGTCTTCTCGGGACGCCTGCGGGTTCGATGCTCCTGCCGAGATTCATAGTCGGTCTTTTTATGTTGATAGGCGTTTTGATCTCTGGCATCATCTTCATCGCGGGGTCCACGGCAGCAGTATGGCTTATCGGATTTGCGATGAGTCCACTGAAAATGGTGCGGAGATCAAGGTGAGGAAGTAGGCGGCAGAACAGTCAATGAGCCGCTGAGTCCATACCGGGCTCTGGCTGCTGATGCGGGTCTTTCGTGCGCGATATCATCTCGTGCTCGACACGGATAATGGAGAATCTAGGTTTTTTTTGAAAAGACCGCCGACGTTCGGGACATCATGCAGTTCATAAGAAGGGCAAAGATCGATTACGGATACGAGATAGAATCCTCTATTCTCGAGAGAATGCAGCCCTCGGCGTAAGCATTCCTGACCGGAGTCGCTGGATTCTGCTCCTGACGGAAAGGCTGTCTCACACTGAATGCCAAAGAGCCTCCTTGTCTTTAAGAGGTTCAACATATTATCATTAAATCTTCAGAGGTGCTCGTCCCCGCGGTTTAAGAAATCACGGCAGCAGTTTTCAGAGTTCGACACGGCGCGATCTGAAATGGCGCCAGGAATTATACCTCCCTTGAAAGGACAAAAACGTCGTCTCAAGTTATGAGAGCAGTACGATTATTGGCAGGGTCTTTGCGGAGCAGGGCGGCTGTCTTGATTGCAAGACTCTTTTCTTTCTCCATATTAGGCATCAGGCTGATCACGTTCCTTTTGTTGCCGGTTGAGATCGTCCGATGCATGCGCTCATGGCCCTGGGTCGTAAGGTTCGGAGAGATGTTTCTTCCGGGACAGAGCGCATTAGGAAACCTGCTCAGGTATCATCTGGCGCAGTCCGATCAGGCCGCCTGGTCGGCGCTGGTGCATAATGCGTGGGACCATGCGCTCAAATACAATGATTTCAGCAGCATTGACGATATCAGAAGAATTGTGGACCGGGGCAAGGGAATGCTCCTTCTCGGTATGCACTACGGAGCTTTCTTCGGGGGGTACGTGCTTTATCAGAGCGGGCTGAATCCCGCAATCCTGGCCAATCAGGTCAATGTCCCCGACCTCCCTCGGGCGCCCCTCAGAAAGTTTCTGGCGAACGAATATGTTTTCAGGGGCTCCTATGATGGCATTGCGAAGGCAGGCTACGGCGAGCGGCGGTTTGTCTCGATGATGCTGGCCCGCAGGCCCGGCATGATAATAATTGATGGGATTGCTGAAGCAAACTTCATTCTTGCGAAATGCCTCGGCGTCGATTACCCGATTGTGATTTTTCCTTTCAAACTTGCCATTGCGCATGACTTTCCCGTCGCGATCATGTGGTTTTCAAAAATTAAGGGCAAAGGATACAAATTGAATATCAGGGAGATCACTTTCAGCACTGTTGAAGAAGGGGCGGCCCAATATGCCGCCCTTCTCGATCAAATTGTGAGAGCCGACCCTTTCCTCTGGTTCTATGGACCGGATTTTGCGAGCTACTGTGACCGTATCGCAGGGAAAGCCGTACGATAAGATGATTTCAATTCCATAGTGGTTCGATTAAAGGAACCCTAACGGCCTATGGGCAGGAGATGACGAGGCAATTTCAATTCCACAGTGGTTCGATTAAAGGATGTCCTCAGAGGCAAGGAAATCAAAAATCTCTATGATTTCAATTCCACAGTGGTTCGATTAAAGGTTGTAATGATTGCAGATATTGACGGTGACATATTTTGATTTCAATTCCACAGTGGTTCGATTAAAGGTTGTAATGATTGCAGATATTGACGGTGACATATTTTGATTTCAATTCCACAGTGGTTCGATTAAAGGAGATACCCGCGTCGTCGATTGTACCCACACCACAATCATTTCAATTCCACAGTGGTTCGATTAAAGGAACTGCGTGTTGTTCTGTGCAAGGTCGGCCTGTTTAAATTTCAATTCCACAGTGGTTCGATTAAAGGACGACAATGCCCGAAGGGATCTCGACCAGACATATTTCAATTTCAATTCCACAGTGGTTCGATTAAAGGGCTTGGCCCGTGGATGGGTCAGCTATCACTATTAACAATTTCAATTCCACAGTGGTTCGATTAAAGGCTGAATTGTAGGCGAAATCGAAGACCATCACATCTAAATTTCAATTCCACAGTGGTTCGATTAAAGGCCGCTGATTACGGACGATGACCTGAAGGACATATCGATTTCAATTCCACAGTGGTTCGATTAAAGGGCCGTACTTGTCGGCACTATAATCCCCGAGAACATCATTTCAATTCCACAGTGGTTCGATTAAAGGGATCACAGAAGGGTCGAAGAATACGCCATGCAGAAGAATTTCAATTCCACAGTGGTTCGATTAAAGGTGTGTCTGTCTAGGACGAGAGTCAATAGTTATATCGATTTCAATTCCACAGTGGTTCGATTAAAGGCGCATGTGTTCTTAGTGCGTGTCATGTGTTCCTCACAATTTCAATTCCACAGTGGTTCGATTAAAGGACTCCACAAGTTCCCTATACACTGCCGTGCTTTCGTAATTTCAATTCCACAGTGGTTCGATTAAAGGGAGCGTTATAAATCTGTCCTGCAGCTACGAGCCCACAATTTCAATTCCACAGTGGTTCGATTAAAGGATGGAGCGACAATCTGAGAGGTGGACCCCAATGGTTGGACAGTTTTGGGGCTGAATTAAGGTGGAAACCACCTGTCTTCATGCCGCCAGTTTTACCGGGATGCCGGGACGTGGCA
>JAJYIF010000007.1:0-114777 GCA_021790195.1 Nitrospirota bacterium
GCCAATACCTTCGTGATCGCCGCCGTCAACGTCGTCTTGCCGTGGTCTACATGCCCTATCGTCCCTACGTTGCAATGAGGTTTCGTCCTCTCAAATTTCGCCTTTGCCATTCTTTCCTCCTTTATTCAGTGCCGGTTCTTAGTGTCAGTGCCTCACTTTAACCGACACCGATTACCGACACTCGCTTTTCCTCTCCGCTCAACCGCTGTCGCTGGAGCCCATGACCGGAATCGAACCGGTGACCTCATCCTTACCAAGGATGTGCTCTGCCGACTGAGCTACATGGGCACAAAAATCGTGATGCGTAATCTGTAATGCGTGATCAGAAACACAAAATTACGCATTACGCGTCACCCATTACGCTTTATGGAGCGGGAAACGGGATTCGAACCCGCGACCCTCAGCTTGGAAGGCTGACGCTCTACCACTGAGCTACTCCCGCAACAATCCGTGATCCGTAACACATAATCGGTGACGGGCGACAAACCCTGCCAGCCACCGTTCACAATTATCTACTCATCACGCTTCACGCGTTACCCATTACTGCTATACTGGTGGAGAGGGGAGGATTCGAACCTCCGAAGGCAGAGCCAACGGGTTTACAGCCCGTCCCCTTTGGCCACTCGGGTACCTCTCCTTGGAGCCACCGAAGGGAATTGAACCCCCGACCCGCTGATTACAAATCAGCTGCTCTGCCAGCTGAGCTACGGTGGCTTCAAAAGGCAATAGTTCACCTTCTAATATTCTCAACCAATTAATTTAAAGCATTAAGTATATAATAGTCAACAGATTATTTTCAACTTCGCGCGTATCCAAGCAAAAGCTGCCCGTCCCCTGCCCCTTCGCGCCGTACAGCAGCACTGCCCCGAAGGAAAAGCGGATCACTTACCTTTCAAGGACCTCTGCCTCAGCACCTCAAAAAGAAAGATACCGCCGGCGACCGAGACATTCAGGGAATTTACGCTCCCTCTAGTGGGCAGACTCAAAATCATATCACAACTCTCTCCCACTGTCTTCCGTATACCTTTGCCCTCCGAACCCAACACCAAAGCCAGAGGGACCGTCAAATCGCTTTCCCAAATTGAAGAACCGCTGGCCTCAGCGCCGATAATCGTTATCCCTGCGTCTCTCATCTTGCGTATTGCGTGTTTTATGTTCGCGACCATACTGACGGGCACGTATTCGACCGCTCCGGCCGATGACTTGGACACTTCCGGGCCGAGACTTACCGATCTATATGACTGTATGACCACACCGTGGGCGCCTGCCGCATCGACAGACCTGAGGATACCGCCGAAATTCCTGGGGTCTTCCACAGAGTCAAGGATAACAAAAAAGGGCGTCTCTCTCTTCCTTTGGGGCACATAGAGGAGCTCCTCAAGGCCGACATAGCTTCTGCGAAAAACCCGCGCGGCAATTCCCTGATGTCCCTTTGGGAACTTGTCGTCAAAGAAATCCGGACTCGCGCCCTCTATAGATATGCTCTTCTTCTCGGCCTCTTTCTTTATGTCGCCGATCCGCTCGCGTCTTGCATATGAGATGTATACGGTTTTGACATTCCTTCCCGATCTGATAGCCTCGAGAACAGGGTTGAAGCCATAAATCCATTCTTCCGGCTGCACAGTCCCTACTTTCCTTTTCCAAGCGCTGGTTTCATCGAACGGCGAGTGGAAGACGCTGGGCGTTTCCTTCGATCTGATTATACCTTATCAGAGGTGGAATCGCGTGTCAACATGACGTGATGCACTGCGGTTTGTCGCAATTATTCCTCGAAACGGTTCCGACGGGATGGAATTTCGATCCCGTATTTTGATAGAATTAAGAGAGTTCATACCGAGACAAGCGCTTCGGAAGGAGGTGATTCGCTTGAAAAGGATAGTTGCAGTCCTTGTTCCAGCCCTTCTCATTTTTTCTCTTGTGGGAACAACATACGCTGATGAAAAAGGCAAAGGGATAAAAGTGGTGGCAGGTGTGGTAAAGACTATTGATACGAAGGCCAAGACTATCACTTTGGCAAACGGCAACAAGATCGTCTTCAAGTGTTTTTTTGATAACAGGACGCTCGCGAGATCGAATATGGGCCTAATTCCGGTGACCGATATTAAGGCCGGGAGCATAATCGCCATTGCCTATGAGGAGATCAACGGCAAAAAGATAGCAAGGACCATCACTGTTGCAACTCAGCCCCGCGTCCAACCCGCCGAGAAGAAAGGCTGAGCGAAAACAATTGCCGAGGACAAAAATCACAGGGCACCTTTTCGGTGCCCTTGCCTTTTTCGGTTAGGTCGGCATCCAGCCCGAACGTCGGCAAGATATGTAGGCGATCACATAATCTATGAAGTGAATTACATATTCCCATCAGAAGATCTGCAATCAAATATAATATTCTCAGTAGGTTTTGCTCTTGGCGTCAAAATTGCATGATCCTAAACATTAATTTTGTTAATCCTTTCTGGGAGGTGCGCGTGGAGAGGCCGCTTAACTGCTGGGAATATATGCTGTGCGGCAGAGAACCCGGGGGGTTTGCCGTTCGTAAATTCGGAGCCTGCCCGGCTGCCACAGATGCCAGGTTCGATGGCGTGCATCGGGGGAAAAACGCCGGGAGAACCTGCTGGACCGTAGCCGGTTCGGTTCGAAAAGAAGAGATCCACTGCCAGTTTGCAGCGAAGGCCAAGAACTGCGGAGCATGCGATTTCTATGAAATAGTAAGAAAAGAAGAAGGCGACAAACTGCTCCCCACGATATTTCTGATCCAGATACTCGAGGAACACACAAGAGAAACGTAGAGCATCACCGCGCCAGCTGCAATTCTAACACGAAATGGCCGGCGCTTTTTCAGTCCGGCTCTTTATATCCGACTACCGATATCCCGGCCTTTTCCGCTTCTCTGACCAGACTCTCCCTCTGGAGGAGAATACTTTTCTCTGCTTCGACGGCCAGCACGCGGGCCCTTACTTCGACCATTGCCTTTAGGGTGTTCAATCCCACAACCGGCACGTCGAACCTCATGTCCTGTCCGGGCTTGCTCACTTTAACTACCACAGCCCCTTCACCCGAGAGTGATCCGCCCCTCCTAATCGCCTCGTCGGTTCCTTCTATCGCCTCTATCGCCATAACCGCGCGGTCCTTTATTACGACAGTCTGTCCTATATCGAGTCTTCCCATCTCCTTTGCCACCTTCCAGCCGAAAACAATATCTTTGCGTTCGTCACCGGTAATATCTCCTCTGGTCAGCACCCCTTGCGGAGTAAGCATGTCCGGGCAGAAGTCGGTGGTGTTGAGAAGAGAAATGCCGTCTCTTTCGAGCTCCTTGGTGATGGCGAGAAGTATGGAGTCATCGCTTTTGTCTTTCAAGGTAAAAAGCAGTTTCACAGCCCTAAGATCGGGGGTGATATTCCCTCTGTAAAGAAGCGTCTTCGGCACTTTTCCCGCCATGACGGCCTCCCTTATCCCGGAACGTTTTAGGGTCTCTATTATCTTTCCGAGTTTGCCCACATTCACCCATTTTATCTCGTCTACGCAGGATGATAGCGTCTTGTCCGCCAGCGGCTCGAGACCGACCGCAACGATATGGAACCCCCTGGCCCGTGCATCGGCGGCAATAAGCTTCGGCAATTCGCCGCTTCCGGCTATCAACCCTATTTTTTTCATGACAGAAGGCATGATACAAGATTCCCGGTGCATGATTTTCGGACCCTGAATCCCGAATCATGCATCGGGAATCCGTTTCTACCTGCAGATGCCCCTTTTATTTTTTTCTATGAACTCGATGAGATGTCTTATCTCATCCGTGTACGGAAGCTCCTCCTGGACCTTCTTGATGGCTTCCTTCAGTGTCCCCTTGTCCCTGAAAAGGATCTTATATGCCTTCTTCAGTTCAGCGACGGTCGAATCCGAAAAACCGTGCCTCTTCAGCCCGACCGAGTTCAGACCAAAGAGCTTCGCCCTTACGCCGGATGCCATCGTATAAGGAGGGATGTCCTGGCCTATGGCGCTGAAGGCGCCCACCATGGAATATGCCCCTATCCTTGTGAACTGGTGGACCCCGACGAGGCCCCCGATATATGCGCAATCTTCGACGGTCACATGCCCTGCAAGGGCTGCGGAGTTGGCCATAATGACATGATTTCCGATCTTGCAGTCGTGCGCGACGTGGACATACGCCATAAGAAAATTATCATCGCCGACTGTCGTCAGGCCGTCGCCCCCGACCGAAGCGCGATGTATTGTCGTATACTCGCGTATGATGTTTCTCTTTCCTATTCTTACTCCCGTCTCTTCACCCTTGTACTTCAGGTCCTGAGGCTGGAAGCCGATACTCGAAAAAGGATAGATCGTACACTCCTCTCCAATTTCCGTCCTGCCTTCAACAATCACATTCGAAAGGAGTCTCACTCCCCTCCGGATCTCAGCCCCCTTGCCTATAATGCAGAAAGGGCCTATAAACACATCTTCATCTATTGACGCTGCGCTGTCCACAATAGCTGTGGTATGTATCTCTGTAGGCATTATTGCTCCTTGCAAGCTTCTCCGGATGACTCCTGAGATCTTAAGCTGTCTTCCTTTTTCAACACCATCGCGGTAAATTCGGCCTCCGAGACCAGCTTTTCATCCACGGTAGCGGCCCCCGAAAACTTCCAGACGTTTCCCCTGTGCTGAAGAGTGGTTATCTCAAACCTCAACTGGTCTCCGGGGACTACAGGCCTTCTGAACTTCGCTTTCTCTATGCTCATGAAGTAGACCGTGTCACCCTGGACTCCGGAGCGAAAGGCCAATATCCCTGCCACCTGGGCCATCGCTTCCACGATCAGGACCCCCGGCATGATCGGATTGCCGGGGAAGTGGCCGCTGAAGAAAGGCTCGTTGATCGTGACATTCTTTAAACCGACCGCCCTCTTGCTCTGCTCTATTTCGAGTATTCTGTCGACCAAAAGAAAAGGATACCTGTGAGGCAGGATATCCTGTATTTCTCTGACATCCATCATGGCCGCCCCCTTTCGAGAACTTCTATCTTTTCCTCAAGTTGTTTGATCTTCCTGCTGAGCTCAGGGAGTTTTGCAAATATGGCGGATGACCTGAGCCAATCTCTGTGAGGTATCGCCGGATAGCCCGAATATACCCCGGGCTTGACCTGTCCGAAAACCCCGGACTGCGCACCTATCATAACTCCCGCCTCTATCGAGGCATGGTCGGCGACCCCCACCTGCCCGCCCAGGACAACCCCGTCGCTAATGGTTGTGCTCCCCGATACCCCAACCTGGCCGCATAGAATGACGTTCCTGCCGATATGAACATTGTGGGCGATCTGTACGAGATTGTCTATCTTAGTCCCCTTTCCGACGACCGTATTGCCTGTTGTAGCCCTGTCGACGGTGACGTTGGCGCCGATCTCCACATCGTCTTCGATAACGACTCCACCGACCTGAGGGATTTTGTAATGCCTTCCCTCCTCGAATACATAGCCAAACCCGTCCGCACCTATGACCGTCCCCGGATGTATAATCACCCGGCTGCCGATAAGCACCCCCTCCCGGACCGAAACATTGGGATAGAGTATACAGTTTTCGCCTATCACAGTGCCGTTTCCGATGAACACACCCGGATAGATAACAGTGCCCGTTCCTATAACCGCGTCGTCCGATATATACGCCAGTGGATAAACAGAGACGTCACCGGCGATTCTCGCAGATTCAGATACAAAGGCAAGGCCGCTCACACCTGCGGGGCTTACAGGTCTTGCATAAAAATGTTCCAGAAGCCTTGCAAAGGCATACTGCGGATTCCTCACCGCGATCTGCGGCTTGTCCAAATTCGGGATGAAATCCCGCACGACCACCGCAGAGGCCTTGCTGCCGGAACACTCTCTTGCAAGGCGCTTGTCCGAAAGGAACGTTATGTCGCCTTCCCTTGCTTCAATAATGCCGGCAACACCGACGATCTCCCTGTCCGGGTCTCCCGACATCTTCCCGCCGAGCATCGCCGCAATCTCTCCCAGCTTCATGGAAGCCGGCCTTTGTCCTGCCGCGGCCTTCATTGACAAATGCGTCCTATTTCTTCTGTTTTGACTTCCACTCGTTATAAGCCTTTATGACTTTATCGCTGATATCGAGTTCCTTCTTGGAATAGAGAATCATACCCTCGGTGTTTTCGAGAATGAGCGAATATCCCTCCTCCTGGCCTATCTTGTCGACAATGTCCTTCAGCTCTTTAAGTATAGAACCCGTGACCTCGCTCTCCCTCTTCTTCACCTCGTTCTGGGAATCCTGCACAAGGCGCTGGTAGTCTCTCACCGACCGCTCTATTTCGTCTTCTTTGGCCTTTTTGGCATCGGCGGAAAGCACCGAGGCCTGCTTCTCAAGTTCGGACTTCATTTTCTCTATAGCCTTGCCCTTCTCGTCTATTACCGACTGTCTTGTCTTTATAAGAGATTCGAGCTCGGTCTTGGCCTTCTTCCCGGCGTCCGACTCGTTCAATGCAACTCGCAAATCGACATACCCGATCTTCAGGGTATCCGCTCCAAAGGCATTTCCCGCTGCGAATATTACCGGAATCATGCCGATCAGAAACAATATCGTCATGACAGCCGCGTTTTTCTTTCTGCTCATTTCTTCCTCCTGTTATTAAATTGAAATTATATAACCGCAGAGATCACAGACAGACATGGAGAAATGGAATGCCGTTGCGATACAACCTGACCCGTCAGCCTGTTCTCAATCTTCACGGCACGCCCGTTGCTTTGTTCTCTACGCCCTATGCGGTCAAGTCTCCTATGCAGTCTCCACATCCGACTGCTCCTGTACGACGCTAAAAGAAGCTTCCGAAGGTGAACTCCACCTTGTTTGATGACTCTCCCGGTTTTCTGTCCAGATTGTAGCCCCACTCTATCCTTATGGGTCCCACGGGAGATATCCACCGTATGCCCGTCCCCGTAGTATATCTCAGCCTTCCTATCGGCTCCGAGGAATCGTACGAGTTGCCCGCATCGAAAAAGACGACTCCCTTAAGCTTCAGTTCCGACAATATCGGGAATATGTATTCTGTATTGAATATTAATTCTTTTGTGCCGCCGATGTATTCGTCATTGCTCTTAGGCCCGGCCTGCCCGTAGCCAAGCCCCCTTACCGTATAAATACCGCCCACGTAAAACCTCTCATACCAGGGGAGCTCCTTATTGAATATGCCCGTAGCATATCCAAACCGCCCTCTCAGCGAAACGGTAGTGCTTCCGAACGGGAAAAACCATGCTGAATCAACAACGCCCTTTACAAAGGCGTTCTGACCTCCTATGCCTGCAAAGGTCACATAAACAGTATTTCTCGACCCGCTGGAAGGGTCCAGGAAATTGTCGCGGGAATCCCTGGTAATAGTCGGCGTTATGCTGCTCGTCGTCCTTGCCCCCTCGCCTGCCTGGTTCTTGATCCGCTGGTCGGCCGAAGAGGCGACATTGAAAATAGTGGCCTTTTCGAGATTATATGAAATACTCCCGTTCCAATATTCACTGAGCTCCTTGCCGAACCCAAGGCCGAACCCTATGGCCTTCCTGCTGTAGTCTATATACTCCCTTCGCGAATCATAGATG
This sequence comes from Nitrospirota bacterium, assembly GCA_021790195.1. Taxonomy (GTDB): domain Bacteria; phylum Nitrospirota; class Thermodesulfovibrionia; order Thermodesulfovibrionales; family UBA9159; genus JAJYIF01. Next base: position 7,580 of record JAJYIF010000007.1, read on the forward strand.
TCCACAGTGAGAGAGACGGGCTTGTCCAGAAACCACGGGTCTCTGTACGATAACTCGTAATAAGTCGATTTGCCGCCGAGCTCTCCTCTGACCTTTACATACCGCCCGGTCCCGAAGAGATTGCCCTGAGTCACATCCACCATGCCGATCAGGCCGTCAACGGAGCTATAGCCCCCGCCCACGCTGAGGAAGCCGGTGGCCCGCTCTTTGACCTTAACATCGATATCGAGCAGTTTCTCCTTATACCTAGGTTTAGGCGAAAGATCAACCGTCTCGAAGAAATTGAGGTTGTTGATCCTTTCGTAGCTCCTCTTCAGGAGCGCGCTGTTGAATATGTCTCCTTCGTCGAAGCGGATTTCTCTTCTTATCACCTTGTCCCTTGTTTTTGTGTTGCCCGATATCTCGATCCTCCCTATCCTGTATATGTCGCCCTCTTCCACCTTGTATGTGAGGCTAACGGTCCTGGCGGCATCGTTGGGGACGATGTCTGGGAAGACATTAGCAAGGGCGTAGCCGTGCTCAGTATAAAGGTTAGTAATAGATGTTATGTCCTTTCTCAGGACCGACTTGCTGAATACCGCCCCCGGCTTTGACGAAACCCTCTTCATCAACTCCTGCTCGGAATACGCCTTGTTGCCGACTAAGCTAACAGAGGAAATCCTGTATTGTTCCCCTTCGGAGATATTTATGGTTATGATCATCCCTTTCTTGTCTTCGGTAAGCCGCACCTCCGGATCGGCGACGATTACTTTTATATACCCGTTGTCAAAGTAGAGGTCTTTTATCGCCTCAACGTCCGCGTTCATCACGTCTTTTCTGTAATAGCCCGAGGAGAAAATGAACGAGTATATCTTCCAGGTCTTGGTCTTCATCACGCCTTTGATCTTGCCCGTTGAAATCGCCTTGTTCCCCACAATATTGATCTTCCTGATTCTTACCTTTTCCCCCTCATAAATCTGAAAAGTAAGGTAGACCTCGTTCTCGCTCACCTTGTTTATCACCGGGACGACGGTCGCAAGCCAGTACCCTTCCTCCTCGTAATAGAGCTTGAGCTTCGTAGCATTGTCCTGTATCAGCGTAGTGTCGGCGATAGACCCCACGGTGATCGTGGTCTTTTCCTTCAGCTTATCGTCCTTTATCTCCTTATTGCCCTGGAACTCGACCCTGATAATGGTAGGCTTTTCCTTCACTACGTAAATCAACTTGACGCCGCCTTCGAGGGGCTCTATCTCGGTCTTCACGTCATCGAAGTACCCCATCTTGAAAATATTCTTTATGTCCTCGGCGATCTTTTCATCGGAGAGCGGCTCACCGACCTTCTGCGTGATCTTCGCCTTGACTGCGCCTTCCTCGATCCTTTTAAGTCCCTTTACCTCTATGGAGTTGACGATAGGAAGCTGCTCCTGAGCAACGACATCGCTTGAGACGATCGTCGTGATCATCACGCACAGAAGGACTGCTGTCCACAACCGCGCCATCTCTATCTCCTTGCAGTCAAGTCAGATTTGCGGAAAAGAGTATCCGGAAAACAGCGTGTTAGTATAGCGTCCAATGGGGGCTTATGTAAATAGGGCGGGACAGGCTTAACGTAACTCGGCGCTTCGGCCTTTATCGAAGGCCGTTCTTCACTTCCTTCGTTCTCCCGGATACTTGCCCTTCCTCGTTACGGGACAACATGCCGGTGCGGGCAGTTCGTCCGCGTAATCTTTCCTTATGATCTTTATGACGTCGGGGATAATGGGGTCCTTAAGAAAATAACATCTGAGCCTTCCATCGACATAGTAATCAATAACGCCGTATCTTCTCATGATCGACAGATGTTGGGACACATTCGGCTGACTTATGCCGAGGAAGTTCTGAAAATCGCTGACGCATTTTACACCGCTTGCGAGCTCTTCGAGTATCTTTATCCTAAGAGGATGGGCAACGACCCTAAGGAGTTCTATTCTTCTATCAAAAGACCTCATTATTGCATTTCCCCGGCCCGGCCCAAACCCATTCCCATATAAAAATACTTGAATGCATTTGCCCAAAAAAAACTATGACCTGGAGGCCATCTCGGCCAGTCTGCCCTTCTCCTTCATCTGGTCCATAAGGACTTCCTTCATGAGGAGGCAGGCGTCGATAACCTTACGATTCGATACACTGTAGTAAATATTGATCCCTTCCCTCCGGGACTTCAGTATTCCTTTGTGTCTCATAACCGCAAGGTGCTGAGACACATTCGCCTTTGGAACGCCGAGGATCTCAACGAGTTCACTCACCGTTTTCTCGCCTTCTCTCAACGCGCTCAATATCTCTATCCTCTTGGGGCTGGCCAGGGTCTTGCAGACATCCGACTGCAGTTCATACAGTGTCTTGTCTTTTCGCATTTGCTTATTCTATTTATTTCGAACCAAAAGGTCAAGCCCTACGCCGAATTTTGTCATATCGGACATTTCGGGTCATGACCGGACAGCGGGCTTTCCTGACATAAGAATGAGCCACGCGGTTTCAATTGACATTTGGGGCGGCCATAATATACTTTAATAAAGTCTTGACCGGCGCCGAGAGGCTTGATAGGGAATCCCGTCAGATTCGGGAGCGGTCCCGCCGCTGTAAACGGGGACGAAAGCCGACGATGCCACTATCCATTCATCAGGATGGGAAGGCAGGCGAGTAGATTGATCCGTGAGCCAGAAGACCTGCCGGTTAAGAGACACCGTTTAGTAATCAGGTTGGAGCATCAGTTAGTGAAGGTTTGCGGCTGATTCTAAACACTGACACTAAACACTAAGGACCTTCCCGAGGAGGAAGAAGGGCCGCCGGGGGCAAAGACCCTCCGAGCAGCCGATGTGGGGATGAAGTGAAACAGGGTGCAATCCTCAGGACTTGAAAGTCCTGAGGATTTTTTATTTGGAGGAGACAATACTTTGAGCGGTTCTTCATCAAGGAGATTTGTATTTACCCTGGCGGTCTCACTTTTCACTTTTTGCTTTTTAGTTCTTTCTACGGTCTGTGCCGCCGAGACACCCAGGAGAATAATCTCTCTCGCCCCGAACATGACTGAGCTGCTCTTTGCCCTGGGTCTTGGAGACAGGGTCGTCGGCGTAACGACCTTCTGCGATTATCCCGAAGAGGCAAAGAAACGTCCCAAGATAGGAGGAATGTCGAATCCGTCGCTGGAGGCGGTTGTCTCATTGAAGCCTGATATGGTGGTTATGACGACGGACGGAAATCAAAAAGAATTCGAAGAGAGGCTCCGTTCACTCGGGATAAAGACGTATGTATTCAGGGCAAAACAGATCCGGGAGTTTCCGCAGGGAATCAGAGATTTGGGCATTGCCATGGGCGTGCGGGAAAGAGCGGACAGACTTGCAGGAGAGATAGAGGCAGCCTTAAACAGCTTCAAAGACACATTACGCGTCGCGCGGCACGCTTCACGGGAAGAGAAGGTCCTTTTCATTGTCTGGCCCGAGCCCCTGATAGTTGCCGGTCGCGGGAGCATAGCCGGTGATGCCATGACGATTCTCGGCGTGGAAAATATAGCCGCAGACTCAAGGGGCGCATATCCGAAATTCTCGATAGAAGAGATCCTCAGGAAGGCGCCGGACATAATATTTATCGGGAAGGGACACAAGGAGATGGAAAAGGTCTCTCAGGGACTTCTGGCGCGATTGAAGACCGTCCCGGCGGTGAAAAACAGGAAGGTCTTTTTTGTGGGGGATTACCTTTACAGGCTTACCCCGAGAACAGTAAAAGGGATTGAAGAGCTTGAGGGATACATAGAGAAGTAGATAGAGAAGTAGAATGAAAATAAAGATACTCGTCATCGTCCTCATCACGGCCGCAGTAATGTGCCTGTCCCTGGTTCTCGGGCCCAGGACAATAAACCCTTTTGCCATGGATAAGACCTCAAGAGAGATCCTCTTTTCGATAAGGGCGCCCCGGAGCATTGTCGCGCTCCTCATGGGGGTCGCTCTCGGCGCGTCGGGAGCAGTGCTTCAGGGTATGCTCAGGAACCCTCTTGCCGACCCTTACATACTCGGCATATCCAGCGGCGCTTCGTTATCCGCCGCCCTGGGTATAATCGGCGGCGCGTCCGTCTTCGGCTCATTCACGGTGCCCGTTTTCGCTTTTGGAGGAGCTGTAGCGACAGGAGGCCTTGTGGGCGTGATGGGCTGGGAAAGGGGAGGCCTCTGGCCCGAGAGACTACTGCTTGCAGGGGTGGGGTTGAGCTTTCTTTTCTCGGCCCTTCTCATGCTCATCCTTAGCATCTCGACAGATGAAGGGCTAAGAAGAGCGACCCTCTGGATATTCGGAGACCTTTCCATGTCGGAATGGTCGAGGGTGCCCTACGGTCTCTTCTTTGTGATGGCAGGCATTGCCTTATCAGTATGGCGCGCTACGGCCCTGAACGCCCTGATGCTCGGGGATGAGTTCGCTCACAGCCTCGGTTTCGCGCCCCAGAGGGAAAGGTTGATTCTCTTCATATCGGTCGGTCTTATGACGGCGGCATCTGTGTCTCTTGGAGGGATGATAGGTTTTATAGGACTGCTCGTCCCGCATATAATGAGGTTTTTCATTGGCTCTGACGGCAGACTGCTTATACCCGCCTCCGCACTTGCGGGCGGGGCCCTGCTCTGCATGGCGGACCTCATAAGCAGATCGGTAATAGCCCCCACGGAACTGCCGGCCGGCATTGTCACAGCAATTATAGGCGCCCCATACTTTCTCTATCTGCTAAGGAGGAAGAATGTCCTCGGAATCTGATCTTCCCATACTCGGACTCGGGCGCGTCTTTTTTTCGTATTCAAAGGACGGGGCCTTCATAGACGACCTTTCATTTAGCGTCGGAGGAGGAGAATTCATAGGGCTCCTCGGTCCGAACGGCTCCGGCAAATCGACCATACTGAAACTCGGGGCCGGGATATTGAGACCCTCCTCCGGCAACATAACGCTGTGGGGGAAGAATATCCGCGAATACCGGAACAGGGACAGGGCTAAACTGATCAGCTACCTGCCACAGCTGCTCGACATTTCCGTTCCTTTTTCCGTAAGGGAGCTGGTGAACATGGGACTATATCCATATGACATATTGCCCGCCATGAGCGCCGATGAGGCCCTCGACATGGTGGGACTGAGGGACAGGGCCTATTGCCGCCTGTCGGACCTGAGCGGAGGGGAGAGAAGGAGAACTTTTATCGCGATGACCCTTCTTCAGGGAGCGGGGCTCTTGCTGTTGGACGAGCCCCTTGCGAATCTCGACATCAAATATCAGATCGAGCTGATAAGACTGCTAGGGAAACTCAGGGAGGAGAGAAATATCTCCATAGTCATGGCGCTTCACGACATTAATATCGCGCTGCAGTTCGAGAAGGTGATGCTCATCAAGGAAGGGCGGCTTCTCGGGATCGGACATCCGAAGAAAATACTTACAAGTGACATGCTAAGAGAGGCTTTTGACGTGGAAGTGGAAGTCAGCAGGTCCGACTCCGGCAATACTTACGTGAGCTATGAAAACAATTTCTGAACCGGTCCGAAAAGGACGGATGATCTTTGTGCTCGGAGGCGCGAGAAGCGGGAAGAGTTTTTTTGCCTTGAAAGAGGCGTCGAAGATCAGGGGCAGGAAGGCGTTCATCGCCACTGCGGAGCCGTTTGACGAAGAGATGAAAGAAAGGATAGAAAGACACAAGAAGGAGCGGGGGAGGGACTGGGACACCTTCGAGGAGCCCCTGATGATAGCCGACGCGATCAGAGAGACGATAAGCACTTATAAGGTGACGGTGGTCGATTGTCTGACCCTCTGGCTTTCAAATATCATGCATACAGATTTGGACGTGAATGACGAAATTGGCAGACTGATCGAATCACTTCATCCCACAAAGAATGATTCGCGGGTCTATATCGTTTCCAATGAAGTGGGAATGGGCATAGTGCCGGACAATGATCTCGCAAGGAAGTTCCGAGATTTCGCCGGGGTTCTCAACAGAGAAGTCGCGGAGCTGTCCGACGCGGTTTATCTGATCGCTGCCGGAACACCTTTAAAGATAAAGTAGGAGGTCGAATGGACTACACAAATTCAGCATTGAAGGATATCAAACCTGTAGATGAGAAATGGTTTGCTGCCGCACAGAAGCGCCTCGATAGTCTCACAAAACCTTTGGGGAGCCTCGGCAGACTCGAAGAATTCGCGAGGAGGCTTGTGGGGATAACAGAGAACAGCATCCCCCATCTCGACAAAAAGGCGATCTTCGTTTTTGCAGGGGACCATGGGGTAACTGAAGAGGGGGTATCGGCCTATCCAAAGGAAGTCACGCCCCAGATGGTCCTTAATTTTCTGAGGGGCGGAGCCGGCATAAGCGTCCTTGCAAGACACGCAGGCGCCGAGGTAGTGGTGATAGACATCGGGGTTGACTACGACTTCGGCGGGCTGGAAGGGCTTGTGCATATGAAGGTGGTAAAAGGCACAAGAAATTTTTGCAAAGGACCTGCGATGACAAGGGAAGAGGCCTTAGAAAGCATAAGGGTTGGTTACGAGCTTGCCGGGACATATGCAAAGAAGGGCCATGAAATGTTCGGCACCGGAGATATGGGCATAGGCAATACCACGCCCTCAAGCGCGATAGCGGCGTTGCTCACAGGCAGGTCCGTTCCGGAGGTCACGGGAAAAGGCACGGGCATCTCAGAGGAATCCTTAATAAGAAAGATCGGGACGATCGAAAGAGGTATCGCACTTAACAGGCCCGACCCGGCAGACCCTATTGACGTGCTCGCAAAGGTCGGAGGCGCCGAGATAGGCGGTATTTCAGGCTTGATTCTGGGGGCTGCCGCCAGGAGGATCCCGGTCGTTATAGACGGCTTTATTTCGACCGCAGGCGCTTTGGTCGCTTATTGCCTTGAACCAAAGACCGCGGATTACATGTTTGCGGCCCACAACTCAGTTGAGATCGGACATAAGGCAATGCTCGAAAAGATCGGGCTGAGGCCCATCCTTGATCTCGATCTCAGACTCGGCGAGGGCACCGGTGCGGCCCTTGCTATGCCTTTGATCGAGGCGGGGCTGAAGATCTATAAGGAGATGGCGACCTTCGGAGACGCCGGGGTGTCGGAGAAGAAGGATTAGATGAAACAGTTGGCGCTCGCCTTTCAGTTCCTCACGATTGTCCCGATAAGGGTAAAAGGAACTGTATCAGGAAGCGACCTTTCCGGGTCCGCGGTCTTCTTTCCCCTGGTAGGCGCATTTCAGGGTCTGCTGGCGGTCTGCGCGGCCTCGCTCCTCAGCGCAATATTTCCTGCGGAGATAACGTGCGGGTTGGTCATCGTCGTTCTCATATTGAGCAACGGAGGGTTCCACCTGGACGGTCTTGCGGACACCTTCGACGCCCTTGCGGTCAAGTCGAGCGGCAACAGAATTACCGACAGGGAGAAAAGACTCACCGTTATGAAAGACAGCGCCACCGGGGCGATCGGCGTTGTTGCGATAGTGGTCGTTATACTCTTGAAATTCCTCCTTGTGAAGGAACTCTTTGCTCAGACCTCAGCTCCTGTATTCCTTCCTCTTTTGTTTCTCATGCCGGTTTATTCGAAGTGGGCGATGGTCCCGGCCCTTTATCATGGGAGACCGGCGCGGGAAGACGGACTCGGAAGGCTTTTTATGGAATCGACACGAACAGGCTCGGCCTTCTCCTCTTTTTCCCTTTTGACTCTCATTTCTCTATCGATTCTTTTGGTCTTCCTCGGCAGGCCCCCGACAAAGGCATTTGAGCTATATCTTCTGCTCTCTATCCTGCTCTATGTGTTCAGCCTCCTGGCGGTCAGGTTTTGTGCGAACAGATTCGGCGGGCTCACGGGCGACAACTTCGGAGCGATAAGCGAGATATCAGAAATACTCTTCCTGATGGTGGCACTAATATGGTTACGACACTTTATTTGATTAGGCATGGAGATACGGAAGGCGACGGAGTAAAGCGCTACCACGGGAGCATCGATGTCCCCCTTTCTGAAAAAGGGGTCGAGCAGATGAGAACAACGTCCGCTTTTGTGGCTGAACATCTGAAAAACTCCGTCTCATCGAGGAACTCCAGTTATCTGCGCGAGGTCAACGGACGGGCCGCTTCCGGAGGTATCGGGACAGACTATGAGACCTCCGGCGTCGAAACCGCCGGCCTCTCGGCAATCTACTGTTCCGATCTCAGCAGGGCGATAAGAAGCGCGGGGCTGATCGCGGGTCCGCACGGCCTGGAGCCCGTTATTGTGCCTGCCCTGAGGGAGAGGAGCTTCGGCATATGGGAGGGCATGTCCTTTGCGGACATAAAGGAAAGATATCCCGGGGAGTTCGAATCGTGGGCCTCCGATCCTGTGAATCACAGCCCCATTGAAGGAGAAACCACAGTCGAAGTAAGGGACAGGGCCGTCCCGGCAATGGACGGGATTCTGCGAAGACATAACGGAGAAAACATCGCGGTGGTCGCGCATGGCGGAATAAACAGGATAATCCTATGCCACATACTCGGCATTCCGCTCGAGAATATTTTCAGGATCGAGCAGGATTTCGGGGCGGTGAACGTTATCGAATTCTGGGACCGGTACCCGGTGGTGAAGCTTGTCAATTTCAGACCGGAGTGAGAATGCTAAAGGTGTTTTGGTCGTCATGCCGGAAGTTTTTTATCCGGCAGGCACGGCGGCTCAACACACCGCCGGAATGACAGACTTAAGCACTGACTTTATGTAAAGACAATAGTTACACACGCTGCCTTTGGCAGCAGAGAGGGGTGTTTCAGGGGAATCCCGTGAGATACGGGAACTGCCCCGCAACTGTAAAGGGAACGAAAGCCGGAGAAGACAGGTTGGGGTATAGGCGAAGGTTGGGAGATTCTTGACCTTAACCTCAGTCTTAACCTTAACCGAGCGTGAATGCCACTGTCGAAAGACGGGAAGGCAGGCGATTAGGAGGCCCTGAGTCAGGAGACCCTGAAGACCTCAAATCAATTACCCTTCGAGGGAAGAGGAGATGTTATGAAGAGAGCAATAAGAAGAAGAATCTTGCACAGGAGATCATTGATGTTTTTCCTTCTGTTGATAATGATTTTTCAGGTCCGGCAGGGGAACGCTGAAGACAAGATAAACATCGGAGAAGTAGTGGTCACGGCGACGCGATATGAAGAACAGGCGACAGATGTCCCCGCTAGCGTCACGGTAATCACACAAAAAGATATAGAGAATTCGACCGCCCAGAATGTCCCCGATCTCCTGAGGACCGAGGCCGGGGTCCAGGTCAACGATATCACCGGGAACCAGCGGTCCTATACCGTGGATTTGCGGGGTTTCGGCGAGACCTCGTCGTTAAACACCCTGGTGCTTGTGGACGGCAGGCGCACCAACCAGGCGGACCTTAGCGGGGTGGACTGGATGGAAATCCCTCTCGACAGGGTCAGCAGGATCGAGATCATCCGTGGCGGCGAGGGAAGCGTCCTGTACGGCGATAATGCGGCCGGAGGCGTTATCAATATCATTACAAAGGAAGGGGCCGAAGGATTCAGGGCAGGGGGCGGGCTTGCTGCCGGCAGTTTGGGCAGACTCAAGGCAGACTCCTATGCCAGCGGAAGCGTAAAGGACCTCTCACTTTATTTGTCCGGAGACTATTTCAAATCGGACGGCTACAGGGACAACAGCAAGACCGAGAACAGGGATTTGGGAGCGAACGCCACCTATTACATAAAGGACTTCATGAAGATCGATTTCAGCAGCGGATACCACAAAGACCATACCGGACTCCCGGGAGCGCTGAAGGAGAGCGATTTTGCTGCCGGGCTTACAAGGACCTCGACCAGATTCCCCGACGATTTTGCGGACACAAAAGACGACTATGTCAAGGTCACCCCTGAGATCCGTTTCTTGGGCGACAATGTCATCAGAGTGGACGCATCGTACAGAGACAGGGACTTTAGTTCCTTCAGCTCCGGCGACTTTGGAAATTTTCTCGGCGAAAGCAAGGTCAGGACTGCGGCCCTGTCGCCCCAGGTCATCCTCAAGCAAGACTTCGACAAGATAAAGAACAACCTGACGGCGGGCGTCGATTATCAGAAGGCTAAAGAAGATATTGTGAATACCTCGGACTTCTTCGGCTCGGTGACCATCGGAAATTTTACGTTGAAGAAGGAAGATGTCGGCTACTACGCGCACGATGAGGTCAGTATAGCCGACAGTCTGCACATTTCCGGCGGGTACAGGCATGACAGGGCAAGGTTCAGCTTCGAGCCGGTCGCGCCGGGCACTCCAGGCAGTTCATCCGCTTCGGTCGACGTTTACACGGCTGGTCTGAACTATACCTTTTATAAAAAGTCTTACGCGTATATCAACTATTCGCGAAGCTTCCGGTATCCGGTGCTCGACGAGCTCTACAGTTTCTTTAACAACACGATAAATACATCTCTCGTTCCGCAGACATCAGATGACTACGAGCTGGGTGTCAGGCACTATCTTAACGACGATATCTATGTGAACGCCAATGTCTTCAGGCTGGATACGACCAAAGAAATATACTTCAATCCCGTGTCCTACCAAAATGAGAATCTCGACGGCAAGACCCGCAGGGACGGAGTTGAACTCTCGGCGAGCGTCAAGGCAGCAAATTGGCTGACATTGAGGGGAAGCTATTCATATCTCAATGCAAAGATCAAAGAAGGCACTTTTGCAGGAAAGAACATCCCTAATGTGCCGAGGAACAAGGCGACGGCAGATGCGGTATTTAATGCAACGAAAGAAGCTACTATCATCCTTAGCGGGATATATGTCGGTGAAAGGCCGTTCATCAGCGACTTCTCAAACGCCTTCAGCGACCAGTCAAGTTACTTTATTATGAACGCAAAGTTCAGGTATCGGATAAAGAACGTTAAGGTGTTTGTGGACATAAACAATTTGACTAATAAAGAATACTCCGAATTTGGGGTCGTAGGAGGCTTCCCGACTGTCGAAAAGGCGTTCTACCCCTCGCCGAAGAGGAACTTCTTCGCAGGGATATCTATTGACTTTTAGGAGTCAGAATATAGATTTTGAATAGAACAAGAAAGAAACGTCTCGCGCAAAGTCGCAAAAGACGCAAAGAAAGGATCGATGGTCATTTTGAGAATGAGAGTCCTAAAGTTTTCAAGATTTGTATTCTCCTTTGCGCGCCTGCAGGCAGGCAGGCAGGCTTCGCGGCTTTGCGTGAGAATGTCTTCTGGTCCGGCCTTGCCGGGTTGACAACCGGAAGCTTATGGATATTTGCACGGATCTGAAGCGATGGAATTCAGGGCCAATATAGTATTCTCTGTTATCGTGCACACCTCGGTTGCCGTGATGTCCTTGGCGCTTGCCGGAAGGAATGCCGGTTTATCGCAGCTTTCCCAAAATTATATTGCGGTTTCGCTGATGGATCATGCAGATGAAAGGAACCCGGCCCGGGGAAGCAAGCCGGCAGGAAATAACCAGGGCAACCCAAGGAAACCGAAGATGAAATCTCCGAAAGCCCCCCTTGCCGACAGGGAACGATCAATAGTCCCGCTCAACAAAGAGGTGGTCTCCCCGCAATATCAGAAGGCCGAGGCGCTGGATGAGAAGACTCCCAAAGAGGTCCGGGATTCCGATGCTGACAAAGGACAAACACCCATAACTTCTGAGAGTGGTTCACGTGGTAACGTGGCCGCGCCTTTGGATAATGCTACCGTCAGGAATTATCCTGCAGCTTCTTTGCCGGGAGTACAGGCCTCGTCGCCCGGCAACGGCATGGGAGTGACAATAGCCGGGTCAGGTGCTGCCGACGCCGGAGCCGGTCCCATTAGTCTCATCGACCGCATAAGGGCATCCATCGAAAAGGCCAAGAGATATCCTGCCTTTGCGAAAGAAAGAGGACAGAAGGGTATAGTACTCGTAGAGTTTGCGATAAACGAAAGAGGCCGGCCGGAGAACATCAGAGTCCTGAAAAGCTCCGGCTACAGCCTGCTCGACACGGCGGCAAGGGAGACAATCATCAGGGCCGCCCCGTTTCCGGTAGTCAAAGGCAGTATCAACGTGTCGATTGCTTTCACCATCAACAAAGATCAATAGGGATCTATATCTATATATGCTTATCCGCTTGACCATGGCAAAATGTCATTCCCGCAAGCGTAGCGCGTCGGGAATCTTTCCCAGGAAGGATTCCGGGCAAGCCGGAATGACACAAATTGGAGCCGGTTGCATCAACCGGAAAAGTGGGTATCTTAATGAGGGAAAGAAAGTCGTCCGACGAAGTCTATAATGATTGGAGGGAATATATGCGAAGAGGCTACATACAAATTTATACAGGGAACGGCAAGGGGAAGACAACTGCCGCGCTCGGACTTGCGCTAAGGGCAGCCGGCGCCGGTCTCAAGGTCTTCATAGCGCAGTTTGTAAAGCAAAAGAGATGCAGCGAGCACCTGATACTCGAAAGGCTTGGAGACTCTGTCACCGTAAAGCGCTACGGCAAGGGCTTCATATTGAAGAGAAAGCCGACAGATTCGGACCGCAATGCAGCGCGGGCGGGCCTCGATGAGCTTAGAGGCATACTCAGCTCAAAAAAGTACGATGTGATTATCCTTGATGAGGCAAACATTGCAACTCATTACGGCCTCATCTCGGTGGATGATCTGCTGGACGTCATCGCAGCAAGACCGGCGAAGACAGAGCTTGTAATCACGGGGAGGTACGCTGACAAGCGCTTGATCCGGAAGGCCGATCTTGTTACGGAAATGAGGGAGGTCAAGCACTATATGAAAAAGGGCGTCAGGGCCAGGGTCGGCATCGAGTGGTGAGGCCTGCGAAGCTTTCCGACCGACCTTCGCCCTGCAATACGGCCGGTTTCAACTCCTTTCCTTTTTGATCATCCATGTTTAATCATCCATGCCCCGGCCCATATGCCCTTCATGTCTTTCGTGTCTTTCGTGTCTTTCCATCCGTTCCTTATGCCTGTCCCAGTAACGGTCCCTCTCCCATCTCTTCCAATTCCGTCTCAGCTGCCCGTATGGCACCGGCCTGTAGCGGGGCGGGACACCGCGGTAATCAGGCGGCAGGTTCAACAGGACACGGGGCACTCCTGAAGGAACAAGGTAACCCCACGGTCCCCTGTAGAAGCGCGACCTGTACCAGCGGCCTTCGTAGGGACGATACCAAAAGCCGTGATAGAAAAAGATATCCGCATTAATACCCGGAACGAAATAAGCATACGTCCCCGGAATCACAACCACAGAGGGAGGGGCATTAAATACGTACGGCGGAGGCGGGGCAAATATGCCTATATTCACGTTCACGCCGGCACTACCCTGAACCGGCAGAAAAGCGAGGACCAGGAGAACTGTTCCGGCCAGAAGCAAACCTTTTCTTCCTTTCATTACATTATCCTCCTTATTCCCGAAATTAAAAAACGAATTCCTTTTCTCATGCTCGCATTATGATCGATCAATTTGAAGGCATTATGAATTCTATAAATTCCCGGTTTATGCAGGCGTTGAGCTGCAATGAAGCAGCCTGGAACAGTGGAAATTTATGCACTCCCTCGATTAAAATATCTTAAGAGTTTTTACGGAAAGATGAAGAAGAGAATTACGAGAGGAGGTTTTTCCCTCTCAATTATATTCATATATTTGCTGGCAGTTCCGGTTTCTTCCTGGTCGTTCCGGGGCAAAGACAGCGGCCTGCAGATCATGCTCCCGCCCGACAAATCCGTAGTTTCGGAGAGGCTGATAGGTGTCGTCTTGTCAACCCATGGAAATCCGGAGACGGTTCTTCTGACAGTCAACGGTAAAGACTATCCGCCTCTCAGGACGAAGGATTCTTATATCTGCAAAGAGATAGGCCTGACCGAGGGGATGAATAAGATCGATCTCAGGGTTGTCGGAAAAGACGGAGTGAACAAAGGAAAGACATTGAGCATCTTTCTCAGCTCGGCCCTGTCGGAAAGATTAAAGTCTCCCCCTGCCGGTTTCCGGCCGTATCATTTCCACAGGAGTGAGCACGTAAGAGAATGCTCCCGTTGCCATGAAATGAAGGCCCGGCAGTCGGACGCGAATCCCGGAAGTCCGGAGCTGTCCTCCTGTTACGCCTGTCACAAAGAGATAACCGGATACAGATTCATGCATGGCTCCGTTTCGGTGTGGTCCTGTACTAGATGTCATAGCGGCAGCGACAATGAGCTGGGTTCAGCAGGGCCCGTAAGCAAGCTGTGTTTTTCATGCCATTATAATGAGATGAAGACCTGGACCGCAAGGAAACATGCCCATGGTCCTTTTGCCCTCGGGGCATGTACCATTTGCCACAACCCCCATGCCTCGGACGATCCGTTTTTCCTCCGAAAAAAAACAACCGACCTTTGTCTGTCCTGTCACGCTGACAAGGCCTCAGGTGCGCATGTAGTTTCAGGCTTTTCCGGCTCCGGGCATCCGGTCCGCGGAAGACCCGACCCTCGAAACCCTAAAAAGGAATTGACATGCGCATCGTGCCACAATCCGCACGCATCGGATTTCGCCTTTCTCTTGTTCAAAGACTTGGGCGACAAGTCCAGCTTCTGCAGGACCTGCCACACTTTCTGAGAAGACTCTGGAAAAATGAGAGCGGGGTCTGCTAAAATACTATAGTTTCTAAACAACTAAATAGTGAGGTATTCATATGGGGTTCCTGGATAGAGTGACGGAATTTTTCAACCGCAGCGATGAGACTCCGGCCGTAAGACCGGGCAGAAACGACCGATGCTGGTGCGGGAGCGGGAAGAAGTATAAACTCTGCCATCTCCGCGAGGATGAAAAGAAGCAAAAGAGTTACGTTTCCTGCGGAAAGAGCTGAGGGACGTTTTGAGCTGAGTTCAGCTCAAGGTTGACAAGCAGCCTCCATTCCAATTAAGATTATCTGCGATGGGAAACAGCGAGGAATTTGTTTCTCAAGTAGATCAGGTGCTGCGGAAGTGCATCGGCCAGATTGTCGGCGAATCCGTTCTGAAATATAACCTCCTGAAGTTCAATAAGAACACCTCCTCCCTGTCGGCAGAGGACTGCAAAATTCTGCTCCAGAATATCAAGAGAGGTGTCTCTTTGTTCATAACAAAGGACGAGGCTAAGAAGCTGGAGACGGAACTGGAAAAACTTTTTTCGGAACTCATCACTTGAGTGAAAGGGGAACAATATGGACCAGGTGCTAAGGGAGCCTTTATTCTACATATTCTTCATATACGGCCTGAGCTTTATAGTTATGGCCTCCGTTGTGCTTATAGGGATAAAAAGGGCCACTTCCATTACACTCGTCACTACCTTCTATACTCTCGTTCTATTCGGTTTCACCCACGGGCTGACAGAATGGATAGACTGGACGAGATTCATCATTAAAGTCGCTGGCGGCGGCGAGGTCCGGGTCCTGGTGGCCTTGTCCCAGTTCTTTCTGGTGGTCTCTTTTGTTGTGCTGCTCCAGTTCGGGATCAATCTTCTCACGTACAGAAATGAAAAGAAATCCTTCATCAGGTCGGTCCCCGTTCTTCTTCTTGTCCTTTATATCGCCGCCTTGCTGGTGGCAGGGGTCAACGACCTTATGAAGGCAGGCCTCATCGCAAGACACAGTTTTGGCTTCGCCGGCTCCCTGCTGAGCGGTATCGCCCTCTTCAGACTTTCAGATTCGATGAAGCTTACAGGCAATTCGAGGCTGGTGAAGGGTCTCACGGTGACGGCAGTGAGCTTTGCTTTTTACGCAGTCTTCGGAGGGCTCATTATCAATCCGGTGGCCGGCCTTCCCGTGCAGCTCTTCAGGGCCGCCTGCGCCTTCACGATAGCGGTCTCTTCTTTCTCGATACTCGGCGTCTTTGAGGCCGGCAAATAAGACGCTCATCTATTTATCATAACTCTCCACACCGAGCCGTTCTTCTTGTCTTCGAGGATTATTCCCTGATCTTCAAGCTCTTTTCTGATCACGTCCGCCTCAGTCCAATCCTTCCTCTGTCTCGCTTCCTGTCTCCGCCGTATCCTTTCGAGGATGTCCGCCTTCGAAAAGGGGATCTTCTTGGTCAGCATGAGCGCATCGTACCACTCATCCGGCTTCTTGTTGAAGATATTTAGAACGCCGCCGGACTGAACCAGCAAATCGGAGGCCTTCCTGATCAGCTCCATGGCCTTCTGTCCGGACGGCCTTGAATCAAGGAACTTGTTGGCCTCCCGGATCAATTCAAAGATGAGCCCAAGGGCAAGGGCCGTGTTGAAATCGTCGTCCATCGCCTCTTTGAACTTGTCCATGAAGGACGAAAGCAAATCTTCGAAGGGCTTCTCCTCGGCCGTGGTCTTCACCTTTTCTGAAGACTCCTTCAGAAAATCCTCGGTCCTTATCCATGTAGTGTAATATCTGTCGATCGACACTTCCGCCTCCCTAAGGGACGCGTCCGAAAACTCTATCGGGCTCCTGTAGTGGGTAGACAAAAGGAAGAACCTCAGCACTTCGGGGTCGAACTTGTCGAGTATCTCTTTTATAGTAAAGAAATTACCAAGGGACTTCGACATCTTCTCCTTGTCTATAGTTATGAAACCGTTATGGACCCAGTATTTGACGAAGGGCTTGCCTGTGAACGCCTCCGACTGCGCGAGCTCGTTTTCGTGGTGGGGAAAGATCAGGTCTGCTCCTCCGCCGTGGATATCGAAGCTCTCGCCGAGGTGCTTCATGGTCATGGCAGAGCATTCGATATGCCAACCCGGCCTTCCCGGGCCCCAGGGACTTTCCCATGACGGCTCTCCTTCCTTCGAAGACTTCCAGAGTGCGAAGTCCATGGGGCTCCTCTTCCTCTCGTCCACCTCGACGCGCGCCCCGGCGAGCATGTCCTCGACATCTCTTTTCGAGAGCTTCCCGTAGTCGCCGAACTTCTTCACTTCAAAATAGACGTCGCCGTCGAGAACGTAGGCGTAGCCTTTTTCGACGAGGCCGCGGACTATAGCTATTATCTCGGTTATGTGCTCTGTCGCCTTCGGCTCGACGTCCGCCCTCCCCACCCCGAGCCTGTCCATGTCAGCGTAATACTCATCAGTATATTTCTTTGCGACCTCGTCCCAGCGGACACCTTCCTGCCTGGCCCTGTTGATGATCTTGTCGTCGATATCGGTAAAGTTCCTGACATATTTCACGTCGAGTCCTCTGAACCGCAGATATTTCCTCATGACATCGAAAACAATGGCGCTCCTGGCATGTCCGATATGGCAAACATCGTAAACCGTGACCCCGCAGGCGTACATCCCTATCTTTCCAGGGACAAGGGGGACAATATCTTCCTTTTTGCCCGTCAGTGTGTTATAGACCCTCATTACGCCTCCTTTACCCTCAATCTTCTCAATCCTCTTTTCGAGCTCGGCAACGTATTTTTCCATCTCCCTGAATTTCTCTTCGACAGGGTCCTGCATATAGACACGGGCCATGCTTTCCTCCGGCCCTCCCTCCGTCATCCTCGTGATCCTCTTTTTTATGACTTTCCCCGGTACGCCTACGACTATGGCGTGGTCCGGAACAGGGTCGAGCACCACTGCATTGGCGCCTATCTTAGCATAATCGCCGACAGAAATAGCGCCGAGTATCTTGGCGCCTGTCCCGACCACGACATTATTGCCGAGAGTCGGGTGTCGCTTACCCTTTTCTTTTCCGGTCCCGCCGAGCGTGACGCCTTGATAGAGCAGACAGTTCTCCCCTATCTCGGTCGTCTCCCCTATCACCACCCCCATGCCGTGGTCGATGAAGAAACCCGGACCGATCTTTGCGGCCGGGTGGATCTCTATGCCGGTGAGAAACCTCGCCACATGGGATAGAAGGCGGGGTATGACCGGAATCCCGGCATCCCAGATAAGATGGTTGATCCTGTGAAAGAAGATCGCATGGAAGCCCGGATAGGCGAGGACAACCTCGAACCCGTTCCTGGCGGCCGGGTCGTTCATAAATACCGCTTGGTAATCACGCTTCATTGTAGGCCAAAATCTCATAATTATAAGGCTATTATACTATAGAGAAGAGCCCTCCCGAACAAAAAGCCCACCTGGAGACTGATGATTTGCCCGGAGAGACGGAATGTTCAGGCTGGGCGCCACACTGGGACCGGATATGTTGCAGTCCACTGCAATGATCGCATGATTCCTCTTCAGCCTGGTTTTTGGACCCTCTTCATATTCTATTCACACATTCTGAGCTATTGTTATAGTAAATGAAATAAGATTAAATTACTCCGGAATACCGGAAAGGAGGAAACGCCATGAAAAAAATGCGTTTTTTGTTACTTGCCCCATTAGTCCTAGTTTTGACATTCGCCGGGTATCTTGAGGCCGGGGTTACAGGGGTTCCCGACCATGTTCCGGCGGCGACGGTAATCGTGCCCTATTTCGAGGTGGGGATCAATAGTACAGTCGACTGCAACGACACATTGCCTATTGTCAGGAATACCGGTTCGTCGCCTGTGACTGTTCACTATCAGGTGTGGGATGAATTCGGAAATGCACTTCCGGATCTGAGCGGCAATTTTAGTCTCGGCCCGCAGGCGACGAAGACTATCACTATCAGGTATCTTATCGTTAACGCGTCTGCCGCTTCGCTGAACGAGATGACGGACGGCGCTTTCTACAGGGGCTTCATGACGTTCGACGTAGTTACTTCTTCAACCTCTTTGACTCCTAAAGCGGCCGGTTATCCTTTCGGAAACGATAATGTCCTGGAGGGGCTGGTATATTACACAAGATTGTGCCAGGGCTCTTCAAACGGGCTGCCCATGATTTCCATAGAAGCGACTCCTTCATCTTCGATGTCGGGATTTTATCAGACCTCCGACAACAGGGAGAGGATTGATGCGGATGCCCGTTACTCCGCGGAACAGGGCGCCTTAATGCCGGCCCCGGGTAACGCCATAGGCGAAGTGGATGCCAGGGTATTTCTTGACCCTAACAACAACGGTACCAGCAAGGTAGTCGTATTTACTTTTCCCCGGGGAGGCTACTGCGTGAGTTGCGGCCCGGGACAAATCGCCTATAAACATTATGACGAAAGTGGGAATCTTGTGGAAGATACCTCCGTCAATCTCGACCGCATAGTAAACGTCATTAATGTAACCGGCACGCAAAACGGCGACATCTCTCTCCGGAACATCCCGGGGGGCTGGGAGACTTTTGCCTTTTCCACGAATTCTGCAAGCCCCGGATTTAATCCTGCCCTCACCTGGGATGCCATTTTTGAGGCGTCCGTTAAGGTGGCTGCCGGCGGGACCATCAGCGGCATGGCGGTTAAGGGGCCTGTGGCGGGAGCGACGGTGACGGCGTTTGCCGTAAGCAACGGCGTTGTGGGCGGCCAGATAGGAACCGGGCAGACAGACGGACAGGGTAATTTCTCAATCCCGGTCGGCAATTATGCCGGTCCCGTTTTGCTGCAGATGAAGGGCGGGACTTACACGGACGAAGCGACCAGTGTTGTGATGTCGATGCAACCGGGCGACATGATGACGGCCGTTATCCCTTCTATATCTTCCGGTGATGCGGTGGGCGGAATCCGGATGACCCCGCTGACTTCAATGGCCCAGACGATGGCGCAGGGAATGCCGGGTGGAATGACTCCTGCAAATATCGCCACGGCTAACACCTCGGTCGGCAATTACTTCGTGGTAAGCGACATCCTGCACGTCGCTCCGATGGACCCTTTGGTCACGGGATCCGGCAACAGCGCAGACCAGAATATGAGGAATTACGGAATGGCTATCGCCGCTATGTCACAGTATGCAAGCAGCATAGGGCTGCAGTATTCTTCGGCTATAGTAACCGCAATGATGAATGACGCTTCGGACGGACTTATGAATGGTATGATGGGCGGCTCACCGGTGCAGATGGGAAGCGGCGGCATGATGGGCGGCAGCATGATGTCCTCCAGCGCGGGCACAAGCGGACTGGCAAATGCCATGACGCAATTCATGAACTCGCAGATGAACAGATCCGGCCTGACCGTTCAGGAAATGCAGACGCTGATCAATAAACTCATGACCTCTAACGGAGTGATCCAATAGACAAATATGAGTCGGATGGAAGCAAGTCTTCCATCCGACTCATTTCCGTAGCCAGAGCCTCGCATTTTGAGCCCGTCATAATTGTTCCCGCCATAAAGACCCGCCTCAAACGTTATAATATGAAAAAACCCAAAGGAGCGCGGTTATGAAAAAGGTAGAGACAGGAGACACGGTCGTAATCAATTACGTGGGGAAACTCGAAGACGGAGCGGTGTTCGGCTCCACCGAAGACAAATCCCCCCTGGAATTTACAGTGGGCGAGGGAGAAGTCGTGCAGGGACTTGAACAGGGCGTGATAGGGATGGCGCCCGGAGAATCGAGGTCGATTACTGTGTCCATGAAAAAAGGTTACGGCCCTTCCATCAAAGAAAGGATACGCGAATTCGACAATGCGCGAGTCTCACAGGATTTCAGACCTGAAGTGGGACAACGCATGCAGATGCACCGTGCAGACGGACTGCCTTTCATGGGGACCGTCATCGCCGTCTCCGAAACCTCGTTTACCGTGGATTACAATCATCCTCTTGCGGGAAAGACGCTGATATTCGAGACAACGCTTCTGGAAATCTTCCCGAAGACTGAACAATAGAGAACAGTCGCTCCCCTTTCCCTCTATGCAAAAGGTCGTCTTAAGAAAAGCATCATATAATTACGAAACGCTCAGGCCCGCGATCTTCGACGTCATGTCAGCCCTTGACAACGGACGGATATCAAAAGGACGGCTGGTCCTTATCAAGCCGAACCTTCTGGCCCCTGCAACGCCCGAGAGGGCGATGGTCACTCATCCCCTTGTACTAAAGGCTGTCGCGGAATATGTGCATGAAAAGGGCGGCAATATCCAGGTCTCGGACAGCCCTGCGATGGGCTCCTTTGAGAAGGTCCTCAAAGAAAGCGGCATCAGAAAAGCCCTCGAGGATTTTCCCGTGGACTTCAGGGAATTCAGGAATTCTGCCGAGGTCTCAGTCGGCGAGCCGTTCAAGAAGATTGAGATTGCCGAAGATGCTCTAAGCGCGGATGTCGTGATCAATGTACCGAAATTAAAGACCCATACACAGATGCTCCTTACCCTCGGAGTAAAGAACCTCTTCGGCTGCATAGTGGGACTGAGAAAACCGGAGTGGCATTTCAGGGCGGGTGTTGAGAAAGAGCGCTTCGCCCAGCTCCTGCTCCAGATATACAAGACAATTCGTCCTTCCATAACGATCATGGATGGCGTCCTCGCCCTGGAAGGGCAGGGACCTGGAAGGGGCGGGACACCAAGGGAATTGGGATTGATAATGGGAAGCTCAGATGCAGTTGCCCTGGACGTTACGGTAACGCGACTGCTCGGCCTTGAGCCCAGTACGCTCCTCACAAACAAGGTCGCCGCCGACATGGGTCTTTACCCGGGGGAGATTGATGTCGATGGGGATGCGCCGGTCATACGGGATTTCAAGCTGCCGGTAATAGGCCCCGTGATTTTCGGACCGCCCTCGCTTCACGGTTTCATGCGCAGGCACTTCATACAAAGACCGGACGTTAACGACCGCCTGTGCAAGCAATGCGGAGAGTGCTGGAAATATTGTCCCGCCGAGGCAATAAGTCCTGAAGGGAAGAAGGTCGGCTTCGATTATGATCGATGCATCAGGTGTTTCTGCTGTATCGAGGTCTGTCCCCACGGCGCGTTGAAGGCAGCGGAGACGCTGCCCGGAAAGTTCCTGAGAAAGATCACAAAACGTCATAGATAAAAAGGAGAGTCTGTCCTACAATAGTATCATGGTTAATAAAGAAACCGTCCTTTCTTTTTTCCGTGAGAAGACAAGGAAACCTCTGAGCTACAAGGAGATCGTTTCCCTGATGCGTCTCAGTCATCCGGAAGCGAGGGCGCTGAAGCGTATCCTCCGGCAGATGATGAGAGAAGGCGAAATAGTGATGACGAGGAAAGGCCTCTACGGTCCCGCCGGAGACATGAACCTTATCACCGGGCGTTTCGAGGCGCATGGAGACGGCTACGGCTTTGTGGTTCTCGAAAAGCCCGGAGAGAGGGACATCTTCGTTCCGGCCAGATGGACCATGGGGGCCATGGACAACGACAGGGTCATTGTGAGAATCGAGAACCGGCAGAGGCGGGAGGGAAGGATCATCAGGATCCTCGACAGGGCGACCACGAGGATCGTGGGGAGACTAGATGTGACAAAGAAGGCCGCCTACGTGAGGCCGATAAACAAGTCGGTCCGCTTCGACCTCTACGTCTCTCCGGGAGATATGAATAAGGCGCGGCAGGGCGACAAAGTCGTGGCGGAGATAGTCTCCTTTCCGACCGACACAAGGCCCCCGTCCGGAAAAATCGTCAAGGTGCTCGGTATGACCGAAGACCCGAGATCTGAGGTGGAGGCCATCATCGAGGAGTTCAACGTCCCTAAGAGATTTCCGAGGGGCGTTCATGAGGATGCGAAGCTACTTCAGGCGCAAACTTTTCAAGGCAGAGGGCCTGCAGTGGCCGGAGACAAGAGGAGAGACCTGAGAGACCTTTCAACCGTAACCATCGACGGCGAGCGGGCAAGGGACTTTGATGATGCCGTCTCTATCGATCTCACTGAACACGGATACAGGCTGTGGGTCCATATCGCAGATGTGGGCTTCTACGTAGCCTGGGACTCCGTAATCGATCTCGAAGCGAGAAAGAGGGGCACAAGCATCTATTTCCCGGACCGGGTCATCCCCATGCTGCCGAAGGAGCTTTCGGAGGACCTCTGCAGTCTCAAACCGCAAGTGGAAAGGTTATCCTTTACTGTCGAGATGGACTTTGACCGTTATGGACAGAGGCTCGCGGCCAAATATTACCCGGGCGTGATTAAGAGCGACGAGAGAATGACCTATACCTCCGTCAGGAAGATCCTCGTCGACAACGACAGACGGGAGAGGGAGAAATACGATTACCTTCTGCGGGAATTCGAGATAATGAACGAGTTGTGCAATGTCCTGAGGGAAAAAAGACTCAAGAGGGGCAGTCTCGATTTCGACCTCCCCGAGCCTGAGGTGCTGCTGGACATCCAGGGGAGACCTGAGACTATCGTGAAGGCCGAGAGGAACCTTGCGCATATGATAATAGAAGAGTTCATGATAGCCGCAAACGAGGCAGTGGCCGAGCATCTAGAATCGGTCGGTGTCCCCAGCTTGTACAGAATCCACGAGGAGCCGGACCCTGTAAAGCTTGAAGGCATCGTAAAGGTCATTAAACCCGGGACTCGGACGAGAAAAAACCTTAAGCCCGCAGACTTCTCAAAACTGCTCGTCGAGATCAAAGGGACCCCCTCTGAGGAGATAATTAATTACATGGTGCTGCGGAGCCTGAAGCAGGCGAGATATTCTCCCCACAATGTCGGACATTTCGGTCTCGCCTCAAAATGTTACACCCACTTCACCTCTCCCATCAGGAGGTATCCCGATCTTGTGGTCCATAGAATATTAAGGGAAGTCTTGACAAAAAGACATCTTTCCGACAAACGGGTGAAGGACCTCGAAAGCCTGCTGCCCGATATCGCCTTTCACTCTTCGAGGACGGAAAGGCTTGCCGACGAGGCCGAAAGAGAAGTAGTGGACGCAATGAGGGTCTGGTTCATGAAAGACAAGGTCGGGGAGGAATACAGTGGCATGGTAGTCGGGATAACGCCGTTCGGACTGAAGGTGAGATTGAACGACTTCTACGTCGAGGGCTTCATACACGTCTCTTATATGACCGACGACTTTTACAGCTACAACGAGAGAACGGTTTCACTCTTCGGAAGGAATACGGGAAAGACCTTCAGGATAGGAGATGAGATCAAGGTACGTACCGACAGGGTTGATATGGAAGAAAGAGAGATCCTTTTCGGACTATAAAACACTCACTTCAGGCCGGCCTTGCCCAGGGCGTCCAGCTCACGCTTCAACATGGCAGGATCTTTGAAAGGGAGGGCCGACCTCATCTTTTCGACAGAGAATTGCGGATTGAGACGCATAATCTCCGCCGCCTCAGCGTTCGCCTCTTCCTGCCGCCCCATCTCCGCATAGCAGACGGCGAGACTCCAGTGAACAGGTATGGCATTGGGAATAAGAGCGAGCGCCTTCTTCAGCGCGGCAACCGCCTTTTCGTACTGTCCCACCCGCTGATAGGCAACACCTAATTCCAATAAATACGCGGGTCTGTAGCGAGGGTTGAGACGCATGGCCTTCTCTATCAATCCGATGGCTTCCTGAGACCGTCCGGCCCAGCTCAGAATGAATCCCAGGGCCCTGTAGCCCTCTGCGGAATTGGGGTTTAGCGCGACAGCCCGCTCCGCTTCGGCGATGGCTTGGTCATGCTGACGCTTATACAGATAAGTCCATGCCAGTGATTCGTGCGCTATGGGAAGGGAGGGATCAAGCGCAACAGCCTTGCGCGCGGACTCGCTCCATCGCTCCAGGACCTGCTGGGTCGGGTCCCACTGGTAGAGCCAGTCGCTGAAATAGGTTATACTCAGGCCTGCGTACGCCTCGGCATACTGAGGGTCCAGCTCGATCGCCTTTTCAAACATTTTTCTGGCCTGGGCGCTCGCCTCTTTGCTGGTTTCGCGGAATGCGCGAAGCTGAGACTCCCACCCGCGCAAATTGAAGTCATAAGCGTTAAGGTTTTCCGTGGGAACACGCCGCACCCTCTGCAACTCCGCCTCCTGGACCTCTACCCGCAGATTTGAAACGATCTGCCGCACGATCTCATCCTGCAGGGCGAAGATGTCTTTCATGGGACGGTCATAGTGCTCGGACCATAAGTGACCGCCGGTGGTGCCGTCAATCAGCTGTGCCGTGACGCGGAGCTGATCTCCGGCTCTTCTCACGCTGCCCTCCAATATATACCGCACTCCGAGCTCTTTGCTCACGTCCTGCGCCTTCACAGCCTTGCCCTTGTAAGTGAAAGCAGAGTTGCGGGCTATGACAAAGAGACTGGAAAGCTTGGAAAGGTCGGTCGTGATGTCTTCGGTGACCCCATCGCTGAAATACTCCTGCTTCGGATCTCCGCTCATGTTCAGGAAAGGCAGCACGACGATCGAAGGCTTGTCCGGCAGCGATAGCGCCCCCTGACTTCGCATCAAAGGTTTCGAAGTGCGAAATGGGGAGAGGGAGGGAAACCAAAGGATGGCGACCCCGCCGGCGATGAGCAGTCCCATCACAACCAGCGCAACCCCGACAAGGCGGCCGACCCGATGAGAGAGCTTCAACCTTTGTACCTTCAGGGTGCGGCGTATGCCCTTTGGGGGCCCGGGCAGCAGCTCATACACCTGGAACCGCTCGACAATATTCTTCATCTGGGGCCGCCCCAGCGACACCACTACGCCGAGGGAGACTTTTTTGGCGACGTCCCTATAGACGATATCGGAAATGCAGATGGTGTCGGGCTCTGCGAGTCCCTGCAGGCGGGAAGCGATGTTCACTCCGTCGCCGAACACGTCGTCATCCCGCTGAACAATATCGCCGGAGTGAATGCCGATGCGGACATGGATCTGCTCGGACCTTTCCTTCTCCGCGTTATAGGTCCGGAGCCGGTCTTGAATACGCTGTGCGCACTGCACAGCGCTGACGACCGAGGGAAAGTCCACCAGAAAGGCGTCACCCACAGTCTTGATCACACGGCCGTGATCTTCGCTTACGGCCTGGTGAATGATCTTGTTATGGGTCTCCAGCAGACGCAGCATACGGGCTTCGTCCGCGCCCATTTGACGGCTGTAGCCGACGATGTCTGTGAACATGATCGCCGCCAGCCGACGGGTCCCGTTTTGCGGAAGGTCAGGGTCAGATCTTGTTTCGTGCATTTCCCGCTCCACGCGTTACCCCTCGCCGTAATGTGATACACTGCCCCGTCAAACTCTATCCGTAATGTCTCGCTATGCCCTCAGTTTACCATATCGGCATTTTGCATGAAACAAGACCGTCTCTCTTTCTCAGGCCAACTGTCATGCGGGGCAGGTGTTCAGAAGTAAGCAGAGGGCATATGGGATTATCTTCCGGCAAGGGTGCCTTTAGGGGCAGCGCCCCTTGTGACATCAAACATCAATCGAAAGTACGTGGCCTTACATCTCGAAAATCAATCCCACCACGAAAAACCCGTCCAGCAGCTCCTCGATCCATTGGACGATGAATCTTTGGTGTGGGGTGGGGAGGGGGCTCTTGACCGAGATCCTGTCGCCCTCGGAAAGCGGGCAGTATGAGTAAACGCGCATGCCGCCGTCGCAAAGATTGACCGCAATACCCTTCATGGTCTGACCGTTCTCAGACGGGTCCTTGGTAAATTCTATAGGAGCGAAAAGCAGTCTGCGGTTCATGTCTCATGCTATAAGAGAGAGGGGCCGATGTAAATACCCACATCGGGGTATTTTGGGGGGACACGACGGTCGCGCACAGTAAGTCGGGGTGTTGCTTCAAAACGCCTCTCACTTCGGCACCCATACCCTACCCTTGTCGATGATATGCTCCATGGCCCAGCCCCTTTTGTGAAGCTCCCTCGATATCCATTTTCTGTGGCATTTCCACGGGAACCTCTCGGAACAGAGGATGACCGACAGACTATTATGTGCGATGGCCTCCAGTCTCTCGATCCCACGCTTGAAATCCTCAGTAAGGATATATGAGGTATATCCTCCTTTTCTGAGACCGCCCAGCTCCTCGCCGAGGAAGTGATAGACCATGTTTTCTTTCTCCAGTATTTCCCGGAGGCTTGACCTGTTGAAGGTAGTGATCTTACTTCTGGGTATGCGTCTTACGTCTATGACGTTCTCGATATTGTACGAAAGGAGTATCTCGACGAAGTCTTCTTCGCTTCTGCGGTCGGTCCCGAGGGTGAAAATACGCTTTGCAGTTTCCACTAACCAAACCGCATGGGGCATGGAGCAAAGGGCACTACATCTCTTACTCTATGCTCCAAGCACTTTGCGCCTCGCATATCTTCAACTGCTTATCTCACCGTCAACATTCGGGGCGCACCTGCCATAAACCTCGTCCAGGATCTCTTTCGCACCCCTCGAAAGGACGTCCTCAGCCAGCGTTGTGCCGAGTGCTTCGGGATTCCCTCTATCGCCCTCAATATGTCCTTTTATGATCCTGTCTCCCGATATGCTCCCGACAAGCCCGTCCATGACGATCCTGCCGCCCGACAACCGGGCATAAGCGGCGATAGGCACCTGACAGCCGCCCTCGAGCTTTTTCAGAAAGGCCCTCTCGGCCCTGACGCAAACCGAAGTATCCTCATGGTTAAGAGATGCGACAAGGTCGTTTATGAACGGGTCCCCGACCCTGCATTCAATCCCGATAGCGCCCTGTCCTATTGCCGGAAGGCTTACCTCCGCCGGCATGATCTCGGTTATCCTGTTCGCCCATCCGAGTCTCTTTACGCCGGCCGCCGCCAGGATTATCGCACCGAACTGGCCTTCGTCCAGCTTTCTCAATCTCGTATCGAGATTCCCTCTCAGTTGCGCTATCCTCAGGTCAGGCCTGATGTTGAGGAGTTGTGTCGAGCGCCTTAGACTGCTCGTCCCCACAGTCGAGCCCTGGGGGAGACTTCCGAAATTCTGAATTTTGAATTTTCCATTTTGCATCTGAGATATAAAAGCGTCCCTCGGGTCTTCCCTCTTGCATATTACCGGCAGATGAAGCCCCTCGGGAAACTCCGTAGGCACGTCCTTCATGCTGTGGACAGCAAGGTCGGCAGCGCCGCTAAGCATGGCCTCTTCTATCTCTTTCACAAAAAGGCCCTTGCCCCCGACCTTTGCAAGGGGAACATCCAGTATCTTGTCACCTGTAGTCTTTATTTTGTTCAATTCGACTTCCGCCCCGGGCAGGAGCTTCTGCAACTCCGACTTCACCCATTCCGCCTGCCAGAGCGCAAGTTTGCTGCCGCGTGTGCCTATAATGACCTTATTTCTCTTCTTCATCTCCGTTTATCCCATAAAGTTTCTTGATCATTGCGACAAGTACGTCCTTGTCTTCCGCGTCCTCTCTGAGGGCGACCGTCGGCGGGTGAATCAGTTTATTGGTTATAGCTGATGCCATATATTCGATCGCCTTCTTCTCCTTCTCTCCCAGCCCCGGGAACTTGTTGATGAGCTTTTCCAGTTCCTCTTTCTTTATCAGCTCTGCCTTGTTCCTGAGGGCCACCACGGTAGGCACCGAGCTGAGAGAGGACATCCATCTCCTGAAAGATTCGATCTCTTCCCCGATTATAGTCTCGGCCTTTTCGGCCTCCTTCTGACGCTCCGATATATTCGCGTCCACGACTCCCTGCAGATCGTCCACGTCATAAAGGTATACATTGTCGAGGTCGTTTGTCTCCGGATCGATGTTCCTAGGCACCGATATGTCGATAATGAATACCGGCTTCTGCTTGCGCTCCCTCATCACCTTCTGCATCTCCTCTTTTCGAAGCACGTAGGCGGGCGCGCCCGTGGAGCATATGATAATGTCCGTATGGACCGCCTCGTGAAGGAAGTCCTCAAACTTGACCGCCCTTCCGTTCAGCTCCTTTGCGAGCTCGCATCCCCTCTCGAATGTCCTGTTGACCACGACCACTTTCGTCACGCCGAAGTTCATCATATGCTTTGCAGCGAGTTCGGCCATCTCACCCGCGCCGAGGAGCATAAAGGATTTTTCCGGGAGGTCGGTGAATATCTTCCTCGCAAGTTCCAGGGCCGCGAAACTGATCGAAACCGCATTCTCCGCTATCCGGGTCTCGGTCCTCACCCTCTTTGCAACGGAGATGGTCTTCTTCATCAACCTGTTGAGCAGGATACCTGTTGTCTTCTTTTCGAGAGCGAACTCGAAAGCGTCCTTGAGCTGACCCAATATCTGCGGCTCGCCGACAACCATGGAGTCGAGGCTCGAACCGACCCTGAAGACGTGTCTGACCGCATCCAGGTTCCTGTAGAGGTAAAGCGATTTTTCGAGGGCGGCGCTCTTTAAGCCGTGGAACTCCGAAAGGAAGGCCTTTACCTGATCGAATGCTGTCTCAGGCTCCTTTACGTTTAAGTAAATCTCAACCCTGTTACATGTCGAGAGGATTATCGCCTCCTCAACGCCCGGCAGACCGCCGAGTTTGAGCAAACCCTCGCTGAGCTTCTCTCCGTTGAAGGCAAGCCTCTCTCTCACCTCCACATCCGCAGTCTTATGGTTCAAACCGACGACGAGGATATTCATACAAAAGCATGAAGCCCTTTTAAGAGGAGATTAACACCGAAGAAAGTGAAGATCACACTGAGGAAGCCCACAATGGAGAGTATGGCGGCCTTTCTCCCCCGCCAACCCGCGGTCAGGCGGGCATGAAGCACGAGGGCATAGATGAACCATGTGATCAGCGACCACACCTCTTTCGGGTCCCATCTCCAGTAGCTTCCCCACGCGCTCTCGGCCCAGAGGGCGCCGGTTATGATAGCGAGAGTGAGCAGCGGGAAGCCGAGAGTGATGAGCCTGTAATTGATTTCATCCAGGATCTGGAGATTGGGAAGCCTGTCGAACAATCCCCCGAGGCGCTTGGACTTCAGGTGATGCTCCTGGATGAGGTACATTATGCCGATTCCGAAAGCGGTCGCGAAGGCGGCGTCTCCGAGAAAAGCCAGGAATGTGTGTATGCCAAGCCAGTAGCTCTGAAGCACCGGGCTCAGCGGCTTTATCTCTCTCGGCAGAATAGAGGACGAAAGCATAAGCACGAACACTATCGGCATTGTGAAAGGACCGAGGAGGTCGATCCTGTAGCGGTATTCGAGGAAAAAGAAGATTACGACTATGCACCACGCAAAAAAAGACGAGGCCTCGTGGAGACTCGTAATGGGGAGATGCCCCGAAACCGTATACCTCACCACGATCGTCGCGGAATGCAGGACAAAGCCGGCAACGGCAAAGACGAGAACAAAATTGGACGTCTTCTTTGTGCCTTTGAAGAGCTCCACGATGCCCACGATGGCGGCCGCGAAATAGAACGTCAGGCTGAGTTCAAAAAGAAGCACACTCATCAGAAACAACCAAGCTCGCAGTCCGTGATCTTGATGTCGAGCTCATCAGCGATCTTGCCGACTTCCCTGAATCTGACATCCAGCTCCTCGGCGATCTTTCTGGCAACGGGACACGGGATCTTACCGTGAACGGATTTCTTCTTCAATAATGACCTAATCTGTTCCTTAGCTTCGACCATTTCCTCTATGTATTCAAGAAAGGCCTTGTAATCGCTCTCGGACCTCCCTAAAACCTTGGCCCCTTTCGGCAGCTCCAGGGGGATCTCTCCTTCGAGAACTACCACATCGGCTTTATGGAGAATATCTCTCGCGTCAGCCTTGATATTTCGCGCATCGCCTCCAAATATAAATATTATAATATCGGGACTTAAAAACTCAATTGCACTATTGCCTTCAACAACGATACCTTTAAGATCCGAGAGCCTCTCGACAGCCATCGGAAGGACGTCCCCGAGATCGGACGGCGGGGACTGCACCCACATGACGCGCTCCGCCCCGGAGTCGATCATCCTCCTCGTGTCCTTGCCCTCCTCCATCAGGGTCTCCGGGTCGTCCACAAGGGAGCAATACAGCCCGGTCTTAGTACATTTTATTGCGCCCCATTCTGGAAAGCGCCGGAGGATGAGGGATGCATAAACCGTCTTTCCGGCACCGCTATGCGCGCCGGCAACACCTATGATGATGGGTCTCGTCATGATGAAAAAAAGGTGAAAGTCAAGGCTTAGATCAAGGCGGGGAATGCCGGACTTCAGACTTAGCCTTAACCTTGATCTCTATCCTACAGGGACAGCTTCTTCGGCCGGCGTCATTTCTTCCCTTTTTTCCTTATAACCGCATTCTTTCTTATGGCAGAAGACTATCGTCTGTCCCGTCTTGTCGCGTTTTTCGAAGAGGAATTCAGCGCCGCACTTGGGACAGCCCACCGGGACAGGTTTGCTCCAGGAGGCGAATTTGCATTTCGGGTAGTTGCCGCAGCTCCAGAAGGGTTTACCCCGCCTCGTGCGTCGCTCGACAATATCTCCTCCGTCCTCCGGACATTTCACCCCGGTCGAAACAGGCTTCGTGGTCTTGCATTCAGGATAGCGCGAGCAGGCAAGAAACTTGCCGAACCGCCCTGACCTCTGCACCATGGGAGAACCGCACACCTCGCATTTCAGGTCGGTCACGACAACCGGCGCCTGCGGCTCCTGCCCTTCCAGCGGCCTTGTGTTCTTGCAATTCGGATAGCCGGAGCAGGCCATAAACCTTCCATGACGCCCCCATTTTATTACCATGGGCATTCCGCATTTTTCGCAGACCACATCGGTAGGAATATCGGCGGGCCTCACCTTCCCCAGGGTCTTGGACGCCTCGGAGAGGTCGTGATTGAAGGGCTTATAGAAGTCCTTCACAACCTTGGCCCATTTCATCCTGCCCTCCTCTACCCGGTCGAGCTCATCCTCCATTCTGGCGGTAAAACCTATGTCTATCAGCCCGGAGAATTTCTCCACGAGGAGGTCATTCACCACAATGCCAAGCTCGGTCGGCGCGAACCTCCCGTCATCCTTATGCACATACTTTCTGTCCTGAATAGTGGAAAGGATGGCCGCATATGTGCTCGGCCTTCCGATGCCTTTCTCTTCGAGGGTCTTGACGAGCGTCGCCTCCGTATAACGGGGCGGCGGCTGAGTAAAATGCTGGGCGGGCACAATCTCCAGGGTCTTCAGAGCTTCCCCCGGCTTCAACATCGGGAATATCCCGCCTTCCTCTTCCTCTATCTCGTCCTTGCTTTCAGTATATAAGGCCATGAAGCCGTCAAATCTGACCACTGTCCCTGAGGCCCTGACTTCAATCTCCTTCTCGCGGTCCCCGACTAAAAAGGTCGTCTGTTCGAGCCTTGCAGCGGACATCTGGCTGGCGATGAACCTGTTCCATACGAGCGTATAAAGATTGTAAAGGTCCTTCGAGAGGAACTGCTTCAGGGCCGCCGGGGGTCTGTTCATATCGGTGGGCCTTATCGCTTCATGGGCCTCCTGAGCGGTACTCTTGCTTTTATAGACCGGAGGGTTCTCCGGGACGTAATCCTTTCCGAACCTCCCCGCAATATATTCCCTCGCCCATTGCTGCGCCTCAGAGGCGACCCTGACAGAGTCGGTGCGCATGTATGTGATAAGCCCTACTGAACCCTCGTCCCCCAATTCAATGCCCTCATAAAGCTGCTGCGCCAGCGCCATAGTCCTTTTCGCCGTGTACCTCAATTTCCTTGCGGCCTCCTGCTGCATAGTGCTCGTTGTGAAGGGCGGATAAGGCGACCTCTTCCTGTCCTTCTTTTCGACCTTCAGGACGGAAAGACTCTTCCTTCCTATCTCTTCGGAGATCCGCGCCGCTTCATCGGAAGTCCTTATAAGAAAACGGTCCCTTCCTTCGGCCTCACGGTTGATCACCAATGACCCGTGATACTTATAAAGCCTTCCGGCAAAGGTTGGAGGCGTTGAGCCCTCCAGCCGGAGGCTCACATCCCAGTATTCCTCTTTTTGAAAAGCCTCGATCTCCCTCTCCCTGTCGACAACAAGCTTCACTGCAACAGACTGGACCCGGCCGGCGCTGAGACCGCGCCTCACCTTTTTCCAGAGGAGAGGACTCAATCCATATCCCACAAGCCTGTCGAGAACCCTCCTTGCCTGTTGCGCCTCGACCTTGTCCATATCGATCTTGCCGGGATTCTTCATTGCTTCCCGGACGGCCCTCTCGGTGATCTCATTAAAGGTAACCCTGTATATCTTTTCGTCGCCTGCCGAAGATCGTGATCCCGAGATAGCCGTTGCAATATGCCATGCGATGGCCTCTCCTTCCCTGTCGGGGTCGGGAGCTAGGAAGACCTTCTCTGCCTGTTTTGCGGCTTTCTTCAGCTCCCTGATGATCTTCTCTTTTCCGGGAATGGTCACATAGTGGGGCTCGAAGCCCTTCTCGACATCGACTCCCATCTCCTTTTTCGGAAGGTCCCTGATGTGGCCCACGGACGCCTTCACAAAAAAGTCCTTGCCCAGGATCTTATTTATGGTATTCGCCTTTGCGGGCGACTCCACTATAACAAGGGATTTCACCTATACCTCCTCTTAGTGCCAGAGAATTCTCTTGCCTTCACCAAAAATGTATGCATAAATCTCTTCCCTGTCAAGGCGCGTGTCCTTCATAAGGATAGAGACAAGCAGCGCCCTTATTGCGTCAAGCTCGTCGTCTTCAAGACGAAACCGCTCTTCAGTTGATTGTCTCACGGTTTTATTGGCCATTTCGCTGAGCGCTGTCCTTGATTCCTTATTGATTTCTTCGGTCCTGTTATCCGGACCTCAGCAAACGAGATAAAACATCTTGCCTTCAGCCTGTCTGACGATTCCCTTCAGTTCAAGGTTCAACAGCAGCGAGAGCGCCCTGGCAGGTGCGAGAGAAAGCCGCCTCGACAAATCATCTATGTGCACCGGTTCTCCCGTTAGTATATCACAGAGACTTTTTTCTTCATCCGTCATCGCGGCCTGAGCTCCGCTAAACTTCTTTGCACCGCCCGGAGATGCAGATCTTTTCGCCGCCCCCACGTATCCTTTCAATACAGGCGCCAGTTCTTCTATTATATCATCCGATTTCTGAACAAGTTTTGCGCCCTTCCTGATCAACTCGTTAGTCCCTGCCGCAGTCGGGGAATTAATATTCGCCGGGACGGCGAAGACCTCCCGGTTCTGTTCGAGGGCCGAGTTCGCGGTTATCAGAGCGCCGCTCCCTGCCGCCGCCTCGACGACAACGACCCCGAGTGAAAGTCCGCTGATCAATCTGTTCCTTCTCGGAAAATTTTCCCTTGTCGGTTGAGTCCCGAAAGGGAACTCGCTTACGACGCATCCCGAACCTGATATCTTCTCCATGAGCCCTATGTTCTCCGGCGGATAAGCCCGGTCTATGCCCGAGCCGAGCACCGCAATAGTCCTTCCTCCGGCTTCAAGGGCGCCTTTGTGTGCTACCGTGTCGATACCCCGCGCCATGCCGCTCACTACAGTAAAGCCCGCTCCGGCAAGGTCCGAAGAAAGTCTTTCGGCCACGAGCCTTCCATATGATGTAGTCTTTCTCGATCCCACAATCGCTATCGCGAATTTGTCTTCGTCTTCGATACGTCCCTTCACAAAAATTACGGCCGGGGCATCTTCTATTTGGCGCAGCAAGGAGGGATATTCCGGGCTGACGCAGGTAACGGCACGGGCCTTGCTCTTGTCCAGCAGCTCCACCTGCTCTTCCACATTCCTCCACCCGGCAAACTGCTTTATGTTTCTTGCCTTTCTCTCACTGATTCCGGACACGCGCACAAGGTCTTCCGCAGTCGCATCAAACACCGCCTCAGGGCTCCCGAAGGCGGAAAGCAATCTTCTAAAAGTAATGTTACCGATCTCGGGGACCATCAAGAGCGCGATCCAGGACTCAAGATGAAACATGGGGATTTCTTAACAACTTTCTCACTCTCAGGCGAAGGGCATTGAGTTTGATAAAGCCTTCGGCATCCCTTTGGTCGTAAACTCCCTCTTCCTCGAAAGTGGCAAGTTCCGGATGATAAAGAGACCTTTCCGACTTTCTTCCCGCCACGAGACAGGTCCCTTTGTAAAGTTTCAGACGCACCGTCCCCGATACGTCTCTTTGCATTTCATCGACCATGTGCTGGATCGCCTCTCTTTCGGGCGACATCCAATAACCGTAGTATACGAGCTCTGCATACCTGGGGATTAGAGAATCCCTGAGATGCAGGGTCTCGCGATCGAGGGTCAAAGACTCGACAGCCCTGTGAGCGACGTGCAGCACGGATCCTCCCGGGGTCTCATAAACCCCGCGGGATTTCATGCCTACATATCTGTTCTCCACTATATCGGCCCTGCCAATGCCGTTTGCACCCGCGAGACTGTTCAGCTTGGAAAGCAGGTCTGACGGACCCAGGGCCTTTCCGTCGACGGCAACGGCGTCTCCCCGCTCATATGTTATCTCAATGTAAAGAGGCTTGTCAGGGGCCTTTTCGGGAGGCGTCATCATTGTGTACATATCCTGCGGCGGCTCGGCCCAGGGGTCTTCGAGGATTCCCCCCTCATAGCTTATGTGAAACAGATTCCTGTCTGTGCTGTACGGTTTTTCCTTTGTCGCTGCGACCGGTATGCCGTGCCTCTCCGAATACTCTATCAGCGACTGGCGAGACTTAAACGGCCATTCCCTCCATGGCGCTATCACCTTTACGTCGGGCTTCAGCGCATAATAAGTGAGCTCGAATCTCACCTGGTCATTCCCTTTGCCGGTCGCGCCGTGGGCCACGGCCTCGGCGCCCTCCTTCTCGGCTATCTCTATCTGTCTCTTCGCTATGAGCGGTCTTGCGATGGACGTGCCGAGCAGGTATGACCCCTCGTATACCGCATTGGCACGCAGCATAGGAAATATATATTCGGAAACAAACTCCTCGCGCAGGTCTTCCACATAAGCCTTTGACGCGCCTGTCTTCAGCGCCTTTTCTCTGACCGCGCCAAGGTCTTCACCCTGTCCGAGGTCGGCGCAGAACGCGATGATCTCGGCGCCGTAAGTCTCTTTGAGCCACTTTATCGCCACAGATGTATCAAGCCCGCCGGAATATGCGAGAACAATCTTCTTTATCATGTGTCCCTAAAACCTCTCTTTCACACTGCGGCGCGCGGCCGCTTTCAAAGTATAAACCTTAGCACAAATGGAAAATAAATTTCAAAAGGGCATGATCAGAAAATGCTATCCACAGCGAACAAGGTGGCGAGTATATCGGGACAAGGCTCTTCGCGATATTGGATTACGCGACTTCTTATCCCGCAGCAGGCGAAGTTCCCCGCCTCAAATAATCCGGTTAAACAACAGCGCCTT
The DNA here is from genome assembly GCA_021790195.1 of Nitrospirota bacterium. Taxonomy (GTDB): domain Bacteria; phylum Nitrospirota; class Thermodesulfovibrionia; order Thermodesulfovibrionales; family UBA9159; genus JAJYIF01. The sequence continues at coordinate 43,469 of JAJYIF010000007.1, forward strand.
CAGTCGAGTGTGGTGTCGTCCAGTATATCCTCATAGAACTTTTTCAGGTTGGGAAGGGTCTTCTCCGCCATAGCCTTCATCCCGCTCCTAGGATGTTCATTGAGTATGCCGGTTATCATGTAGGGAATGTGATAACCCCATTCGACCTCGGCCTTCAAGGGAATAAAAATCTCCTGAATGACCTCGAAAATGGGCCTGATATCGAACTTCGGGTTCTTCAGGAACGCCAGGAGAAGCTCCAGCGGACAATTACCCGCGCCCCTGCCCATTCCGTAAAGAGTAGCGTCAATGCGGTTGACGCCCGCGATGATCGCCTCAACGGTATTGGCAAATGCGAGCTGCTGGTTATTGTGAGCGTGTATACCGAGTTCCTTGCCGGGCAGGGCCGCAAAGTACTTCTTGGCAAGAAAGTGGATCTGCTCGGAATACAGCGCGCCGAAGCTGTCCACGATATATATGGTTTCCACTCTGCTCTTGGCAAGGTCGTCCAGGGCCTCATCAAGGTCCCTCTCGAGGACCTTTGAGACAGCCATCAGATTTATTGTCGCCTCATAGCCCTTGTCTATGCATTCGTGCGCGAGGCGAATGCCCTTATCGACTTCCTTGACATAGCAGGCAACCCTTATCATATCGAGGACGCTGTCCTTCTTCAGGGGTATGTCCTCCTGATCGATCCGGCCTATGTCAGCCATCGCAGACAGCCTCATCCTGGTATTTGTCTCACCGATTATTCTTCTGACATCCTCTTCAGTGCAAAACTTCCACGCCCCGTTGTCCTTCCGGGAGAAATACTTCTCTGAAGATTTGTATCCTATCTCCATGTAATCCACACCGGCCTTCGAAAGGGCGAGAAAGACTTTCCTGACCAGATCGTCGCTAAACTGCCAGTTGTTGATTAAACCACCGTCGCGGATAGTGCAATCCAGGACCTTAATCTGCGGACGAAACATATCTGTCACCTCCTGAAAACATTTCTCAGCTGCAGAAGACGCCTCTCGCTGCTCGGAATTCTTTAGACCGCTAAGTTATCAATTATACACAATTGACTGAATGCCTGTGAAGACGCGGCCTACTTCGCGGTACGGAACTCTTCGACCTTCGCGACGAATTGCGCCGCAATCTTCTCAATCGAAGGCCAGTCATCGGCCTTTACGAGGTCCCGCCTGATTATGGCTGATCCTACAAGTACGGCCGCAGCGCGGGCCGCGAGGTATCCGGAGATATTCTCCAGTTTCACTCCCCCGCAGAGCATATACTTTATATAGGGGAAAGGGCCCCTGATCACCCTGAGGAAATCGAGGCCTCCGATCTCGACAAAGGGGAAGAGTTTAATGACATCGCCTCCCGCAGTGTAAGCGCGGTATATCTCGGTCGGCGTGCTTGCACCCGGGAAAGATAAAGCCCCTTCCGACTTGGTGAACTTGACCACCTTCTCATCGAGGTTCGGACTCACTATATACCTTGCCCCGGCCCCAAGGGCCTTCTTTGCGTCTCTTGTGTTCAGAACGGTCCCAGCGCCGATTGAGGCCCTTTGATCGACACTCAATCTTCTTATGACTTCCACGGCGTCCGGCACTGAGAAGGTGATCTCTATGAATCTGACCCCGGCCTCTATGCAAGCCAGGGCAGCCCTGTAAGCCCGCTCCGGAGTGTCTGTCCGGACCGCGACCATCAATTGGTGTCTTTCGAGTTCCTTTATCAGATCCATAGATCGCTTGCCCTGACTAGAATTTCTGACCCCTCAGGAGCATCCTTGCCTTCCAGGCCCACCTTCTGTCGACCTTGCGCTTAAAGAAAGGCGACTCCTTGAAGACCTGGATAGACCTCTTGAGATAAACAGTCCCTTCTTCTCTCGACCCGAGTTTCATCTTCAAGAAACCCATCCGGTAAAATCCCCGCGAACTTGAAGAATGGATCTTCTCGAACTCTTCAAGAAGAGGGAGGGCGCTCCGATAGTCTCCGTTATCCATATAGACCTCCGCCATCATAAGATAGGGCTCGCCGTATTTCAGGCCGGGCGAAGCATTCAGGGCCTTATCGATGAGTTCTCTTCCGCGCGCTATATCGCCTGTCCGGGCGATGGATATTCCACAGTAGTAGTTGAATTCAGGGTCGTCCGACATCTTGGCCTCAGCTGCCTCGAGGTATCGGCGTGCGCTTTGATAGTCGCCTTTTTCTATCATGAACATGCCGAGTTCCTTCAGGGACCTGCCGTCATAGGGATTGATCGAGACAACCTTCCTCAGCTCCCTCACTCTCGACGAGACCCTGAATGCTCGGAAGGGGTCCGGCATAAAGCCGAAGAATGTCCTGTCGGCAGCGAAGAATACTGCAATGATGATCAGAAGCGCTGCAACGGGACTGCCTGTGATCATATAGAGTATATAAAAAATAAGAATTTTTCCCATTTCATTAATTCCTGAGACTACAGATATAATAAGCGAACTATTAACCAAACATCAAACATTGGCTGAGCGGCCCGATCGTATCCGACGGTTCAGTATTGAGGTTTGCATGACAGCCTCTTAAACGGAATTGTCTTAAATATCACAGCGTTATTATCAAACTTACTCTTCTTTGTAATTTTTTGATAGCAACTCATATAAAAAACATTGACTACATTCCCATAGTTCATTTATAATTTCAATTGAGACTTTGTCTCAATTAATTCCCATGCACTCACATACAGATAAAAATAAAGCCAGGACGAGCAGGTACGACCGTATAGCGCTAATAGGAAACCCAAATGTCGGCAAGAGCGTTATCTTTGGTCTTCTCACCGGCAAATATGTGACAGTTTCCAATTATCCCGGGACGACAGTCGAGGTTTCGCATGGGAACATCTCGTTAGAAGGCAGGAAGTATCATGTCGTGGACACACCGGGCGTCAACAGCCTCATTCCCATGAGCGAAGACGAGAGGGTAACAAGAGACATACTTCTGAAAGAGCGCCCTTTCCTCGTCATCCAGGTGGCCGATTCGAAGAACCTCAAACGCACCCTCCTTCTCACTTTGCAGATTGCGGAGATGGGGATACCCATGGTGCTCGACCTCAACATGGAGGACGAAGCAAGAGACCGGGGTATTATCATCAATACTCAAAAGCTTAGAGAAATACTCAACATCGAGGTGGTCACTACGATCGCGCCCCAGAGAAAGGGGTTCAAGGAGCTTCGGACTTCAATCCTCAGGCCGTCGGTGCCTTCCATACAAATAAACTACCCGCCGATGATAGAAGAGTATATCAAGAAGATTTCGGCCCTGCTGCCGGAAGGGGCCATATCCAGGAGGTCTCTTGCCGTAATGGTCCTTTCCGGTGATGAGAGCCTGAAGGAATGGCTGGCGGGGAACCTGTCTTCAGAGATGATCAAGGAACTGGAGCATCTCAGAGACGAGTGCCAGATCAGGATGCAGGACGACGTGGCCACGATAATAAATAAGGCAAGACTGGATGCGGCGGACAATGTAACTAAAGGCGTAGTAAGAAAGATCCCACCGGAAGGAGGGCGTTTTTTTTCTTTCCTCGGAAAGATCAGTATGCACCCCGTCTGGGGAATCCCCGTGTTGCTCGTTGTCCTCTTTGCGCTTTACGAATTCGTGGGAGTCTTCGGGGCCGGAGTCCTCGTGAACTTTTTCGAAAAGACGATCTTCGGCGAATACATCAATCCAATGGCATCAAAGGTCGTGGCACTGCTCGTCCCCGTTCAGTTTATCAGGGAAATGCTTGTGGGGGAGTACGGTATAGTCACCGTGGCCCTGACGTATGCAATAGCCATAATTCTTCCGATAACTGCCACCTTTTTCATAGCCTTCGCTATTTTGGAAGACAGCGGATATCTCCCGCGTCTCGCCATAATGAGCAATAAGGTCTTCAATATCATGGGTCTTAACGGGAAGGCGGTGCTTCCCATGATCCTCGGTCTGGGCTGCGGAACAATGGCGGTCATGACCTCGAGGATCCTGGAGTCGAGGAGGGACAGGATAATCATCACTTTTCTTCTGGCGCTTGCCATACCTTGTTCCGCTCAATTGGGCGTAATCCTGGGGATGCTGAGCGCGTTGTCTTATAAGGCTACCATCATATGGGTGGCGTGCATACTGATTGTCCTTTTTGTATCCGGATATCTCGCCTCCAAGGTGGTCAAAGGAGAGAGGACGGATTTCTTCCTTGAGATACCTCCCATCCGGAAGCCCGCATTGATGAATATATTGGTTAAGACTGCCGGGAGGGTCGAATGGTATCTCAAGGAGGCGGTACCGCTTTTTATCCTCGGAACATTCATCCTCTTCCTTCTGCATAAACTGAACATGCTGGCTGTCCTTGAAAAGGTGGCATCCCCTGTGGTAGTTAATCTCGTGGGGCTTCCCGAAAAGACAACAGAGTCTTTTATCCTCGGCTTCCTGAGAAGGGATTACGGCGCTGCCGGATTATTCATCATGGCCGAGAAGGGCCTGCTGACGCATGTGCAGTCTCTCGTAAGCCTTGTGACCATCACCCTGTTTATCCCGTGTCTAGCCAATTTCTTTGTGATTATCAAGGAGATGGGGCTGAAGATCGCGGTCGCTATGGTGATCATTGTGTTCCCCCTGGCGTTCCTCAGCGGTGGAGCGCTTAACTGGATACTGACCACACTTCACGTGGCGGTCTGAACCTTTGGGACTGAAGGGCATGCATGGGCATCCTTAAGAAGGCATTTTCCGCAACGAGCTCTGTGATAAGGCTTCTCTTAGGAGCGGGCGCGCTCCTGACCGTAGTGATCGGCATTAAGAATAAAAGGATTGAGAATCCTGCATATAAAGATAGAAGAAAAGAGGGGACAGACCGCTAAGGCTGCTTCTTCTTCCCTGCCGTAAATTTCCTCGAAGATGCCTCGTCTATGATCTTTATAAGCTTGTCCGCATCAGTGTATCCAGAATAGATCGAGCCGTCCGGCAATATCAGGGTAGGGGTCCCGGTTATACCGTCCTTTTCGCCAAGTTTCAGATTATTGTCGATCTCTTTTGTAGCGCACTCTTTCCGGGGAATCGGTTTCTTCTCGAAGTTATCCTCAAGAAGTTCCAGCGATTTACTGCACACAATGCTCTTGGATTTCCAGTATGCGTCAGGATGGATCTTCAGCGGGAATAATTTCAGGTAAAAAACAATGTCCTTCCTCTGTGCCAGAACCTTCTTCATCTCCTGATGAAGTCTCGCGCAGAACGGTCATTCGGGGTCGGTGAAAACAATTACCTTTATGGGGGCCGTCTTGTTGCCGAGCACAAGGGCGTCTTTGAGAGGGATGCTTGCGGGATTGATCCTCCTGTCCTTGTTAAGTTCATCCAGCCGCTCTTTCGTCTTGTTGATCGCGGCATTCACTTCGACGACAGAACCGGAGAGAAGATATTTCTTCGAGAAGTCCACATAAAAAAGTCCCCTCTGCCCTTTGTCCTCGACGTCCACTTCCCACAGCCCCTTGATCGGACTCATCTGGATCTTTAATATCTTCGCGTCCTGGGCCTTCATCTTGTCGAGTATATGACGCACTTCCTCCCGGCTCAGGCTGTGGCACTTATAGCAATCGGTCTCGCATCCGCTGAACGCAAAAGCAACTACCGGCTTCAGCGCCAGCCAAATCACAATAAGACATGCCGGGACCATGTATTTTTTCATATTGTCTCTCACGACCAATTATTATAACACAGAGACCCAGGAAACTTGGCAATGCAGCGCATTAGCAGAAAGTATTGAATTGCATCTTCAGGACTTACCGTTTCACCCTCAACACGCCTTCTGTCTGCGCTATCTTCTGGATAAGTGCGGAGACCTGGACCTTGTCCTTCACCTCGAGATTGAAAAGTATATGCGCTTTCTTGTCCTGCGTTGCGCTGGCCTCCATCTGGCTAATGTTGATGTTTATCGACGATATGAGGGCGCTCAGGTCCGCTATGATCCCCGGCCTGTCCACTGTCTCGACGAGGAGACGCGCCATCGTAGTGGTCTCATTCTCGGGCCTCCAGTCCACTTCAACGAGCCTTCCGTCATCGATCGCGAGCCTTTCGAGGTTCGGGCACTCCCTCCTGTGGATAGTCACTCCCCTTCCCCTTGTAACGAATCCCACGAGAGCGTCTCCGGGTATGGGGAAGCAGCACTTTGCGGTGTGATAAAGAATATGGTCGATGCCCTTTATGCTGATGCCCTTCTGTTCCTTCTCGTGTTTGGTCGTCCTGGGCTGGAGTTCCTGAGCCTTTTCTGGGAAAAGCCTGTTGACGATCTGATGAGGCGATACTTTACCGTAGCCCACCGATACGAAGAGGTCGTCAACGGATTGCAGACTGAAGGCCTTTGCGATTGCCATCATCTCCTCGGTCTTCACCGCAGAAACTTTCAAATGGTGCTTTCTCAACTCTACATCAAGCAGCTTTATGCCGAGTTCGATGCTCTGTTTTCTCTCCTCGGCCTTTATCCACTGCTTTATTCTCCCCTTGGCCCTCTGCGTCGCTACAAATTTAAGCCAGTCCTTGCTCGGCCCGTGGGTCGGGGAGGTGATGATCTCGATGGTATCGCCGTTCCGGAGCTGATACCGCAAGGGGACGATCCTGCCGTTCACCTTGGCGCCGATGCATTTGTGCCCCACCTGGGTATGGATCCCGTATGCGAAATCGACCGGGGTGGAACCCACAGGGAGCTCCTTGATCTCTCCGGTGGGAGTGAAGACATAGACCACATCGGGAACGACCTCGCCCTTTACCGCCTCGAGAAATTCCCTCGCGTCCCGGAGATCTTTTTGAGACTTTATCAACTCCCTCAGCCAGGAGATATATTTGCTGTCCTTGTCTTCGATTGCGCCCTTTTCCTTGTACCTCCAGTGCGATGCGATACCCTCCTCGGCGATCTTGTGCATCTCCTCAGTCCTGATCTGAAACTCCACCCTCTCTCCCTTCGGACCTATGACGGAGGTGTGAAGCGACTGATACATGTTGGACTTGGGCATCGCGATGTAATCCTTGAACCTTCCGGGGATCGGGGTCCATAACGAATGAATAATACCCATGACCGTGTAGCAATTCGCATTAGTGTCGGTTATTATCCTGAGCCCCAGCACGTCGTGCACCTGATCGAAAGTGATTCTCTGTCTCTGCATCTTCTGATAGATGCCGTAATAGTGTTTGACCCTGCCGGAAACACGTCCGGGGATGCCTTCCTCGCGGAGCTTCTCTTCGACCGTCTTGGAGACCTCTATCAAGTAGCCCTCCTGCTCCTCTTTCCTCTTGGCGACCTTCTTCACAAGCTCGTCGTAAAGTTCAGGCATAAGGACCTTGAAGCTAAGGTCTTCGAATTCAAGCCGGAGCCAGCCTATCCCGAGCCTGTTTGCAAGAGGGGCATATATCTCCAGCGTCTCGGTGGCGATCCTCTGTCTCTTGTTTTCGGGCAGGAATTGCAGGGTCCTCATGTTATGGAGCCGGTCCGCGAATTTTATAATGATGACCCTGATGTCCTCGGACATTGCGAGTAGCATCTTCCGGAAGTTCTCCGCCTGGGCCTCTTCCTTTGTCTTGAATTCTATCTTGCTCAGCTTTGTGACCGAGTCCACAAGGAAGGCTATCTCCTCACCGAACATGTCCTTTATGTCTTTGGTCGTGGTTTCGGTGTCTTCGATTGTGTCGTGAAGGAGGCCGGCTGCGAGGGTTGACACGTCCACCTTCATATCGGCCAGTATGTCGGCAACGGAAAGGGGATGGCCTATGTAAGGAGTTCCCTCAATCCTCGTCTGGCTGCAGTGGGCCTCGCGGGAAAAAATATAGGCCTTTTTCAGGAGATCGACGTTGGCCTCAGGACTGTAGGAACATACTTTCCTGATAAGGGAATTGACAGTTACATCTTCCTCCGACATAACTGTATTATAACAAACCGCTGTAGAGCAAGGACACGCGGGAAGAAAGAAGAGTCATGCAGTCAGCTGCATCTTTGCGTCGAGGACCATAAGACCTTCAGGAAAGAGGGCCACCGGGTTCAGGTCGATCTCGCCGACCAGGCCCGTTGCCATCATATCGGAAACAATGACTAACGCCCTTATCAGCGCCTCTTTATCTATCGGGGGCTTTCCCCTGTAACCTTCCAGGAGCAGGCTGCCCCTGGTCTCACGGACGAGCCGCCTGGCGCCTTCCGGATCCATCGGCGCAAGGCCGAAGGCCACATCCTTGAACAATTCGACAAATACCCCTCCCAGGCCGAACATCATGACGGGACCGAACTGGGGGTCGATTATTCCACCGATAATAACTTCGATCCCTTCCGGGGCCATCTCCTCCACGAGAACTCCTTCCGCTCCCGGAACGCCTGATAACTCCTGAACAGCCGTTTTCAATTCATCCCCGTCCCTTATGCCGGTCCTCACCCCGCCCACGTTGCTCTTTGAAGTAATTCTCAGAGAGGAAATCTTCGCGACAAGGGGAAACCTGAGGTCCACTTTGACCGGGATGACTTCACCGGTTCCGAACAACCTCCCATTCGGCACGGATAATCCGATCCCTCTCAAGAGATTCTTTACCTCGTGCTCGGCAAAGACAGTCCTCCCTCTCTTTGCCTCTGCAAAATCCCTGATAAGTTTCGAGACTTTGCCGTCGGTTCCGGAAAAATGTGGATCGGCCGGGACAGTCATAGAATATCTTTTCCTTTCTGTATTAAGTATATCCTGTTGCCGCATGAAACGGAAGGCAAAAACACCTCTGATATTTAAGAATATGTTACCATTCCTGCATGGAAATACAGCCCAACATGAAAGATTACAAGAATGAGTACCGGAGCTTTTCTTTGGATGCGCCTGAAAGATTTTCTTTTCCTCTCGATGTCTTCGACAAGTGGGGTGAGAGGACGGCCCTCTTCTGGACTGACGGCGCCGTTGAAATCAAATACACTTTCACTCAGCTTAAGACCCTTTCCTCGAAGGGCTCCGCGGCCCTTGGGAAAATAGGAATCAAGACGGGGCATAAAGTCCTTGTGATGCTCCCGGCTGTTCCTGAATGGTGGGAGTTGATGCTCGCACTGATGAGACTGAACGCAATCGCAATCCCCGCAACAACGCTCTTGAAATCCAAGGACATCGAATACAGGCTCTCGGCCACGGATGTGAAGGCCGTCATAGCGATGGACGAAGCAGCCCCGATGGTGGAAGAAGCGATAAACGCCTCTTCCTCAAACGCGATCTTGATAGCAGTCGGGGAAAGACAGGGGTGGCTCAACTACAGAGAGGAGCGAGAGAGGGCCGATGCCTTTGAAGGCGAAAGGGACTTTTCGAACGAGCCGGCCCTTATATATTTCACGTCCGGCACGACCGGGCAGCCCAAAATGGTTGTGCACACCCATGCGTCATATCCTCTTGCACACCTCCTGACGGGAAGATATTGGCTCGATCTCAGGCCCGGAGATATGCACTGGAACCTCTCGGACACAGGCTGGGCAAAGGCCGCGTGGTCGAGCTTATTTGGCCCGTGGCACATGGGGGCCACCATATTCTCATTTTACAGGAAAGGGAAATTCGACCCTTCAATGACATTGGAGGTCATGCAGAAATATCCCATTACCACTTTCTGCGGGCCTCCCACTGCTTACAGGATGATAGTAAAAGAGCACGCCTTTTCATTGAGACGCGGGATATGGTCTATGCGCCATTTTGTCGCGGCCGGAGAGCCCCTTAATAGCGAGATAATAGAAATCTGGAAAGACAGGACAGGCATGTACATCCTTGATGGCTACGGTCAGACAGAGACCGTAAATGTCCTGGCCAATTTCAGGTGTCTTCCTGTAAGGCCGGGCTCGATGGGGATGCCTGTTCCTGGATTTGAGGTGGATGTTATCGACGAAAACGGCGAGACCAACTCGGCTGGGACAGAGGGAGATATTGCTATAAGGACAAAGCCGGAGAGACCCATGGGATTGTTCAAGGAATACCTCGGAAACCCAGGGGCGACAGCCGACACCGTAAGGAAAGATTGGTACATAACGGGCGACAGGGCATTCAGGGACGAGGACGGATATTTCTGGTTTGTAGGAAGGGCGGATGACGTTATCCTGACCTCGGGGTACAGGATCGGGCCATTCGAGATTGAAAGTATCCTCATCGAACACCCGGCAGTAAAAGAGACGGCTGTGGTCGCGAGTCCCGATGAGGTGAGAGGCGAGGTAGTCAAGGCCTTCGTGGTCCTCACGCGCGATCATGACCCGTCGGAGGCACTGATGAAAGAACTTCAGGAGTTTGTGAAGCAGCGGACCGCGCCGTACAAATATCCCCGCAAGATCGAATTTGTCGATGACCTTCCAAAGACAGTCAGCGGAAAGATAAAGAGGAAAGAGCTGAAGATGAGGGAGTTCGGGAAATCTCAGTAATGGTTCACGAAGACAGGACGGATGACCCTCGATCTATTTCGGCCAAGGACACCTTTCCTGCAAGTCAACCTCTTCTGATAGAATGCATCCACCTGTAGTTATAGTACGCAAGCGGGCAAAAAAGGTTTCTCACTTAATGGTCGGGAATAGCTGCTCATCCCGGGAATCTCATGATACTCGTAAAGCAACTGAGACTTCTCACCTGGAAGGTATTGCAACTGTTGGGACATGCTGGTAGAAATAAGTAGTTGTCTGAGCAGGGAAGTGATACCATGTAGTAACGTCACGCAAATAGCATGGAGGTGCGTGTTGTCATGAGAAGGATGCGGATCAGCAAAGCATTCACGCTGATGGAACCAGGACCCGTAGTTCTCGTTACGACAAATGACGGGGAGAAGGACAACATAATGACCATCTCCTGGACCATGGTGATAGACTTTACGCCGCTATTTGCCATGACCACCGGGCCCTGGAACTATTCCTATGCTGCGCTTCGGAAATCCAGAGAATGCGTAATTTCGATTCCCACCGTTGACCTGATTGATCAGGTCGTCGGCGTGGGAACATGTTCAGGAGCCGACACAGATAAGTTCAGAAAGTTCGGGCTGACTCCTGTGAAGGGGCGGCATGTAAGGGCGCCCTTAATCAAGGAATGCCTGGCGAATATCGAATGTAGAGTGATCGACATCATTAGAAGACACAATATCGTTGTGCTCGAGGGCATTGCTGCGTACTTTGATAGTTCACGGAAAGAAAAGCGCACCATTCATGCAATTGGCGATGGCACTTTCGTAGTTGATGGACGCAGGCTGAATCGAAGAATAATGATGCGGTCGAAGATTCCAGATGGTGTTTGACTCGCTGGTGGACATAAGCAACGCTGTTGGCACCTGTGCCGCGTTGATCTGAGAGGGCACGTTCACCTGAGAACCAACACGCAGTTCATCTTACCGAGAACATTGATTTCCGATAAAACCGATAATTGCCTTCCCCTGGGAAGGCGGTAAGATCTCATGATCGAATAGCGCTAAATGCATAATTGCAAGCCTGACCCCATTTACCACATTATTTGATAATATCCCAGCTATTCTTGCCATTTTCGTCATGCTTCGCCTGCATGGGTCACAACTGAGATTTGAATTCGGCGAAGGCTCGCTTCAGCTCCTCCAGTTCGTTTCGCATTTTTGCCATCTCTTCTTCAAGTTCTTTGATCTTCCCCTGTGATGACATTTGAACCGTTGCCGGTTCTGCGCTATAGCCATGCAAAGTTTCTACGCCGCCTGAAAAAAGATGCATATACCTGCAATCTTTTCTTCCGGTTTCCCTTGACATCTTGAAAGTCAGAGGGGGATCATGTTCCGCCAGCCCCTGGAGCGTATTTTCGACTTTCTCAAGACTCTCGAAGGTGGCCATCCTTTCTGTGTGTGAACGCACCTCTCCAACTGTCTGAGGACCCCGAAGCATGAGTTCGCATAGAATGGCCATTTCCTGCCTTGACAGATCAAACCGGTCCAGAAAGGCATGGATGTATTTCGACACGCGGCTTCCTGGCATAATCGTTTTCCGTACAAGGCCCTTCCCCTGTAAACTGCCAAGCCCTCGCTCCACGTTGGTTTCATCGTAAGAAACAATAGGATTTCTGTTCGATTTCTGGTTACAAGCATTAGTCAGTGAATTTAGAGACAACGGGTAATATTCAGGAGTTGTCATTTCTTTTTCAATAAGACATGCGAGGATGCGGACCTCGCTTTCATCAAGAACGATATCCATTTTAGGGACCTCCATAGTTGACTCAAAAATCGGTTATGTTCTTATCAATTTTATAATATTTTCAGAATGAATTTATTGAAGGCAACTACTTTCAGACATGGGAAGCTTATGTTTTGCCCGATAAAAGTTTCTTTAGGAATATAACACAGGCTAATCGGGGAGAAGAAATCTTCTGATAGCCGATGCTGAGACAGCAGTCCTCAGTCTGCTAAAGTGCGAGAGAAAATCCTTGGTAACTGGCATAATTGGAGAGTTTGCCACAAAAAAGCCGGAATGTATTCTATTTAAGCCCGACGCGGAACCGGTAGTTCTGGTAACTGAAGATTACTCCGTTAGGGGTAATCTCATCGAGCTTCAGTCCCGCAGCGAGGTCCTGACCTTCACGCATCATCTGCCCGTTGATCTTGACCATCCTTGAAGCCGGATCATTCGAATAGATATGGGCAGAGATGGCAAAGGCAGGCAAGCCCTGCTGTATCGGAGTGGGCAGCTCCATGACATTGTATATCTTGTTTTCCGGCGAGGGAATCTTGGCCTCGACCGGCTTCGTTTCGGAGGCTGCCGGCTGGGCCGGAGAGACCTGCGCAGGAGGAGGAACGGGGGCGTCTTTTTGGCTTACAGGCTCCGCAGGAACTTTCATTGACGTTCCTTCGCTCGGCGCTTCCCTTGAGACCGGAGCTGGGCCCTTGATATCAGCCCTGACCGCTTTTACCGCTTTTACCGCAGCGTGCTCGCCCTCATGATTCACTTTTTTCCCACTAACTGATATCTTTGGCGAAACGTCCCCGATAGTGTTCGCACGTTCATGGATTGCCTGCTGCACCGCTGCGGGCGGATTCTTCGTGCGCGAGGGCGCAAGCAGCCACGCGAACAGACCGGCGTTCAGCAATAAAACCGCAACCGCCACGTAAGGCCAAACCATGCGGCCCCTCGCTTCCGGGACCGCTGTGTCCTGAACGGTCAAGACTCCCGGAACCACGCCTTTCTGGCGCTGCCTTTCGGACTTCTTCAGGGCGTCAAGTATATACGACATCTTTTATCCGTCCTTCCGACTGAGGGCCGGCGCCCGCCTGCTCAGAGCCGCATTCAGATGGATAAAGGTTTGAGGTCCTACGATCCCATCCACCTTCAAACCTTCCGAGGATTGGAACACTTCAACCTGTCTGCTCAGAACACTGTCAAAGACCTCATTTTTCCTGCGCTGCCCTGCATCGCCCTGAATAAGCGCAAGCTGGTTCTCCAGCCATTGAACGTCCGGACCCTTGTCGCCGGGTTTGATCTCGCGGTATTGCGGTGCAGCCCGCCTTAACAATGTGTAAGTGCCGGGCCAGTTTCGCAATAAGTCATTCAGATCCACCCTCCTGATCTCCGGACCCACGACAACAGTAGCCGCACGATCTTTGACGGCAATCAGAGTCGCATAAAATTTCCGTCCGCCGCCGGAAAGTCTTAGGACCGCCGGCTTGTTCATCTGGAGCAGGCTGCTGAGATTCCCCCTTGCGTCCGTACATTCAAGACCCCAGGCCTTTGCCTGTTTGCACATACTGTCTTTATTTCGGGAATCGCAGGGTATGCCCCACTCTTTGAATAAAGCCTGATAAGCCATTTCTCTGCTGGGTTGAATCGGCTGTGAAGAAGGCCAGTCCAATTTATCGAACCCCGCAGATCCGGCAGGCAGGGTCGTCTTCGCAGGCTGCATGCTTCTCCCGGGCAAAAGCTGCAGCTTACGATTATAGAATGTTGCAGCAAGAGCGGTGACCGAGATGATCAGGATACAACCCGTCAAGACCCATTTCAGCGTCCTCTTATGAGCAGGCCGTTCGCCAAACACCTCCCCGGCAGCTTTGGAGAGAGTAGCCTTGCCGACCTTTTTCTGCCCCTGGACATAAGCGCCGAGCAAGGCACGATCGCATATGACATTGACGGTCCTCGGGATCCCGCGACTCAGTCGCCACAACTCGCTCAAGGCAGAAGCGGTAAAGGGCGAACCCTGCAGTCCGGCGACAGACAGACGGTGGTTTACGTAACCTGTGACATCGTATCTCGACAGAGGTCCCATGTGGTACCGGGCGGTTATGCGCTGAGCAAGCTGACGCAATTCAGGGCGCGCCAGCATCTCCCGCAGCTCCGGCTGCCCTATCATAATTATCTGGAGAAGCTTGCGCTGGTTCGTCTCGAGATTGGTGAGCAGACGCAGCTGCTCGAGCACATCGGCGCTGAGATTCTGCGCCTCCTCAATTATCACAACCGTCTTCCGGCCCCTTGCGTGAGCGTCAAGCAGATAAGTGTTGATGCGATCGACAAAGGCCTTGACGCTGGTATTTCCCTCAGGATAATCTATGCCCAGCTCGTCGCAGACCGTTCCCAGCAGTTCAGTCACGCTCAGCGCCGGATTGAGAACAAACGCGACGTCGGCGTCGCAGGGCAGCTGCTCGAGCAGGCAGCGACAGACCGTCGTCTTCCCGGTCCCTACTTCCCCTGTGAGAAGCACGAAGCCGCCGTCACTGTTTACGCCGTATACGAGATGGGCAAGGGCCTCCCTGTGCTGCTCGCTCATGAAAAGATAACGGGGATCGGGGGCTATGGAAAAGGGTGTTTCGTCTAAGCCAAAGTGTTCTTTATACATGGGCCTGATACCGCTTTAAGGTCTCCAACAATAGTAATACAGGAGGCAGGATAAAAACAATAACGGAGAAGACGATTATTCTTCCTCCACCGTAATCGCCTCGACCGGACAATTCTCCTCGGCTGCCTCGCAGCACCCGGCATATTCGCACGCCTCGGGGTCCATGACCTCGGCCTTGCCTATCTCCTCGTCAAGGTGAAACACCGCAGGACATATCTCCTGGCAGGTCCCGCAGCCGATGCACTTGTCCACATCCACGATGACTCTCATTACATCTCCTCAATTATCGCCGCGGCGAGCAGAGGAAACATTATCTCGTGATGTCCGGTAAGGGCGTATGACCTGCCCTTCTTCAGGGTAGGTCTGCAAAGGACATTCTCCCTGGGGCGGTAATGCTGAATAAAATCCATGTTGACAGTGGTAATGTCCTCGACCTTATTGCCGAGGTTTCTCGCTACGGTCAAGGCCTTCAGGAAGACCTCCGGCATGATGACGGCGGAGCCGAGGTTGATGTAGACGCCGCCTTCAAGGTCAGCGATGACCGAAGCGAACAGCTTGAAGTCGCGCAGACTTCCCTTCCCGATCCTCGAACCGTCCGCATCGGGGTGCATATGAATTATATCCGATCCCAGGGCAACGTGGACGGTGGCGGGGATGCCGAGCCTGAAGCTCTCGGAGAAGATACTCTTGTCCTTCATGGCGTTCTTACTCTCGTAAATGTATCTGCCCACCGAATTTCCTATTCCGTATCCTTTTCCGACGCCTCTGTTTATCGCCCTGTTCAACTCCCTCCCCGTTTCCCTCGCCATACCGAACCTGCCGCTGCAAAGTTCACTCGCGACATCCTCCGAAGTTCTTCCGAGAAGAGAAAGCTCAAAATCATGGATGATGCATGCGCCGTTAGTTGCTACGGCAGTGATTATCCCCTTTCTCATCAGGTCGATGATAACCGGCGAGAGTCCGACTTTTATGGGATGTGCCCCCATCCCCAGGACAACGGGCCTGCCGCGTCTGCGCGCACCGGCAACTGCATGTACAACCGACTTCAGGTCTGCCGCGGCAAGCACGGACGGAAGGTCCTCCGTGAACTCACGGAAAGAGGCCCCTCTTGCATGAGGGACGGCGGCCATTCCCATCTCCACCTTGCTTTTTCTCAAGGAAAGGGGGTATGTCTTCACTTTCTTAAGGGATACGGGTTTATACTTTTTCATGCCTTATTCCAGTGTTTACGCGAGATCGTTGTTGAACATGCGTCAATGAATAAATTATATTTGATAATGAAAAAATTTGCACAGCCGCCTTCCCCCAAAAAAATGTCCGGCACGTTCCCGCCTGACTACATCGAAAACAACAATGCTTCAGATACAAACAAGCGTCTTTTATATATATTACTCATATCTCTTAGTGTGAGGATACTCGTCCCGCTTATTGTAGTTCTCACCTCCGGCGATTACAGGCTTTTCTATAGCCCGGACACCTTCACTTATCTAAGACCGGCGGAAGAGCTTCTGCTTAACGGCCGCTTCTATAGCAATGGCGTCCCGGAGATCTTCAGGACCCCCGGATATCCCGTGTTCCTGATTCCCGGAATCCTTGTCGGCCATGTGGAAATAGTAACTATTGTTATGCAAATAGCTCTAAGCTGCATGACCGCCTATTTTGTCTTCAAAATATCACTGCTTCTCTTCAAGAATACCAGGGTTGCATTAATCAGCGCTTTCTTATGCGCAATTGAACCGGTCTCGGCGCTTTACGCTTCCAAGTTGCTGTCGGAAACGTTATTTGCGTTTCTGAGCACACTGTCTGTCTACTGCCTCATACAGTATTTCAGGACAAATTCGATAGGGACACTGTTGTTCTCTTCGGCACTCATCTCTTTTTCCACATACGTTCGGCCGGCAGGTTATTTCTTTCCGTTCGTCGTTCTGGCAGTCTTGCTCTTCAGGTCTTTCAGGAAGAAGAAGATTATTCTCCTGACACACGCCTTCGGTTTTCTTCTATGCTCGTTATTGATCATAGGTCTTTGGCATATACGAAATATAAAGGAAGCGGGTTTCTCGGGTTTTTCGTCGGTTGCCGACTACAATCTTTATTGTTACCAGGCTGCGTCCGTGCTTGCTATTAACGACAACGTACCTTACTATCAAGAGCATCACGATCTGGGTTGCGGAGATATGAAGGTGTATTTCCTAAACCACCCGGAACAGAGCAATTGGGACCGAGGTCGCATATATCGCTTCATGGGGAAAGAAGGAATGAGAATTATCCTGAGAGAGCCACTGACCTATCTCCTCATTCATATCGAAGGGATGATCAGAACCTTGATCGACCCCGGCATCACCGAATACCTCATCATGTTTAAACAATATTCATGGTCCGGGGGGCTGCTCGGTCAGATACTTGACCGCGGCTTGTTCGCCACGCTAACGGATTTTGCCGGGACCATGCCTGTATTCTTCTTCATGATATTGATCGCGCTCGGGCTATATTTAGTGATATCGCTTGTCTCTACGGTTATCGCGCTCTCTCATGAAGACTTTCCTTTCTCTGCATCGACGGCAGTCATTCTGTGTCTGCTGGCATATGATCTCCTCGTTTCGGGAGGTCCGGTAGGTTATCACCGTTTTCGTCTCCCTATGATGCCGATGATTTCGGTCTTTTCCGCTTACGGACTTTATTTGACCTCGCAGAAATGGAGGCGGCGGAAGACCGACGGCCCTTCACGATAACTTTTTGCATAAATGACGTTGATTTTTTGGATGCTGCTCTGCTAAAATTTGTTTTCAGTCCATATACAAACATTAATTCAGGAGGTCACATTGCCAGGTAAAGCAGCACCGAAAAAGAACCTTTCCGCCATTAAGAAGGCCCGCCAGTCGGAGAAGCGCAGACTGCATAACAGGATGATAAAGACCGCCATCAGGTCAGCCGCCAAGAAGGTAGAGACTGTAGTGGCGGAGAAGAATAAGGAAGAAGCCCGTAAAGCGCTGATCGAGGCGACCGAGGTCATCACCAAAGCCGCTTCAAAAGGGGTTATTCATAAGAATACCGCGTCGAGGAAGATCTCCCGGCTCGCAAAGCTTGCCGGCACTATACTCAGATCTGAAGCAGCCTGATCAGCAGATATTCAAGAGGGAATGTCCCGCCTGATGTCTTGATGCGGATGTCCGCTTCATTGAGCAGTTCGAAAACCTTAGTGTAATACCCGGTTCTGCCGCGCTCCTTCTCCGACATCCGGCTATAATGCCAGTTGATGGCGCCGAGAAGCCCATATGACTCCTGGGTTTCCCTGAGGGCCTTTGAAATAACGAAGACCTTCTCTCTGTCCTTGTCTCTTATGGCGTTGACGAGATCGAATACGCTATAATCACTGCTGCCGGCCACGATGTCCGATATGTCCTGGGCGTCGATTTGGGACTTCCCCAGGAGGGCCAGCTTCTCGATCTCGGACGCCAAAAGCCCCGCTTCCGGACCGATGACATCGAGCAGACACCCGATTGCGTCGTTCGTCAGAGACAGCCCCTTGCTGCGGGCCTTTTCCCCGATCCATGAGGGAATCTCATCGCGTCTAATGTCTAGCGATACGGCTTTGAGCTTCTTCAGAACGTCCCTGAAAAGCGCCTTTGGGCTGCCGAGATGGAAAAGTACAAGGACAGCTTGAGAAGAAGGTTTTGAAACGTAACCATCAAGGGGCCCTGAATTCTTCTTGGAGAGCTCCTGGACGTTCTCGATAGCGACGACCCGCCTGCCTCCCATGAAAGGGACCGTGTTCAGTATGTCCACAATTTGCTCGAAGTGAGGGATTTCGTCGATGCTGTCGAGATCAAAAACGTCATAAGAAAAAGCGCGCTCAGACTCGGGAATCGTCCCCGCGATCATGTGCGCGGCTTCCTTAAGCAGGTACCGGTCTTCCGCATACAGAAAATAGACCGGCGACTTCAGTCCTTTCTCGATTTCACTGGTGAGATGTCTGATGCTCACTTGCTTTCAGAGGGCTGTTTTACGGTAACCCCCGAGTACATTATGGAAGCGACTATCTCGGAGGAGAGGTCCTTCAGCGCCCTCTCTGTTGCCAGTTCCTTCTGGGCCATCACATCCTGGAGGGCATCGGAACTGGGAAACGACACGATGAATACGCCGTGATTTCGCAGTTCTCTCGACTTGCCCGAAGGATCTACCAGCTTGAACTCGCCTTTTATGATAACCTCATATTCGACCGCGATTCCCTGTTTCTCGGAAAGAGTGCTCAACGCAAAGGTCGTGATTACCCCGTCTATCTTATGGTCCGCGTTCCCTTCAATGGAAAAACCGTCAGTCATTAATTCATTCACCAACGCCCTTTGCATCCTGTCTTCCAGCTTGGGCTCAAAGGTCTTGTTGATGATCTTTCCGATACTTATCGCCCGAAAAGGCAGATCGGCCTTGCCGTAAATCGCGTATCCACAGCCTGCCGTGCAAAGCGCAAAGAGCAAGGCGCAAAGAGCGACAATGCAACGCACAATCTTCTTTGTGCCGTATCCTATATTTCCTATGCCGTCTGTCATATTCCGGCCCCTCCTATGACTATGTTCACGAGTCTGCCTTTGACTACAAATATCTTCTTCACGGCCTTGCCGCTGAGTATCTCCTTTATCTTCGGCTCGTCAAGGGTCTTATCTTTGATCTCCCCGTCCGAAAGCCCTTCCGGGACCATGACCTTGGCCCTCACTTTGCCGTTCACCTGAATCACCAATTCGACCTCTTTTTCCTTTGCAATGTCCTCGCTCCATTGCGGCCAGCTCTGCTCAAAGACGCTCGGCCGGTTGCCTGTCGCCTCCCACAGCTCTTCGGCGATATGAGGCGAGAACGGCGAAAGAAGCATAATGGCGGACTCAATTGAATATTTCAACACCGCCCAGTCCTGATCGTCCACGGGCTGAAACGCCCCAAGTTCGTTAACGAGCTCCATAAGGGCCGCAACAGCAGTATTGAAATGATATTCCCGCTCGATATCGGTTGTCACCCTTTTTATCGTCTGATGGGTCTTGCGCAAAAGACCTTGAGCAGGGGGACGGAGTTCCGATACTGTATCAATCCCGAACTTCGAACCCTGAACTTTGAACTTACTCTTATAGACGATCGCCCAAACCCTGTTCAGGAAGCGATAGGCCCCTTCGACGCCCCTGTCGGACCACTCCAGATCCCTTTCAGGAGGCGCGGCAAAGAGGGAAAAGAGCCGCATGGTGTCCGCTCCGTATTTCCCTATAAGATCGTCGGGGGTAACCACATTCTTCTTGGACTTGGACATCTTCTCGGTCCGGCCCCTCTCGACATCTCTGCCGCAATGAACGCACTTGCCGTTCTCAGCTTCTTCGGGGAAAAGCCAGTCATGCTCCGGGCATCTCAATGTTTCCTTGCCTACCATTCCCTGTGTCAGCAGATTGGTAAAAGGTTCGCTCAGGCCGAGCACACCCAGGTCCCTCATGACCCTCGTGAAAAACCTGGAATAAAGGAGATGCAGAACAGCATGCTCGATGCCGCCTATGTACTGGTCGACAGGCATCCAGTAGGAGATATTATTCTTTTCGAGGGCGTCTTCATCCTTCTTAGAACAGTAGCGCACAAAGTACCACGATGAATCTACAAAGGTGTCCATGGTATCGGTCTCGCGTCTTGCCCCGCCCCCGCATTTAGGGCACCTCGTCCTTACGAAATCCGGCAAATCCAGAAGCGGAGAACCACCTTTGCCCGTAAACTTCACGTCCCTGGGAAGTATAACCGGAAGGTCCTTCTCGTCCACCGGCACAACGCCGCATTTGTCGCAATAGACGATCGGTATAGGCGTGCCCCAGTATCGCTGTCTCGATATGCCCCAATCACGGAGCTTGTAATTAACGGTGCCTTTGCCCAAACCCTTCGCCTCAATATACTCAGTGATCGCCTTTTTTGCCTCGGGACTGGCCATCCCGCTGAACCGGCCCGAATCGACAAGAATCCCTTCGCCTTCATAAGCCTCGGCAATTGGTCCGGACTCCCGGCTTCCGGCCTTTGACGTCAGATCAGGCATTATCACCTGCTTTATCGGAAGATCGTATTTTCTTGCAAACTCAAAGTCCCTCTGGTCATGTGCCGGGACCGACATGATCGCACCCGTTCCATATTCCATCAGAACAAAATTCGCCACGTAAACCGGCACACGCTCCCCGTTGAGAGGGTTTATCGCGTAATGACCTGTAAACAGGCCTTCCTTCTCTTCCACGTTTCCGTACTTTGCCTTGATACGCTCAAGGCCTTCGGTCTCTTCAACCAGTTCTGCGGTCAGGGGATGGGTCGGCGCGATGCACATGAACCTGACGCCGAAAAGGGTGTCGGGACGGGTAGTGAAAATCCTCAGTTTTCTGTCTGTTCCCTCGATGGGGAAATCGACCTCTGCGCCCTCGCTCTTTCCGATCCAGTGCTTCTGCATGAGGACGACCTTTTCGGGCCATCCTTTCAGCTCTTCACAGCCCTGCAGTAGTTCTTCGGCATAATGCGTGATCCTGAAAAACCACTGTTCGAGCTCTTTCTGGACCACAACTGAATCACACCTCCAGCACCTTCCGTCTATGACCTGCTCATTGGCGAGGACAGTTGCGCAGGAAGGGCACCAGTTTACGAAAGAGGCCTTTTTGTACGCCAGGCCCTTTTCATATAGCTTCAGGAAAAACCACTGGTTCCATCTGTAATATCCGGTATCGCAGGTCGTCACTTCTCTTTCCCAGTCATAACTCAGACCGATGGGCCTTAACTGTTTCTTCATGGAATCGATATTCTCGTAAGTCCACTGTGCCGGATGGACGCCGTGCTTGATTGCGGCATTCTCGGCGGGAAGGCCGAAGGCGTCCCATCCGATTGGATGGAGCACGTTGAACCCCCTCATCCTCTTATACCTTGCGATAACGTCGCCGATTACATAGTTGCGGGCATGGCCCACGTGGATCTTTCCGGAGGGATAAGGAAACATCTCGAGGCAGTAGAACTTCTTCAGGGAAGGGTCGGCCGAGGCCTTGTCGATGCCGCTCCTGTCCCAGTATTCCTGCCATTTCAGCTCAACTTTGTCCGGAATATATTTCTCTTCCAAGGTCACTCTCCTCAAGAAAATATTAGAAAAGCTACCATAAAAGCAGGGACATTAGCAAGAAGACGCGGGGCGCCGCCAGAAACTCAGACAGCCCATTTCGGCCTCGCCGGCGCTGAAGCGAAATCAAGTCTATCTTACATAAGCGCCGTAGATGGAATAGATGAAATGACCGGGTATCGTCAACGAATCCTGTTTCCATTCGTCGGGAAGCGGCCAATAAGGCGCCCCTTCCTTCAGCGCCCTCATGGCAGCCGAATCGAGACCGGGGAAACCTGACGACCTTTCCAGCTCAATATCGCCGAGCGACCCGTCCTTCTTTATCGTGAATGTGATATAAACGTCGCCGTGTATTCCCCTGCTGGCCTCTTCCGGGGGATACTTCCAGATACTCTCGATCTTATCTTTCAATTTCATCATGTAACTCTCATACTTGAATTCGGTGGTGTCGAAAGTTACGCCGTTGTCGTGGTGCTTCTCCTCCCTTTTCGCAATCTTCCCGACAACTTCGCTGTCGAACAATTTGTCCCTGAGCGACGGCACGGGGACGGGTATGCCCCGGCTCTTTGGAGGACGAACAGCGGTGCTCCCGGATCCCGGACCATTATCAGGTCGTTCCTGGATGTTCGGTATCTGGTTCGCCGTTCCCTTTTCGATTGAATTGGGCGCAACATTGCTTTCGGGCATCGCAGTCCTCGGCCGGGCCGGCGGGGGAGCCGGTATTGCACGGCTTTCCTTAGGCGCCTCAGCCTTGCGGGGAGCAGCCTCTTTCGGAGGGCGGGAAGCGCGATGCGACCCGTATATCTCATTAGGCAGAATTTCGGACGGTCTCACCCTCGGAGGTATGACGGGCGGGGGCTTGACCTTCGGGAACTCTTTGAGCCATTCGTCGGGGGTCAGGAGTCTTGTGATAATGGGCTTCTCCGGCTCCTTCTTGGCGGCGGGTACAAGAAAGATCAGCGACACAATCAGGATATGTATCGCAATGGAGAATGCCAGCGATATCCTCCACTGCGGGAACCTGAAATTTATCTGGGGGAAATAGGTATCTTTCATTATTGAGAGACGTTTCTTATGTAAGAACGGCTAACTAAGGAATCTCCTGAAGATGTTTATATAGGAAAGAAGGCTCCCCCTTCGCAAGTCCTTTCTGAGCCAGATGCCCATGGACGCCTGAAGGACCTCGGGACTTCTGTGCAACTCGAAGATCTTTTCCACACGGTTATCGCCCTTCATAAAATAGGCCCAGAGCCTTCTCATCAAAGAGAATCTCCTGCCGAAGGCCTTCTCCCACGCCTTCTTGTATTCGCCGGACTTTCCTGCGGCTATCGCCCTTGCGGCCATTTCTCCCGACTTCATCGCGTAATAGATGCCCTCAAAGGTCAGAGGCATCACATGGCCGGCCGCATCCCCGGCAAAAAATATTCTCCCCCGGTTGTACAGGTCTCCCCGCCAAAGCGGTATCTTGTACCCCCTGACCGAACCGTCGGTGCTCAACCCCCTCCTTTCAACGAATCTTCTCCACAGGTCGCCGATGCCCCGATGGACGAAAGAGCCGGTACCGGCAGAAACCCCTTCACCCTGGGGAAAGACCCATGAGTAACACCTGGGGGCATGAGACGCCCCGAACCAGAATTCGCAGGCATCGGCCATTTCCGCTTTGATCTTCTCGGACAGCGTGATAAAGGAAGGAGGCGGTTTGATGCCAAGGGCCGCACGCACCCGTGAATTCACTCCGTCCGCAGCAATCACATAATCGGCCCTCACCTTCATAACATTTCCTGTTCCTGCCGAAGAGGTGTCGCCGCACAATTCAGGACTTTGTACGGAGACCTCGGCCGTCACCGTCTTTCCTACATCCGAAAAACGATTGAATTCCGCCTCGATGAGCCTGGCGCCGCGCCTCTCCGCTTCAGCCCTCAGGGAACGATCGAAGCTGCCTCTTTCAACAATGTCGATTGAAGCGCCCTCAAGTTTAATGTCAAGGACGTCTCCCTTTGGAGATACGGCCTTGATCTTGTCTACCCGCTTCCTGACGGAGTCTTCCGGTATATCCATCTCGCTGAAAAGAAAAGAAGGGACCCCCCCGCCGCAAGGCTTCACAAACGAGAAGTTCCTGTCCACAAGAAGGGTCTCGATCCCGCTCAGGGCAAGAAATCTCGCCGCAGTGGAGCCGGCCGGTCCTCCTCCGACAACCAATGCCTCAGCTCTGAGCGTCATCCGTCCTGGCCGCAAGATCGCACGGGGAGTTCGCCTTTCCGAACTGTATAAAATAGATCGTCCCGCCGGGAAGTCCCCGACAGATCAGTCAAGTATAACAGGGTCTCCAACATGCTACGTTTAGTTTACAATGTTTTAGGTTAGATATGAAATCGGCAGCGACATCAGGGTATTGCTAATTCAGGAAGCCGGGCGGGAGAGGACAATGCAGCCTTGCGCGCTTCGAGGCGTTATTGTTCAGGAAATAGGCCGATATCTTGAAAAAGAAATCTCCCACCGAACCGGAAATAGTGCCGTCCCTGTTCTCGCCCCAGCCGACGGTCTTTTCGTTATTGTTGATGGCGACTATAAGATAAATGAGACCCTGTTTCATGCCCGCAATGTCCTCTTCGCTAGGAAAGGGGAGCCCCTTGGTAGGGCCGAATTGCGTGTGGGAGTGAAAGTCCCCTATTATCTGCAGCTTGTCGAACTTGTCGAGGATCGGCTCCACTTTCTTATGGTTCTTTTCATGTACGACAACGCCTTTGTGCTTTCTGTTCGCCGTCTGAAAACTGAAGGCGTGCTCCACAATGAACCTGTCTTCGAGCCTGTACCCGAGCAGGTATCCGAGACACTCCTTCTTGTACACCTCGGCGGAGCTCAGAAGGACGTCAATGAAAGCATTCTCAGAAAGATAAACCTTCATCGCGAATAACACAGAGCCTCTTCAATTCCCGTATTCCGCCTTATTTCCTTTTCTCCTTGAGTCCGGGCAGTCCGACGGTAAGAACCGGACAATGGCAATGCCGCACAACCCTTTCGGCCGTGCTGCCGAATACTACCCTGTCGAGCCCCTTCCTGCTGTGGCTTCCCATGACGATCATGTCAATGCTGTTTTCCTCCGAAAACCTCACTATCTCCTCGTGAGGCACGCCCTTCAATATCTTGTGCTCGATATCCTTGTAGCCCCTGAGCTCTTCCAGACAGCATTTCTCGAGCTCTTTTCTTGCATTTGCTTCTATGTCCTTGTACATCTCGTCCATGCTGATATGGGGCACGTACCACCCTGTCGCCTTAGCCACGTCGTAAATGACGTGGACGACAAAGAGCTTTGCGCCGTAATGCTTTGTGAGATCCGCCACAAAGGGAATCGCGTGGGCGGAGCCTTCCGAGAAGTCGGTCGGGAAAAGAATCCTCTTGATTTCCATACTATCAGGCCTCCCTTAAATATTTTGCTGCATCCTCAGGGGATGTTGTCAAGACATAAAAATCAGAACCCCATTCAAAGCCGCTCGTCCGGAGCAGCCTGGGTATAATCTCTATATGCCAATGAAAATCGTCGCCGAGGGTATGCCAGTGATTGCGTCTCGGGATCCTGTTGGGCGCCGTATGTATAACATAGTTATACGGCGAATCCTTCAACACCCGCCTCATCTTCTTCAGGACGGTCGAGAGCATCAGGCTCAGGTCTCCCATCTCTGCGTCACCGGTGTCCTGGAATGCGCAGTTATGCCTCTTCGGCAATATCCAGAATTCAAAAGGAAATTTTGGGGCAAAGGGGCTGAAGGCAACAAACTCTTTCGTCTCGGAGATCACCCTCTCCCCGACCCTTAACTCCTCTGCCATTATATCACAGAATATGCACCTTTCCTTGTACGCATAATACTGCTTGGCTCCGTCCAGCTCTTCCTTGATAAGCTTGGGGATGATGGGCGTCGCCATAAGCTCTGAATGCGGGTGGCTATAGAGAGCCCCGGCCCCCTTCCCGGAATTCTTGAAGATGAGTATATATCTCAGCCTTCCGTCCCTTTCGAGGTCCGCCACCCTGTTTCTATATATGCTCAATATCCTCAACACCTGCCCGGCGCCCATGTCCTCGGGCAGCTTTTGGTGTTCGGGGCTGTCAATTATAATTTCATTGGCGCCAACGCCGTTCATCTTATCGTACATGCCCACGCCCCTCCTGCCGAGATCGCCCTCGATCCGCAGAATCGGGCTGATATTTGGGATGACCCTGGCCAACCATCTGTCTCCGTCCCTCGAAGATGTTATCTCGGGCGGCGCGTCCTTCTCCCTTCCGGCACAGAGGACGCATGAGGTCTCCTCGGCTTTCTCCGAAAACAGCCCGTAATCCTCGGGCGATCTGGAGTCGCTCATCACAGCGACCCATCTGTTGAGCAAAGGGTCCTTTCTCAGCTCATGCACCGGACATTCCTCTCATAAATCAACTTCAATCCTTTGAGTGTAAGGTCGGAGTCCATGTAATGCCTTCTCCTCAAAAAGCGGGTCATCCTGCCGGAGTATCCGCCCGTAATTACCACTTTGAAGCGACAACCTTCCTGCTCTTCCATCTCACTTATGAGCCTTTCAGCGGCCCCTGCCGTGCCATAGATAATACCCGATATTATACACATGGCCGTGTTTTTTCCCACGGCGGGCATCAAAAGCCCTTCGGGCGAATTCCATATATCCACACGCGGAAGCCTGGAGGTCGCTGTGTATAGCGACTCACTCATCAGTCCCATTCCAGGCAATATAGCCCCGCCTATAAATCTCCGGCCCTTTACCGCGCTGACCGAGGTGGCCGTGCCAAAGTCTACCACTACAGCGGGAGAACCGAAAAGCTCCCTGGCTGCAACAGCATTTGAAATACGGTCGCTTCCGAGTTCTTCAGGTTTTTCCACATCCAGAATCAGACCGGTCTTCAAGGAAGTGTCCATAATTACCGGCCGTCCCCTGGTCAGTTCTTTTACGGAGTTGCTCAGCGTTCCCGTAAGCTCCCGGACCACCGACGATATTATAACTCCCTTCAGGGGCATTTCAATACTGTTCTTCCCCAGAAAAGCCTTAATCCTGTTCCTGTAAATCGCGCTCGTCTTTCTCGGACGAGAGGGGAAATTCAGCCTTCCGAGAAGCCCTTTCCTTCCAAAAATACCCATATTTATTGAGGAGTTGCCGATATCTATCGCAAGGAGCATCAGGTCCCCCGTTGATTATCCTTGCAGTTGCATAAAGAATAGGCGCAGTTGGGCGTGGAGGCCGAAAAAAGCTTTATATGCGACATGTTATATTCGCTGCAGGAGAGCTTCATGCTCAACGCAATACAAAGGTTATCTCTCACTTCACGCCCTTCCGCGGTCCGAGTCTCTATTGTCTTGCTCATTGTTGTCGTAATATCGTCAGGTCGCCGGCGCTGATCTTCCTGAGAATGCCGGACTGCAGCCTCATTATCAACAATCCTTGATCATCTATATCTTCCGCAATACCGGTCGTTTCCTCCTTCCCCACCGTAACCTTTACAGACTTTCCCAACATAGCCGCAAATCTCCGCCATTCCTTAAGCACCGGCCTTCCCCCTTTTTCCATAAATATGTCATACCACCGGTCCACTTCATTGAGCAGCGCCCGTAAAAGAGCATCTTTCGGCTGCTCCCTCAGCTTCTCATTTCCGATAGAGGTCGCTATCTCCCGGACTTCGGGCGGAAAACCCTCCGACAAGACATCAACGTTTATGCCGATACCGACCACCACGAACTCTATTCTGTGCTCTCTCGATTTGACCTCGGTGAGTATGCCTCCCAGTTTCCTGCCTGAAACGATCAGGTCATTGGGCCATTTTATCCTAATGTCAAGACCGGTAGCGTCCCTCAGCGCACGGCAGCAGGCAACCCCGGCCATCATAGTCAGGAGCGTGGAGTCCTTCAGTTCCATTCGCGGTCTGAGGATGATGCTCATATAGATACCGCCAGGCGGAGATATCCATATCCGCCCCAATCTTCCTTTACCGCTGGTCTGGCTCTCGGCAATTACGACTGTCCCGTGCATCGCCCCGTTTTCCGCAAGCCCCTCCGCATATGTATTTGTGGAGTCGACTTCTCCAAGTCTGATCACTTCCCTGCCTATATTCATCGAATCAACCGTAACATAGAAAACCAGAGGTCAAGGACTGATCTCCGCGCAGGGCCGAAAAGCGCTTCTTGAATAAATGGGCCTTCTCTCTTTGCAGTCTTTGTGCCTTTGCGCGCGATTTCTGCCCTCATTCTATTCTATTCCTCTTCGAGTAAGACAACCTCGACCTTTCCCTTAAGTCCTTCGGCAAATCTCCGCGCATCGTCCTTTGTTCCGACTATGGAACCATAATGCATGGGGACCGCAATCCCCGGTCTTATCTCGAGGGCCGCCCTGACCGCCTCTTCAGCGGTCATGACGTAAGTGCCGGATACCGGAAGCAGCGCCACATCTGCCCTTATAGCGCTCATCTCCGGTATGAGGTCAGTGTCGCCGGCCAAATAAATCCTTTGGCCCCTGACCTTGAAGATATAACCGACCCAGCCCCTGTCCTTCGTATGAAACTTCTTGTTGGCGTTGTAGGAAGGGACGACCTCGACCTCTATGCCGTCCGCATCTATCCTGTCTCCGGCCTTGACGGCCCGAAGGTTGCCGGACAGCTTCGCGCAGCAGTCGGCAGGGGCCACTACGACGGTCTGGGGGGTCTGGATCTTCCTCACGTCGTCGGGAGAGCAGTGGTCATAGTGCTCATGAGTAATGAGAATTACGTCGGCCTTGTCGCTTTTCTTGAGCTTGAAGGGATCGGTATAAACAACCTTTTCCCCAACGATCTTGAATGTGTCATGGCCAAGCCAGTGGATGTCGCTGATCATTGCGCTGACCTCCTTTCATCTACAGACAGATAGTAACAACATTTGTTCATCACGGCTTATTGGAAAGGACCTGACGGCCGCAGGATTCTCAGGCTTCTTCCGCGCGGCTCGTTTCTACGCATAATATAGCACAATATCTCCCGGGGCAAAAGGGATTAATTGACGGTAATAGATCGGCGAGAGCAGGTCTTCAAATGATCACCAGTATTGCTTTTATTTAATTTCTAAATTAGTATAAATCAAAATCAATCGGTCTAATTCGGAGGTAGAGTCTGATGTTAAAGAAGAATTGCTGGGAATTCAAGAAATGCGGCAGGCACGAGGGCGGAGGACATGTCAATGACCTCGGGGTCTGCCCTGCGGCCGTCAACGAAAAGCTTGATGGAACTCACGGCGGCAAGAATGCCGGAAGGGCCTGTTGGGTGGTGGCAGGGACAATGTGCGGCGGCAATATTCAGGGCACGTTTGCCCATAAGTACAATCAGTGCGAAAAATGCGAATTCTATAAGGCAGTGAAGGGTGAAGAGGGCTCGACCTTCGAAATGTCGATCGTCCTTCTCAACAGGATGAGAGCGTTGGAGAAGAAAGAGGCTTCAGTCCTTTGATTTCACCGTCCCCGTCCGCGCCTTCCCCTTTTTCTTTTTGGGCGCCGGGGCTGCAGACTGCCGAATTCCCTGTTCGAGGAGCTTTTTCCTTATTTCCTTGGTCTTGTCCCGTATCTCTGCGGCAAGCTCGAAGTCCAGTTTCGAGGCAGCGTCTCTCATCTCCTTGTCGAGCCTCTTCAGGGTCTCTTCATCATATCCGTATTCATCGACCGCCTCGGCTACCGGCACCGTCCAGTAATCCGACTCATAGATAGAGCTGAGGATATCCTTGATGCTCGATTTCACCGTCTCAGGAGTGATTCCCATCCTCTTGTTGTAACCCGTCTGCAGCCTTCTCCTCCTCTCCGTCTCATCGAGCGCCCTTTTCATTGAACCGGTCACGACATCGGCATAGAGCATGACCTGGCCGTTCGCGTTCCTCGCGGCCCTTCCAGCTGTCTGGATCAAGGATCTTTCCGATCTGAGAAACCCTTCCTTGTCCGCATCAAGGATCGCAACGAGGGAGACTTCCGGAAGGTCGAGCCCTTCTCTCAGCAGGTTCACTCCGACGAGCACGTCGAATTTACCTTGTCTCAGGTCTCTTATAAGCTCCACCCTTTCGAGGGTGTCGATATCCGAATGAAGATACCGGGCCCTCACCCCAAGCTCTATATAATAATCGGTAAGGTCCTCAGCCATCTTCTTAGTGAGAGTCGTAACGAGAACGCGCTCGCTTTTCTCGCTTCTCTTCTTTATCTCGTGCAGCAGATCGTCCACCTGCCCATCCGCCGGCTTCACCTTCATCTCGGGATCGATGAGACCCGTCGGCCTTATTATCTGTTCCACTACCCTTCCCCTGGCCCTGTCGAGCTCGTAAGGGCCGGGGGTGGCAGACACATAGATCGCCTGTTTTACCCTGCGCTCGAATTCATTGAAGGTGAGGGGTCTGTTGTCCAGGGCGGAGGGGAGCCTGAAACCGAAGTCCACGAGGGTCCTCTTCCTCGACCTGTCCCCTTCGTACATCCCGCCGATCTGAGGCATCGTTGCGTGCGACTCATCCACCACAACGAGGAAATCCTCGGGGAAATAATCGATGAGCGTATACGGAGGTTCTCCCGGCAGCCTGCCGCTCAGGTGCCTCGAGTAGTTTTCTATTCCATGGCAGTACCCGAACTCCCTCAGCATTTCGAGATCGAACCTTGTCCTCTGCTCTATCCTCTGCGCCTCCGCAGACTTTCCCTCCTGCACGAAATGTTTCGCTCTTTCGTTCATCTCCTCCTCTATCCTTGCCATCGCCGGGTCCATTCTCTCCTTCGGCGTGATCCAATGGCTGTTGGGAAAAAGCGCAAACTTCTCGTATCTTCTCAAGCGCTCTCCGGTCAGGGGATCAAACTCATAGATGGAATCGATATTGTCGCCGAAGAACTCAATGCGCATCGCTTTATTCAGAGAAAACGAGGGATATATCTCTACGTTGTCCCCCCTCACCCTGAAAAGGCCCCTTCTGAATTCGGCATCGGAGCGCGTATATTGCATCTCGACCAGCCTCCTCAGAATCGCGTCCCTCTGCGTGCGCATGCCCTCCTCCACGACAAGGTGCATCTCCAGGTAATCCTGCGGGGAGCCTATACCGTATATGCACGAGACCGAGGCCACCACAATGGCGTCCCTCCTCTCCAGGACCGCCCGGGTGGCGGAATGCCTCAATCTGTCTATGTCGTCGTTTATCATGGCGTCCTTCTCGATGTAGGTGTCGGTCGTCGGGATATACGCCTCGGGCTGGTAATAGTCGTAATAGCTCACAAAAAATTCGACTGCGTTTTCGGGAAACAACTCCTTGAACTCGCCGTAGAGCTGGGCCGCAAGAGTCTTGTTATGGGCGATGACAAGCGCAGGCCTGCCGATGTTGGCAATCACATTGGCGACCGTGAAGGTCTTGCCCGAGCCTGTGACGCCAAGGAGCACCTGGTCCCTTGCGCCTTTTTCGACGCCCGCCGTCAATTCCTTGATCGCCTTCGGCTGATCGCCCTTTGGAGTGAAACTTGTCGAGAGTTTAAAGTCCATTGATTGAGTCTATCAACCGAAAAGGGAGAGGGTCAAGAGTAGAACGATCGACTAAGTGACATACAAATGCCTTCTTCTGATAACTGACACTGTTCTACACACCTAACTGAAATAGGTTTCACCGACAAATGCGCGTGGTTCAATTTATCGCAACAGTGAAGATTTTCGACCGAAACAAAAAGGGGCGATAATGGATTCTCGCCCCTTATAAAAGGTTATTCTAAGAAGTTCCTTTCTCTCTAGGCTCTTCTCTCTCTCCGGAGGTAGTAAATAGCCCCGAGTCCCGCAAGCACCATAAACATTATCATTCCCCATTCCGTCATAGTGGGCACGGATGCGGGAGGTGACCCACCGTAAGTATGGTTATCAATAATTACACTAAAAGAGTAAGCTGAACCTGTAAAGATAACCTTGACGATACCTCCTGGATCTTGATAACCAAAAAAAACAGGGCTCGGACCATTAACACTAATTGGCGAGGAAGTAAAGATTAAACCACCAGGTCCGTAGACTTTGGCTGTCACAGAATCAGGAAATCCAGAAAACGCTTCCAAATCTATACCCATGGCTATCACCGGTGAAGTGTAGTCTATTTCTAGTATTTGTGATGGACCGCATAGAATAGTCTTGGTATTCAGTCCGAAATAATTATTCCCATTCCACTGAATAAAAGAACCTGTAAAGACGTAGGTAGCACCAGAGTGTACCAAGCCTGGGCCTTGACCGTTTACAAGAGTAGTACTACCTAATGAGCCAACAGAGGTATCAACGCTCGAACTGCCGTCTGCAACATTATAAGATTCGAAATCGTCTGTGGTGCCTCCTCCAGATAGTAGCGTGTTGAGTGTTGTACGGTCTGGAATAACCGCTGCAATGCCATCCGCTACAAAAATGGCAAAGGTTATCAAAATAATTATTCCAAAGCATCCAGACAGTTTGATAATATGTCTGATTAAACCTGTCATTGATAAACCTCCGTTGAGCGTTGTTTCTTACCTAAGTTTTGTACTCTGCGCTATTATGCATGCAATTTCAGATGCTGTCAATCGCATTGTCTTATCGATTCTTATGTGAAGAAACCAGTAGGTAGGTCTGTCACCTCAGACAGGAACCCTCTCGGCAGCCGTTTTTTGGGGCTGCTTGTTATCCATGTTTCGTATCTATCTCTTTTCATTCGTACTGCGCACTGTTATATCGACGTTGAAAGGTATTATGTTCAGGAAGGAAACCTGCACACTCTTATGATCCTGATCCGCTATCAGTTACCTGGACAACTATGGCCATCACCAACTTAGAAATGTCTGTTTCAATTCCGACATCACGAAGATTCTCCAATTCCATGAATTCTGCAGATCAAATACCGCATCCTTATCTTTGTCGAGGATCGATCTATGCTTTCAATTACTCCGCTTTTTTGATAGAATCCATAAGACAAAAAGTGTATTGTCCCCCGGAGAAGAAGAATGACCGAAGAACATGAAAAGCTTGTTAAGACCTCTCTACATCTCGAGGAGGAAGTCCTCGATGCGCTTTCGGAACTTGCGGTCGAGTACACAAAGGAGACCGGCAAGAAGTGGTCGCGCGGGGCTGTCGTGAGGCTTGCGCTCAGCGAATTCTTCTCTAAGAGAGGGAAGATACTTTAGGCTGGATGGGGGGTCCCGCAATGATTTCACCGAAATATAGATCTATAAGGTCCGCGAGCGGGCTTCGCGTTGCGGCATCGCCTTCGGCGGCTTTCTAAGAGCAATCATGTCAAGGCCCTTTGTAGTAATCATCGGCAGACCCAATGTCGGGAAATCCACGCTCTTCAACAGAATAACCGGCTCCGAAAGCGCCATAGTCGAAGACTTTCCCGGAGTGACAAGGGACAGAAATTACAGCGACGCGGAGTGGAAAGGCCGCTCCTTCGTTGTTGTCGATACAGGCGGCTTTTATCCCGAGCCGACAGAAAATATGTTCCAGCAGGTGAAAGAGCAGGCCATCTTTGCCGTCGAGGAGGCCGACGTGATAATACACCTGATGGACGGAAGAGAAGGACTCAATCCCCATGACAGAGAACTCGCGGGTCTTCTCAGGGAATCCGGGAAAAGGGTGCTGTGGGTGGTAAACAAGATCGATGCCCCGACAAGGGAAGACAGGCTTTACGATTTCTACAGTCTCGGAGCAGACGAGCTGATACCGGTCTCCGCCGCGACAGGCTTCGAGTTCGACGATTTTATGGACAGGCTTGTCTCTCTCCTGCCGGAAAAGAGTGAAGAAGGGGAGCGCATCGCTTATCCAAGTGTAGCCGTTGTGGGAAGACCCAATGTCGGCAAGTCCACGCTCGTGAATACCCTTATAGGGAAAAAGAGGATGATCGTAAGCCCGGTGCCGGGGACGACAAGGGACTCTGTAGACTCAATCTGCTCATATTACGGCAGGAAATACGTCTTGATAGATACCGCGGGCATTCGGAAGAAAGGGAAGATCGGTTATTCCATTGAACGGTATTCGATGGTGAGGGCTGTCAGGAGCATCGAACGCTGCGACGTCGCCCTCATTGTCCTCGATTCATCGGAAGGCCTCGCGGAACAGGACAGAAGGATTGCCGGCATGGTGGAGAAGTACGGCAAGGGAGCGGTATTCCTGTTCAACAAATGGGACCTGGTGAAAGAGCCCGAAGCCGCTTTCAAGAAATATATGGCGGAATTCCGGGACAAATTCTGGTTTTTCCAGCACGCACCCGTTCTGACTGTATCCGGTCTCGAACGCAAGCGGGTCACAAAGGTCTTTCCCTTAATCGACGGCATCATCTCAGAGAGGAGGAAACGGATAGGCACCTCCGAGCTGAACGACCTCCTCGGTAAGGCGGTGTCGCGCTCCGCGCCTCCAGTGCACAAAGGGAAAGCGGTCAGGCTCTACTACATTACCCAGGTGTCCGTAGAGCCTCCGGAATTTGTGCTCTTTGCGAACGATCCGACCGGGATAAAGGACTCTTATATGCGCTACCTGGAGAAGAACTTACGGGAAAGGTTCTCTTTCAGCGGGACCCCTATAAGGATTTTCCTGAAGCGGAGGGCCGGTTGAAGGCCGGGGGGGTTCACAAGGTCGTCTGGAAGAGTCTCCTCGACTTCTTCAGGGACGGAGGCATCATGCTCGCAGGCTCTCTCTCCTTTTTCTTTATGACGGCGATCGTCCCCTTCTGTCTTTTCCTGGCTGCGATCTTCGGATACTTCCTTGGAGAACAGAGGGGTTTTTTCCAGTTTATTTCGTCCAGACTCGCGAGTTTCTTCCCTACGGTGACGCATCAGATCACCGGCGAGCTCCAGCATTTGATAACTTATAAGGGCCTCGGTAAGCCGAGCCTTGTGCTTTACGGTCTCCTGTCCTTCGGGCTTTTTTCGTCTCTCCAGTCGGCCTTGAACATAATCTTCAAGGCGAAGGTCAGGCGGTCGCTTATTGTGTCGCTGGTCCTTTCTCTTGTCATGATCACATTCATCATCGGCTTCATCCTGATATCCTTTGCCGCCACGTCTTCCATGTCGGTAATCGAACCGGCAAGGAGCATATTCCCCGGACTGAGGATGAGCAGTATAGCCCGCTTCTTCATAGGGTTTGTCATCCCGTTTGTCCTGATGTTCCTGATAATGACGACAGTGTATGTCCTCTTTCCAAAGAAACGGGTTAGCCTCTCCCATGCGGTCTCGGGCGCTCTCTTTGCAGCTGTCTTCTTTGAGGCCGCAAAGCACATCTTCACGCTCTATGTGGTACACGTCTTCAGGCTCGGCACTATATATGGCCCGCTCTCGGCCTTTGTGATATTCTTATTATGGGTCTTTTACTCTATGAGCATACTGCTCATAGGCGCTGAGGTGGTGCACAACCTTGAGAGTCAGAGAGGGAGGCGGCAGAATGATTGATCTGCGTGGAAAACTTGTGGAGGTCATGGCTAATGACATCCTTTACATTGGAAAACTTGTGGAGATCGACGAAACGGACGTCTATCTTGAAAGCCGGTCGGGTTGGATCGTCATTCCCGTCGATCAGGTCGCCTCGATCAGGGAGAAAGAATAGTCACTGCGCGGCCTTTCTTGAGGTCTTCTAAAATTACAATTTGAAGTTGACAAATTTATTTTGGCGATATATTTTAAAGCATGTTGGGCTATTATGTCCGAGGCGGAAAAAGATTAAGAGGGGGGTGAGACAGACAAGAAAAAGGTCCGTGTGTGTGTGTGTTTACTGACTAAGAAAGAACGAAAGGGAGGAAGAATGAAAAAGAGACTGTTTGTTGTACTGATTCTGGCGGCGGCCTTGGTGGGCTATATGGCATTCACAGGGTCCGTCGGTTACGGAAAAGAGTCCGGAGAAGGGCACGCGGTAGTTGCAAAGGTCGAATTGTCCAAGAAACCCATTACCTTTGACGGTATAGCTTATATAGCAGGACACGGCGGCCACATAGCTATCATCGACATGAGGACGATGAAGTCGCCGACGGACGTGGAAAAAGACAGGATCGTTATCACCGAGGCCGGCTCCGAGATGGAGGGCAAGATAGCAGGTATGAGCTTTGAAAAGGTCCAGAAGGCCGGCGGAATGCACGGTCAGGCGCTTATAAAAGAGCACGGCGACAAGGTCCTCGTTGTGGGCACACTTGACGGCGATGTCTACAAGGTCGATCTCAAGACAGGTAAGAAGACCGGGCCCTGGAAGGTCGGCGAAAAGTTCTGCGGCGCCATTGTCGGTCCTGACGGAAAGATATACTTTGAAGACATGGCCGATGGTAACGTTTACGTCTGGGATTCAAAGACGCTGAAGACTGCGGACAAGATGCCGGTTGGAAAGGCCGTTTGCGGCATACAGTGGACCAAGAACGCGAAGAAGGCGTACATCACCGACATGCCTACCGGCATTGTGTATGTGTATGACTGGAAGACAAAGAAGAAGATCAAGGAGATCAAGAGCCCTGAGATGACGTTCATCCATCAGGACAGAATGACACCCGACGGCAGGTACCTCTGGGTCAGCGCGCCGAACGAGTTCGATCCGGGCCTGAAGCCGGGCACCCACAAGAGCCAGGTCATCATCATCGACACAAACACGGACAAGATAGTGAAACGGATAATCCTTCCGGACAACATAAGGCCGCACGATTTTGCGTTCACAGCTGACGGCAAGTACGCCCTGCTTTCATCCAGGACATACGGCGATGACAGCAAGCTCGTTGTCCTCGACAGAAAGAATGACCACATCGTGGAAGAGGTTTCGGCTTGTAAATCATGCCACCAGCCGAACGGCATAGAAGTGAAGATGGACAAGGGTTCACCGCTTCTCTGCGGCATCACGGTTGACTGGCACCCCGGCAAGTAAGTACCGAGCCGGTTCAGAAAACGCTTTGGCAAAGAAGGGGGCTGATGCAGCCCCCTTCTTTTTTGACCCTGTTCGCAGAGGCCCGCAAAACAAGCGCTTTATTCATTGAGGCGGCAAGTCACGAATGCGAATGATAATGTTATAATAAGAAAGTTTATGGCGTCAAAACTGAACATCATACTGTTTGCGATAAAGAACCTCCGCAGAAAAATGACCCGCACCTTCCTGCTCCTCCTTGCGGTCACCGTGGTGACAGGCACACTCTTTTCGGCGACCCTCTTTATCTCCAGCATGCAGAACGCGCTTAAGATCGGCACTTACCGCCTTGGGGCTGACGTGCTTGTCGTGCCGTCGAAGTACGAGTCCGAGGCCCGCGCTGCGCTGCTTGCGGGCGAGCCCACGAGCTTTTACATGGACCGCTCGGTCCTCGACAAGGTGAGGGCGGTCGAAGGAGTCAAGAGAGCGTCCCCGCAGCTCTTCATAAAACCGACCTCGTTTACATGCTGTTTCAGCGTCGAGGCCTTTCTTGTGGCCTTCGATCCGGCTACGGACTTCACTATCACCCCGTGGCTTGAGAGGAACCTTAAGAAGCCGCTTGTCGGCAACCAGGTCATAACCGGGAGGAACATACCCGTGATCGTCGGAGATACCATGCCTTTCTTCGGCACCCCCTTTAAAGTCGTAGGCACAATGGAGCCGACAGGCATGAAATTTTTCGACCAGTCCGTGTTCATGACCATGGATGCGGCCTATCAGATGGCCGAGAACTCCAAGACCAGGGCCATACAGCCGATTACCATAGAGAGAGACAAGATCTCGGCCGTGCTCGTCCAGGTCCAGGAAGGTTTTTCTCCCGACAGGGCCGCCATCCGCATAGAGCACGATATTGACGGCGTCAAGGCGATAGCCTCTGACGAAGTCATCAGCACGGTAAGGAAACAACTTGGAGGACTTCTGAAGGGGATCCTCGCGATCAGCGCCGTGTTGTGGGTTTTGGCGCTTTTGATGATGGGCTTCGCCTTCTCGATGATCGTAAACGAGCGTCAGAGGGAACTCGGCCTCCTGAGGTCCATGGGCGCCAGGAAGAGTCATGTATTCAAGCTTATAGTGACTGAGGCTGTCATCATCTCTTTGATGGGCGGGCTCGTCGGCCTGATATCAGGCTCGGCCCTCCTTGTCACGTTCAAGAACCTTATCCTTCACAGCCTTAAACTGCCCTACCTCTTGCCGCCGGTTTCGACTCTCATCGAGCTGGTCTTAGGCGCAGTGATATTCTCGATGCTGACCGGCCTCCTCGCTTCGCTCCTGCCGGCCATATCTGCAAGCAGAATGGAGCCGTACGAGGCCATCAGAAAGGGGGAGTAGATCATGATGCCAAGATCCGCCATGCTGCGTGTCTCCGTTTTTTTGTGTTCTTTGATGTTTGTGTTTCTTTTGCCTGTTTCCTCATATTCCCAGCCCTTCCCTATTCCCAAAGACACGCTTTGCGCGGAATGCGGGATGACGGTTAACCCGGATTCGAAGTTCTCTGCCGAGGTGATAACAACAGACGGGAAGAAGATGTTCTTTTGCGATATAGGGGACATGCTCCGTCACTTCAGATCGGACAGGGGAAAACTGAAAATAGTCTACGTAAAAGATTATAAGAGCGGCGCCTGGATTGAGGGTGCAAAGGCGTATTATGTTTTTGACAAGAGGTTCTCGACCCCGATGTCATGGAGCATTGCAGCCTTCCGGGAGGAGTCGGAGGCAAGGAAGTGGGGCAATCCCGTCGACTTCAAGGGGGCCTACGGACTGTTGAAATGATTATAAGCAGGAAGTTCGGGATAATGCTCTTCTTGATGGGACTTCTGGTATTGCTCACCCCGCGATACATACTGCCGACTTGCGAGTTTGAGGGCTATAGCAGGATGGCCTGCACTTATACCGGCACGGCGGAGATGTTTATAGGGGCCATCGTCATGATAGCGGCGGTGGGAATGATCCTGTCCAGGACCTACGAGGCCCTGAGGTGGTCGGGCCTCACTACTCTGGCTGCGGGCATAGCCGTGGTTTTTGTGCCTGATGCCATCGGATACTGCCACAACAGCCAGCACCCCTGCAATTACGGCACGGTCCCCATGCTCCGGCTGCTGGGGGCATTGATAATTCTTCTTTCTATAGCGGGTTTTATCATATCTCTTAAAGGAGAAAAAAGCAGATGAAGAACCATATTAGCTTTGCCGGAAAATTGCTGCTTGTGGCAGTGCTTCTTTTTGTCCTCTTGCCTGTTGTTTCCTGCAAGAAAGAACAGCCCCGCGAGGAGCAGAGAGCGGAGGCGCCTACCGTCAACCCATACTCCAGCGAGTCCGTCTACGGAGAAATAAAGAAGAGACTGGACGAGAACCCCAATGACGTGGATGCCCTTTACCATCTTGCAGATCTTTATTACCGCGACGCGCAGTACCCCGAGGCGATTGAGACGCTGAAGAAAGTCGTCAAACTGAAACCCGACATGGGATACGCCTACCTCAAGATGGGGACCGCTTATGATCGTCTCAATAAGCCTAAAGAGGCGATAGAAACCTTGAGGAAGGCTGCGAAGCACATGCCCAAGTA
The DNA here is from genome assembly GCA_021790195.1 of Nitrospirota bacterium. Taxonomy (GTDB): domain Bacteria; phylum Nitrospirota; class Thermodesulfovibrionia; order Thermodesulfovibrionales; family UBA9159; genus JAJYIF01. The sequence continues at coordinate 82,776 of JAJYIF010000007.1, forward strand.
TGCGGTAGTCTACAACAACCTTGGGGTGGCTTACGGCAATAGCGGCAATCTCAATGAAGAGATAGGCGCCCTGAAAAAAGCGATAGAACTGAGACCGAACTACACGTCGGCCAGATTTAATCTTGCGATAACCTACTCCAAGAAAGGAAACAAGAAGGCCGCGGAACAGCAATATGAGGCCCTGAAGAAATTCGACGAGGGCGCGGCCGAGGCCCTCAGGAAAGAGCTCGATAAGACTTCCTGATGACGCCAGGCTTACATTTACAGGACCCGGAGGACAGATGATAGAAGTCAAGGACCTGACGAAGACCTACGATATCGACGGGCAGACCCTGAAGGCGGTAAATAACGTCTCCTTCGAGGTCGACAGAGGTGAAATGGTCTCAATCATAGGCCATTCAGGTAGCGGTAAGACGACCCTTTTGAGTCTGATCGGCGGTTTGACGCGGCCCAATTCCGGCCGGGTGGTCATCGATAATGCGGACATATGGTCCATGGATGACGACAGCCTCTCCGGCTTCAGGAACAGGAAGATAAGTTTCATCTATCAATTTGCAAGCCTGATCCCCACGCTTACCACCCTCGAAAATATCGTGCTGCCGACCGCTTTTGGAAACTACAGGGATGAGATCGTTAAGGACGCAAAGGAACTTCTCGGCATCGTCGGCCTCGCAGAAAAGGTCAACTCTTATCCGTCTCATCTCTCGGGAGGCCAGCAGCGCAGGATCGCTATTGCGAGGGCCTTCATAAACAGGCCCGAGATCATTCTTGCCGACGAGCCTACGGGGGACCTCGACGAAGAAACCGAAAACGAAGTTATACAGCTCTTCGACAGGATGAATACGGAAAGAGGGGTCACGTTTCTCATCGTAACCCACAACAAAGAGATTGCAGCCAGGGCAAAGAAAAAATTGAGTATGGTCAACGGGGTCCTCTCGGAGATCGGCTGACCCCGGAGCCGGCGCTCAATACCGGTTTTGGTGTAAAGATCTTCTGACGCCGATCACTGACACTGATGTTCAGCGCTGTTTATTCCAGTCTCCCGTCCGCCATCTTCATCACACGGTGACAACGCTTTGAAAGGGCATCGTTGTGAGTGACTATTACAAAGGTTATACCGCGTTCTTTATTCAGTTTTACTAGCAGACTGAAGAGCTCATCGCCGGTTGCGGTATCGAGGTTCCCGGTGGGCTCGTCCGCAAGGACCACCTTAGGATTGAGTATCAGTGCCCGCGCCACAGCTACCCTCTGCTGCTCGCCGCCGGAAAGCTCCCCTGGCCTATGGTCCCTTCTCTCGTGAACGTCGAGCTCCGAAAGGAGCTCTTCGGCCCGCGACCTTGTTTCCGCATAATTGCAGGACCCTACGAGACCCGGCATCATCACATTTTCGAGGGCGCTGAACTCGGGCAGAAGGTGATGGAACTGAAACACGAAGCCGATCGTCCTGTTTCTGAAAAGCGCAAGGGAGCCATTGTCTTTGGAAAAGATATCGGCGCCTTCATAGAAAACCTTGCCGGAGGTGGGCCTGTCCAGGGTGCCCAGGACATGAAGGAAGGTGCTCTTGCCGACGCCTGAGGCCCCGACTATGGCAATGACCTCTCCCGGCCTTATCGAAAGGTCCACGCCCCTGAGGATCTTGAGCTCACCCGCAGGCGTATAAAAAGACTTTTCTATCTTTTGGGCCTCAACGAGGTTTGTCATCTTTCTCTTTCTTGGCGTCTTTAGAGCCGGCTATCTCCTTTACTGTCTCCGTTGTCTTCCGGATGCCGTTTATGACGATATCGCTGCCCTTCTTGAGCTTGTCTGCCTTCTCTCCGACCTTCTCTGACTGCTGCTCGACCTTTTTCCCGAACCACCTGAACTTCTCACCTCCGCTATAAATAGATAGCGCGACAAAAACGACCGCGGCAATTATGCCGAGGAATATCAGTTTCATGATGAACTTGATCACATTCGTCTCCCGCAACGCAAATATTATTTGAGTTTACCAGACTCCCCGGTTTTTTGTCATTGTTGACTTGGAACATCCCTGAATCATAGAATTATAAGTGAGCAGGAAGACCTTCAAGATTCTAGCTGTCGGTGCTGTCGCCTTCGCCGTCTATTACAACGCCCTTTCCAACGGCTTCGTTTATGACGACCTCCAGACGGTGCTGAACAACCCCTGGATCAGGGACCTGAGGCACATACCCGAAGTCTTCTCGTCCAATCTGTGGGGGTTCAAAGGGGAAACTTCAAACTATTATAGACCGCTTGCCTCACTCCTTGGCATCCTCCTTTTCAAAATGTGCGGGACCGATCCCTTCGGCTACCACCTGCTGAGTGTCATGACACATGCAGGCATTTCAATATTGGTCCTGCTGATATCGTCACACCTCATTTCAGGACTGTCAGGGTCTGACTCGAACTCCTTCCTGTCGCCGGCTTTCATCACCGCCATGCTTTTTGCCTCCCATCCCATTCATACAGAAGCGGTGGCATGGTCCGGCGCGTTCACAGAGCTATCTTTCTCTTTCTTCTATCTCCTCTCTTTTTATTTCTATGTCTTATACACCGAAGGGCATAAGAAGGGCCTTTTATTCTCGGCAGTCTTCTTCATCTTCTCCGCTCTCTGTAAAGAGACGGCCCTTACGCTTCCAGTCCTGGTCGTCTCTTACGACTATATACTTCGAAATGCCGGAGGGGACGTGATCTCGCGCGTAAAGAGATACTTGCCTTATCTTGCCGTCTCCGGTATATATCTGATTGCCAGGTTTCTTGTCCTCGGAGGATTTGCGCCGGTGCGGCAGCATGCCGGACTGAGTATCTACACTCAGCTCATCAATGTCCCGCCTCTCCTCGCAAAGTATCTCGAAAAACTGGTCCTTCCTGTTGACCTCAGCGTCTTTCACGTATTCCATCCGATCAAGTCCTTCCTGGGGATGAACGGCATCATATCGCTTCTTTGTTTCGCTGCTTTTGTCTCTCTCGCCTTCGCGGCCTGGAAAAGAGACAAGGTTGCGCTATTCAGCCTCTTCCTTCTGCTCGTGCCTCTCCTGCCCGCCTTCTATCTTCAGGGCCTCGGCGACAATGTATTTGCAGAGAGGTATCTCTATCTGCCCTCCTTCGGCTTTGTCCTGCTTGTGTCCTTGCTCGCGGGGAAAATATCGCATAAGCGGGCGCGGCCCGTAGTAGCGGTGATCCTGGCGGCCGTGGTATGCGTATACTCCTTCGGGACAGTAACAAGGAATGCGGTCTGGAAGGACGACTACACGCTCTGGTCAGATGCGGTAAAGAAATCGCCTGACAGTTACGAGGCGTATGACAGCCTGGGAGCGGCCCTTTTCAGGAGAGGACGGTCGGATGAGGCAGTGAGGTGCTTCGATACTGCTCTCAGGATAAAGCCTGATGACGCCATGGCCCATTATGATTTGGGTGACCTCTATGCAAGGACAGGGCTGATAGACACTGCCATAGAGCAATTTCAGGCGGCCATAAGATCAAAACCTGATTACGTGAACGCCCACGACGCACTTGGGGTAGCTTTGAGCTCAAAGGGCCTGCCGGAAGAGGCCGCGAGGCAGTTTGAGGTCGCAGTGTCATTGAGAGGCAATGACCCTGTGCTCCATTACAAGCTCGGGACCGCTTACGGGCAGTCGGGGATGCTCGACAAAGCAGCCGAACAGTTGCGGACTGCCATAAAGCTGGATCCCGCTTATGCCCAGGCGCACTACAATCTTGGAGTCGTCTACAAAGAGGAGGGCATGAAGAACAAAGCCCTCGCGCAATTCTCAGCTGCGCACTCGCTTAACAAGACAGTCAAAAACTGATAATCTATTTTAGGGCCGTGACGAGCACATTTTTTGAGGATCTGTGCCGTTTGACGCTTAACATAAGTCGCGCGTATATCTCTATGAAAGAAACGTTCCTCGACAGCATCGGAAAAAATTACATGGAAGCGCTCGCGGATTTGCGCAGGGTCAGGTGGTTGATACTCGCCGCGGCGATCATCTTTATTGCCGGCATCGCCATAGGGGCACGGCATCCTTCCTGGAGCGAGGGGAGCCTTTCGGCCCTGAAGCAGTTCGCCAGGCAGCTGTCCCGGGAGAACCTGTTTGCATTGGTTCTGGCGATTTTTCTCCGGAACAGCTTGGTGGCTTCGGTATGCGTTGTGTCCGGACCTCTCCTCGGGGTCCTGCCTTTATTGATTTCGGTCCTGAACGGACTCATCCTCGGCTCCGCGTTGTCATATGTCGACGAAGCGCATCGCGTCACCGCCCTCTTGCTACTTCTCCCCCACGGCATCTTTGAATTGCCCGCACTGTTTACGGCATGCGGAATCGGGTTATGGCAAGGCATAACTGTTTTCCAAAAGAACGCTACGCCCTTAAGGGAGAGGCGGTCCAGGTCTCTCAGGATTCTTTTCATCGTTGTCATTCCGCTTCTTCTTATCGCAGCAATCATCGAAGGGACGAACATATATACATTGCGCGGATGAGATGACCTTTTTGACATCAGGTCCGGAAACGTGATACCTTTCATCATATGGACCCGGTGACTCACGCCCTCACAGGCGCGACGATAAACCAGCTCGGCTTCAAGAGAAGGGCCTCTATGGCAGTCTTGCTCATCTCTTCCCTTGCGCCCGATCTCGACTACGTGTCGAGGTTCTGGGGGGCGGACGTGTTTCTCAGATACCACAGGGGAATAACCCACGGCATCGCAGCGTTGTTCATCTTCCCCATAATAATCGGGATTATCTTCGGATACAGAAAAGGCTTTCTCTACTATTTCTTTATTTCGCTCCTGGGTTACGGGGCCCACATACTCATGGACCTCGCCACCCAGTACGGCACCAGGGTCCTTTCACCCCTCGACTGGGAGGCGTATTCCCTTGACCTCGTGTTTATTATCGACCCCTATATAACGCTCGGCCTTCTCCTGTGTGTGATTCTCGGCTGGAAGAACAGGAAAAGGGCACCTATGATTGCGGCGGTCACCCTTGTCCTGATGGTTTCCTATTTCGCGGGCAGATACTACCTGCATGAGGAGGCCACGGACTTTCTCAAGACCAAGGTCGACGCAAACACATACGCGCTCTGCCCTTTGCCGAACGATTTCCTGAGGTGGTGGTTTGTCGCGAGGTCCGGGGACGAATACCTAACCGGCTTCGCGGACCTTTTTGCCCAGAGGGTCTGCATCCAGGAAAGATATAAACCCGTCAGGGACCCTCTCATAGAGCGCTCGAGGGAAGAACGCGCGGTCAGGAACTTCCTCTATTTCGCAAAATATCCTTATGCCGATGTGGAAAAGAAAGGCGACAGGACGGTGGTCATATGGCGCGAGCTGGCCTATTCCTTCAGGGCGGGCGACCACTTTGTCACAAAGGTCGTATTCGACAAGCGCGGGAGGGTCCTCAGTTCAGCGTTCACTTTCTGAACGCACCGATGATATGAAGGTCTGCGAGATATTCACGAGCATCCAGGGAGAATCCACTTATGCCGGAACGCCGTGCACTTTCGTGCGGCTGACCGGCTGCAATCTGAGGTGTTCGTATTGCGACACCGCCTATGCGTATGAGGAAGGAACGGAGCTTACGGAAGATGAGATAATGGACAGGATCAAAGGAGCGGGCCTTAAGACGGTTGAGATAACAGGCGGAGAGCCTTTGCTCCAGCCGGAGGCGGCATCTCTGGTCAGGCGGCTCCTCGACGGCGGTTTTAAGGTCCTTATAGAAACCAACGGCAGCCAGGACATCCGGGGCATCGACAGAAGATCGGTCATAATCCTGGACATAAAGACACCAGGAAGCGGCGAGACGGACGCTCTCTTGCAGTCAAACCTGGCCTTGCTGGAAGAAGGCGATGAGGTAAAGTTTGTGATCACCGGCAGAGAGGACTATGAGTGGGCAAGGAGTTTCATTAGAGAGCATTCCCTTCCCGAGAAATGCAAGGTGCTCTTCGCACCGGCCTTCGGGATGCTCGATCCGGCGGCGCTTTCAGCGTGGATAGTGGCGGACAGACTCGACGTAAGGCTGAACCTGCAGCTGCACAAATATATTTACGGACCTCATCTGCGGGGAGTATGACGGTCTGAGAAGGTCCTGAATTCATCTTCGAAGTTGTCGCTGAGGATACCCTTTCCCATGGCCTCCTTTATCTCCTCCAGGCTCCAATACCTCACTTCGTCGATCTCTTCAGCATTATGCCGGATGTCGCCCGAATAAACGCAGCGATATGTCGAGACGAGTTCCGTCTCATAAGGATTGCTGTGGACATATGAGTAGAGAAATTCGATTTCGCGTCCGGAGACGCCGAGTTCCTCTTCCATCTCCCGCATTGCGGAAAGAGACAGCTCCTCGCCTACCCCGACATGCCCGCCGACGGAGGTGTCCCATCTGCCGGGGGCCACATCCTTGCTGAGCGAGCGCTTCTGCAGTAGCAGCCTCCCTTCCTCATCGAACACGAGCACATGGACCACCCTGTGCATCAGCGAAGGGTCGCCGTGGATCTCTGAGCGGCGGGCAACGCCGAGCACCTCGCCTTTTTCATTCACAATCTCCAGACTTTCCTCAGGTTCGGCCATTCGTCCACCTTTCTTAATACAGATCTTAATACAGAACATACGAGCGGTCTATTCTCGACCGGTATTCAGCGCAAATAGAATTGCAGGGAGGGGATAAAGAAATGCAGGCCCGAAACGGGCCTGCACTATTGTTGGCTTAGAGTTTTGTTACATTGACCGCTTTCGGGCCTTTGGGGCCGTCCACAATCTCAAAGCTAACTGCCTGACCTTCAGCCAGGGACTTGAATCCGTTGTCCTGGATGGCAGTATAGTGGACAAAAACATCTCCGCCGTCTTCTTTGGTAATGAATCCGAATCCTTTGGATTCATTGAACCATTTAACGGTACCTTTCTCCATGCTGCTACACCTCCTTACTGATAAAATTTCCCCCCAAATAAGTCATTCGACTTTTCGGGACAAGAGTAATGAAGATTACGAAAGTTTGCCATGAAAAAGGGCCGCAAAGTCCAAAGTCTTTGCGGCCCTAAAGCATTATGTACGACAAAAACTTCCGACACTTCAATAGTTACTATTACATAAAATCCGAAAAAGGTCAAGCTTTTTTCGGCGGTCCTGCCGTGTTGAGTGCCGTCCCATCAAAATCTCTTCTTTCTCACCGATGCCGATTGTCTCGTTCTTACTGCCTCCAAACATGCGCAGGTATAATTGCTTGCCGCAGGCTTCTCCCATCTGATACAATTCTCTCATGAGATCGAGACTCAACGGACTCAAGAAGACCATCTTCTATGAAATGCTAGACATGGCCGGCCGCGTCTTTATTGTTGCCAGATATTCGGAGGACGTTGCCATAGGCAGCAGGGGCTTCACAGAAGAAGAGAAAAAGAACGGCATAGTGCTCGTCTTTAACAAGAGCATGAATTTCACATGGGACGACTTGGGCATCTCCTCAACGCTTGTCTTCGGTACATCGCCCCAAAAATGTTTTGTCCCGGTGGACCATATCGTGGCCATATATTCCCCTGAGCTGAAGTCCCAGTTTATTACATCTCCGGAGACCGTCACTCAAATGAAGGACTCGAAAGAGACGGAGGCAAAGACAGCGCCAAACGTCGTGCAGGTCGACTTCACGAAAAAGAAGGCGCCGCACCGTCAGAGGCCGGCCCCCAGGGGAGAGGGCAGGCATGGGTCCTGACAAAAAGACCAGGGTCCTTACAGAATTCGACCTCCATTTGATCGGGGAAGGCAGCCACTACAAGAAATATGAAAAGCTCGGCGCCCATGTCATGGAGATCGACGGCCGCGGCGGAGTGCATTTCTCGGTATGGGCCCCGAATGCAAAAAAGGTGAGCGTTATAGGCGATTTCAATGACTGGAACGCCGCTGCCCACCCGATGTACTCGCTCGGACCTTCTGGCATTTGGGAGACCTTTATTCCCGGGATCGGTGAAGAGACCCTCTACAAATTTGAGATAAGACCCAAGACCGGCAAATATATCTCTCAAAAGGCCGACCCTTTTGCATTCTGCTTTGAGCTGAGGCCCAAGAGCGCATCTATCGTTTACGACATAAGCGGATACATCTGGCGGGACGACGAATGGATGGAGAGACGGTCACGCACAAACTGCCTGGAAGGTCCGATGGCCATCTACGAAGTCCATCTCGGATCGTGGATGAGGGTCCCGGATGAGGACAACCGCTGGCTCACTTACAGAGAGCTCGCGGAGGAGTTGATCCCGTACGTCAGAGAGATGGGTTATACGCACATCGAGCTCATGCCGATAACCGAACACCCCCTGGATGCATCGTGGGGCTATCAGACCCTTGGATACTTCGCCCCTACCAGCAGATACGGCAAACCCAAGGATTTCATGTATTTCGTGGACCGCTGCCATCAGACAGGTATCGGAGTGATCCTCGACTGGGTGCCGGCCCATTTCCCCACGGACGGTCACGGGCTTGGTTTCTTCGACGGGACCTGTCTTTATGAACATGAGGACCCAAGGAAGGGGTTCCATCCAGACTGGGGCACGAAGATATTCAATTACGGAAGAAACGAGGTGAGGAACTTCCTGCTGTCGAATGCCCTGTTCTGGTTTGAGAAATACCACATGGACGGCCTCAGGGTGGACGCAGTGGCCTCCATGCTCTATCTGGACTACTCGAGGAAAAACGGCGAGTGGATACCCAATGCGTTCGGAGGGAGGGAAAATCTCGAGGCCATCGATTTCATAAAGAAGTTTAATGAGGTTTCCCATCAGTACCATCCCGGCATACAGACCGTGGCGGAAGAATCAACCGCCTGGCCCAATGTCTCCAGGCCCACTTACCTTGGGGGGCTCGGATTCAGCATGAAATGGAACATGGGCTGGATGAACGACACACTCGCTTATTTTTCGAAGGACCCGGTGCACAGGAAGTACCACCACAATAATCTCACATTCAGCCTCCTTTACGCCTTTTCGGAGAATTTCGTCCTCCCCCTCTCTCACGACGAAGTCGTCCACGGCAAGAAGTCCCTTCTCGATAAGATGCCCGGAGATATGTGGCGGAAGTTCGCAAACCTGAGGGCGCTCTACGGCTTCATGTACGGCCATCCCGGAAAGAAGCTGCTGTTCATGGGAGGGGAATTCGGTCAGTGGGATGAATGGAATTTTGAAAAGAGCCTTGACTGGCACCTGTTGGAGTTCGAGCCGCACAAGGGGCTCCGGAGGTTTGTGAGGGACCTGAACAATGTCTATCGGACAGAGCCTTCACTCTATGAAGTTGATTTCGACTACAGGGGTTTCGAGTGGATCGACTTTCACGATGTCGAGGGAAGCGTAATCGCCTTCCTGAGAAGGGCAAGGAACCACGAAGACTTCACGGTCTTTGTCTGCAACTTCACACCGGTCCCGAGGACCGGATACAGGATAGGTGTGCCGGCCCCGGGCTTCTATAAAGAGATAATCAACAGCGACTCCGCCGGTTACTGGGGAAGCAACACGGGAAATGCCGGAGGCGTTAACGCGGACGAAATTCCCTTCCAGCTTCGTCCCTTCTCGATAAGCGTCACCCTACCGCCGCTGTCGACGCTGATGTTTAAACCTGTCGGTCTTTCATCATCTCTTCAAGAGTAATCACGACCGCCCCTGAGAGGGCCGCCAGATCATAGCCGCCCTCAAGCGTGAAGACGGCGGGGGCAGGAAATGAAAGGACGCCTCTGACGATACTCCTTATCCCTTCATCAGAGACCCTTACCGCAGCCAGGGGGTCGTCCTTGTGAACGTCGTATCCGGCGGACACCAGGATGATGTCGGGGCTGAACTTCTTCAGGATGCCCGGAAGGATATCATTATAGATCTGAAAAAAATCCTTGTCTCCCGACCCGCTGCTCACGGGGATATTGTACGTATAGCCCTCACCCTTTCCCCTTCCGCACTCCGAGCCGCTCCCCGTGCCCGGATAAAAGGGGTATTGATGCGTGCTGAAATAATAGACCGTATCGTCTTCCTCAAAGATGTGCTGGGTCCCGTTGCCGTGGTGCACGTCAAAGTCCACAATAAAAACCTTCCCATATCCGATTTCCTGCGCGTACCGGGCGCCAACCGCCACGTTGTTGAAGATACAAAATCCCATGGCCCGGTCTGCCTCGGCGTGGTGTCCCGGGGGTCTGACGGCGCAGAAGGCCCTTTTGATTTCGCCCTTCCTGCATCTTTCGACAGCCTCCATAACAGCGCCCGCGGCAAACAGCGCAGACTCTAGACTTCCCTCTGACACATAAGTATCAGGGTCAAGGTAGCCCTGGCCGAATTTCCTCACTTTTTCGACATAGGCCGGATCGTGCACCCTCTGCACGTCACCGAACCCGGCCTTCCTCGGAGGGATATGGACAAGTTTATCCCACAGGCCTGATTCCCTGAGGGCTTTCACGATCGAGACCAGGCGCTCTTTGCATTCAGGATGCCACTGGGGCGTTTCGTGTCTCAGGAAGACATCATCATATAAGAAGCCTACCTTCATGGAGTAATTTTATACCTAAAGGTCCCTTTAGTCAAAAAGCGGGGTTTGATAGTTATTTCCGTGATGAATTAGAATAATTTATGCAGTCCGGGATGTGCCTCGAAGACATTTCAAAGTGCGTACGATGCGGGGGGTGTAAGGCCAACTGCCCCACATACGACGAAGGGCTGACCGAGGCGATGGGGGCGCGGGGAAGACTGGCTCTTCTCGGGGGCTTATTATCAGAGCAGCTGACTCCGACGGCGGCCCTGAAAGAGAGGATATACGATTGCATTCTCTGCGGCGCGTGCGAGAAGCTTTGCCCGTTGCATGTAGACGTCACAGAAGCCGTCTATCAGGGCAGGAAACTGCTGCCGGCTTCAGGCGGACTGAGGAGATGCATGGCTTTTCTTATGCGCTTTTCTATGAAGAGGCCGGCGCTGAGCTTCAGGGTTGCACAGGCGATGCAGCATACGATCTACCCATACCTCTTCAGGAAGGGTGTTATTCCCTTTTCCATCTCGGTGCCTCACGTCCCCTTGAAGGACGACCGGCAGGTGTACAAACCGGAAAAGAAGGTCGGCCGCATCGCGCTGTTTACAGGCTGCAGCACGAATTACCTTTTCCCGCACCTCGGCGCCTCTCTGATAAACGTTCTCGTCCATCTGGGTTATGAAGTCGTGCTTCCCAAGGGAGAGGTCTGCTGCGGCGCTCCCTTCAGGAGTCTGGGTCTGGAAGAGGAAGCGGTTCAGTTGGCAAGGAAGAACATCGAGACATTCAGCAAGCTTAATGCCGAGGCCGTCGTCAGCTTATGCCCGACATGCGTCCTGTCCCTGAAGGTCCACTATCCTAAACTGCTCGGCAAGGAGCTGAATAATGTTATGGACGTCGCGAGTTTCCTCTCGAACAGGCTCAGTTCATCCCAATTGTCGCCTGTCCGCAATCTGAGGACAGTCGCTTATCATGATCCATGCCACATGATCCACTCGCTCGATGTCAGGAAGGAGCCTAGGGACCTGATACGGCTTGCCGGAGCAGAGCTCATAGATACCGGGGAAAGCGGCTGCTGCGGCTTTGGGGGCGTTTACAGCTTGTGTTACAGGAACATCTCCAGGAACCTCATGGAGAAGAGGGCCGGTGTTTATTCCGCCGCAAAGGCGGACGCGGTCATTACGTCATGTCCCGGCTGCATGCTGCAACTCGGCACAGGCATAAAGAACAAGCCGGTGTTTCACATAATAGAGCTCCTTGAGGAAGCGCTCTGCGGCTCATAGAGCCGGAAGATGTGTCGTAATAGGTGCGAGTTGTTATATAATAGATATGTTTAGAGGGCTAATGCCGATATTTGAATATAAATGCAACAAGTGCGGTAAGGACTTTGAGAAGCTGGTCTTCGGTTCTCAGGCTGTGAAGTGCCCTAAGTGCGACTCCGGAGATGTCAGAAAAAAGTTTTCGACATTCGGTATGAGCGGTGTCCAGAATTCCGGATCATCGGGCTGCGGTTCCTGCAGCAGCGGTTCCTGCAGCACCTGCCACTGAATCAGAGTTGAGAAGTCAGAATTAAGAACACAGAATAGCAAGAGAACATTACGGAAAGCTCTTCCAATCCGACTGCTGGCTTCCGAATACCGACGACTGCTCCTTATTGCTGTGCTTCCGGATACTTGAACGGGTTCCCCCGCACTATCTTGACCATCTTCAGAGGCATTCCGTCCAAAAGGAATACCGCCATTCCCCGCTCCCTCGTTGTGTCCTTCCCGACGACCCAGGTCCCCTTCCAGGCAATATTGAGATAGACCTTTGTCTTATCGATCTCTACCCACCGCGGGGTGAACTCGAGGTCGGCCGAATCGAAATGTTTGATGGAATCTATAAAATCCTTGTACCCTTCTTTCGAGCACTTCTCCGCAGCGGAGGCAAAATCTTTCTTCACATACGCCGACCGTAACGCGTCCGCAACAGAGAATGCTTCCTCAGCCATCTTGGAATCCTGGGAGACCAGCTTCACCTCTTTTTTCCCGCAGGCAGAGGCCAGAACAACCATCAATGTGCCGAGCACAAATAGTCTCGCAACCAGTCTGATATCTTTTCTCATGGATCTTCCACCTTCCATTCTTAACTTCTTAACTTCTTACAAGCGGTCCTTTGTAGTAAACGACCTCATGCCGCTCCAGCAATAAAATCCCTCCTCAGAACTTAATACCGAAATCCGGAAGAAAGCCGGCAAGCTCCCTCATCCTGTTTGTCAGCAGCATAATGCCGAACACTATAAGGAGGAGACCGCTTACGACCATGATCACCCGCATATATTTCATAAGCCTTCTCGAATAACTCAGGAAACTATTTATCGCCAGAGACGAAACAAAAAAAGGCAGAGCGAGGCCCATGGAATAAACGGCCAGGAGCTTGAGTCCGTAAAAGGCTGAGCCCTTTGTGCCTGCGTAGACCAATATGGTGCCGAGAATCGGGCCTATGCAGGGCGTCCAGCCTGCAGCAAACGTCATGCCAACGAGAAATGTCCCCACGTAGCCCATCGGCTTTCCGCTGAGATGCATTTTTTTCTCTTTCAGAAGAAAATCCAACTTCACCACCCCCGCAACAAAGAGACCGAATATTATGACAAGGACGCCGCCCCCTATCCTTATCCATTCCTGATACTCAAAAAAGAATCTTCCCATTGCGGAGGAAGATGCGCCGAGCGCGATGAACACGGACGAAAAGCCCAGGATGAAAGAAAGGGAATTCGTTACGGTAAGGTACCTCAACCTTCCCCTGTCCCCGTGGGCCGTTAGGTCCTCAAACGATATGCCGGTGATAAAAGATATATAGGAAGGCACGAGGGGCAGGACGCAGGGCGACAGAAAGGACATCACGCCTGCCAGGAAAGCAAGGGGAAAAGAAACGTCCTTCATCGGCCGGAACCTATTGTCTTGCGCATTCCCGGTTGTCTCCCTTTATCTTATCGACCGCATGCGGGACAGCATCCAGTACTACAGCAAGGTTCTCTTCCACAGCCCTCGGGCTGCCGGGAAGATTGATTATAAGAGTCTGCCCTCTGACGCCCGCCACGGCCCTTGAAAGCATAGATCTCTTTGTCTTCTTCATACCTTCCGCCCGCATGGCCTCCGCAATACCGGGTATCTCCCTGTCGATTATCTCAAGCGTGGCATCCGGCGTCACGTCCCTCGGACTTAGACCCGTGCCGCCTGTAGTGAGTATCAGATCGACCTTCCCAGACAATTCAATAAGCCTTTCCTTAATCAACTTTGCTTCGTCCGGCAATATCTCATTGTATCTCACTTCGGCGCCTATGCCTTTGAGCATCTCCGCAATCACAGGACCGCTCAAGTCAACTCTCTCTCCTTTCGACCCCTTATCACTCAATGTAAGAACCGCCGCGGTAATCATAGTGTCAAACAGAGTTCCTTATGAGTCCTGTAACTGAATCATCTTTCCATGGATGCAGGGCGGGTGTGTGGAAAAATCTTTAGTAACGATACATCGAAGTATCGGAAGCCACAACGCAAGTCCCCTGGTGAACTTTTCGTGTTATGCTGAGCCTTAATTCTTAATCTAAATAGATTATCGTTTATAAAGATTTTGGAGCGCATTCGCCCTGCATATTACGAAATTTCAAACTAATTCCATTACTTGACAAAAGCTTCTGAAGCATTACCGGTCTTTCATTATCATATATCAATAGTTATTATGTCACCCTCTCTCACCTTGCCGCCTCTAAGCACCCTGACAAATATACCTTCCTTAGGCATCACACAGTCGCCCGCCTGATAGTATATCGCACACCGCGCGCGACATTCCTTACCGATCTGGCTTACCTCGAGCTCAGTATCTTCCCCGATAGCCATCCTCGTCCCGACCGGAAGAGAAAGCAGATCGATCCCTTCGGTGGTCACGTTTTCCGCAAAATCCCCCGGCTTCACGTCGAGCCCCATCTGCTGCATCTTCCTTATGCTCTCCAGGGCAAGGAGACTTACCTGTCTGTGCCATTCGGAAGACGCATGGGCATCGCCTTCCATCCCGTATCCGGTCTTCAGCAAGGCCTCTTTGACAGGCGTCTTCCTCACGCCCTTCCTGTCGCTGATATTGATCGAGACAACCCTGCCGGTCATGCTCTTTAACATACCACAAAGGATTGCGAGAAGTCAGTATGAAGGAAGCGGGATTCTGGTATACTTGTTATCGGACGTGCATATCGAAACCGGCCATTCTCATAGGCCGCTCTTCTCGACATGCGCCTTGATGAACAGAGTGTCCCGAAGGGCGGGAAAGGTAGGCCGGAATGTCTGCTGAACAGAAACTGAAAGAAATGGGCATAACCCTTCCCCCGGCTCCGGCTGCGTTGGGCGCCTACATCCCCTGTGTGCAGGCGGGAAATCTCTTATTTCTCAGCGGTCAGCTTCCCCTACGCGGAGGAAAACTTCTCCATACCGGAAAGCTCGGCGACTCAGTTTCCATCAGTGAGGCGCAGGAGGATGCGAGGCAGGCTGTGCTGAATGCACTTAGCAACGTGAAGGCCTATCTTGGAAACCTTGACAGGGTCGGGAGGTGCGTGAAGGTCAACGGCTTCGTGGCCTCGACGCCTGATTTTATCGATCAGCCGCAGGTGTTGAATGCAGCCTCCGAGTTGCTTCGCGAGATATTCGGCGAGCCGGGCCGGCATTCAAGAGTCGCGGTGGGCGTGCCTGTGCTGCCATTGAATTCTCCAGTCGAGATCGATTTTATTTTCGAAGTAAAAGAGTAAAGCCCGAGTTGACAGCGGCTGTCCCTCGTGATATAAGTATTTCAGGTCATGAGGGGGGCGAAAATGAATCGTCTGTTACGAGGTCGGGACGCGAAAAACTACTGAAGCGGACCGGCCTTTTTTGTTGTTAAAAGCGGCCGGCCTATCTTGACGCAGTATCAACCTTATCACCAGGAGGGATCTATGAAAGACACGGGTAAGGTAAGCTTGGTTTCAGTAATCGCGTTCATTCTCATTGCCGCTTCGGGGTATGCCGGTCAGCAGGAGAAGTATTCGGGCTTCCTGGAGGACTATCCGCCTTTCCAGAAGGGGCCGGGCGGCGGAGTCGATCTGGTCTATCTGAAGGACGGCGTAGATTTCGGCAAGTATAACAAGGTCATGTTCGACCAGGTGGTCTTCTTTCTGAAAGAGGACTCGAAGTACAAGGGGATCCAGCCGGAGGAGATGAAGGAACTGGCTGATGCCTTTCACCTTGCCGCGGTAAAGGCCCTTGAAGGGGCTTATCCTATAGTTGCAGAGCTGGGACCCGATGTTCTAAGGGTGCGCGTCGCCATTACCGATATCGAGCCGAGCAATCCTGCAAGAAGCGCGGTTACCACCGTAATGCCGATCGGACTTGCCATAAGCACCCTGAAAAGGGGAGTGACCGGAAGACATACGGGCGTTGGAGGCGCCGGCATGGAGGTCGAGCTTCTCGATTCCGTCACGAACGAGAGGGTCGCTGCTGCGATCGACAACAAGGGGGGCTCGAAACTTTCAGGACTGACTAAGTTCGGGGCCGCAAAGGAAGCCTTCGAGTTCTGGTCCGGAAGGCTGAGGAAATTCCTGGACAACGCCCACAGTACGAAGCAGTAAGTTCCGGCAAAAGGAGGGACGATGAAGATCGGCGGGCTTCTTACCAGATCGGTCAATTCTATCGTGATTGCACTGCTCATACTGCCGGGCGGGTCCCTGGCGCAAGATTCCGGAGAAATGCGGCATAAGCCTTTCTCCCTGGAACAGCTTGATCAGCTTCTTGCGCCTGTCGCCCTGTACCCGGACCCTCTTCTGACCCAGATACTCATGGCCTCGACATATCCGCTTGAGGTTGTAAAGGCCACGAACTGGGTAAGGCAGAACAAGGATCTCAAGGGTGACGCACTTGGGGCCGCCCTCGAAAAACAGGATTGGGACCCGAGCGTCAAATCGCTCGTGAACTTTCCACAGGTCCTTCAGATGATGAATGACAAGATAGACTGGACACAAAAACTTGGCGACGCTTTCCTCTCTCAGGAGAAGGACGTGATGGACGCCGTCCAGAAGCTCCGAGCAAGGGCGAGCGCAGAAGGCAACCTGAAAGCCACAAAGGAGCAGAAGGTAATTGTAGAGAAGGATACAATCATAATAGAGCCTGCCAGCCCTGAGGTCATTTATGTACCTGCCTATAATCCGACAGTTGTTTACGGCGTGTGGCCATACCCTGCCTATCCGCCTTATTACTACTATCCGCCCGGATATGCGGCCGGGGCCGCGGCCTTCGGCTTTGCCGCAGGGGTCGCCGTAGGTGCGGCATGGGGCTATGCGTGGGGCCATTGCGACTGGCACGGCGGCAACGTTGACATCGATATAAATCGGAACATCAACTATAACCACAACCTCGACCGCTCAAAATATCAGCAACAGTATCAGAACAAGGGGCAGATCGATAAGTCGGGGAAAGGGACATGGCAGCACGACTCGGCCCACAGGCAGGGAGTAGCTTACCGGGACAACGCGACCGCCCAGAAATACGGCCGGGCCGGACAGGCAACCCAGGCTCGGAGCGAATCCCGTGGATATGCCGGCCGCAGCGGGACCGACAGGCAGGCCGGACGTCTTTCCGGAGATGCCCGGAAAGCGAGCGACCCCGGAGGAGGCGGTCGTGGAAGCGCCTTCAGCGGAGCGGGCAACGGCAAGTTCGAGCGCAGCGCGAGCGAGCGTGGACGAATGAGCCGGAGCGGAGGCAGCGGTCTTTCGCGGAGCGGAGGCCGATTTGGCGGCAGCGGCGGCCGGAGATAGGACGAACAAGATTCGGCATCCACAAATCATGCTGCGATAATTTACGGAGGGATACAACATGGAATTAATGAGCTCGCGTAAGAATAGAGCTTTACTGTTTGTCTTTGCAGCGGCCTTTGCCGCCTTTCTCATGACTCCTGATTTGTCGGCAGCTTCGAGGCAGGAACAGAAGACCTTTGCTTCGCCTGAGGAAGCAACAAAGGATTTTATCGATGCGATAAGGACGGACAATAAGGAAGAACTATCTGCGATTTTCGGGCCAAAGGCGGTGTCTGAGCTCTCCTCCGGAGACGAAGTGAGCGACAGGGCCGACCGGCAGCGGTTCCTGAAGGCATACGATGAGAAGAATTCCCTGGAAATGAAGGGCGATGATAAGGCCATTCTGGAGGTGGGCAATGACAACTGGCCCCTACCGATTCCCATAGCGAAGAAGGGAAGCGGCTGGTACTTTGATACAGAGGCGGGAAAAGAAGAGATGCTGAACCGCCGTATCGGCAGAAACGAGTTGCGTGTCATCCGGACGATGCATGCCTACGTGGACGCGCAGCGCGAATATGCAAGCAAGGACCGGATGGGCGACGGCGTGTATCCGTATGCCCAAAAGATTATGAGCTCTCCCGGTAAAAAAGACGGCCTGTACTGGGAGCCCAAGGAGGGAGAAGAGCGAAGTCCGGCCGGCCCGTTTGTGGCAAAGGCCGCGTAGGAGGGATACACCAGGAAGACAAATGCGGACAAACCGTCGCCCTTCCACGGCTATTACTTCAGGATCCTTACCGCCCAGGGCAAACATGCGCCCGGCGGCGCCTATGGCTATGTAGTGAAAGGCAACATGATCCTCGGATTCGGTCTTGTCGCGTATCCTGCAAGATACGGCTCTTCGGGGATCATGACCTTTGTCGTCAACCAGGAAGGAATCGTATACCAAAAAGATTTCGGCATGAACACAACAAAGATTGCGGAGGGCATCAGGAAATATGACCCCGACAAGACCTGGAAGAAGGCAGAGCAGGCTTCTCCAGAAGCTCCTTCCGGTAAGGTCCGATAGGCGGGTCCAGAATGGACCTTAAGGGCAACAGGATGATTGTGTTCTTCAGACAGTCGCCGTGGATCATCCTTATCTGCTGCACGTTGTTCCTCTGTGGATGCAAGAAGGAGCAAAAGACACAGGCGCCTCCTGCGCCTTCGGTCTCGGTGATAAGCGTTAGTCCGAAGGACGTGCCGGTTTCATTCGAGTATGTAGCACAGACGCAGAGCTCTCACCTCGTCAACATCCAGGCGCGAGTGAGCGGCTTCCTTGACAAGCGCGTATATACTGAAGGGGAGCTCGTGAAGGAAGGACAGGTGCTTTTTCAGATGGACGCCAAACCCTTCCAGGTGCAACTCGATCAGACAAAGGCTGCATTGGCCAAACAGGAAGCCGCCCTCGAGACGGCCCGTCTGAACCTCGCAAGGACCAAACCACTTGCCGAGCAAAAAGCTCTCTCGCAGAAGGACCTCGACGATGCGACAGGTCAGTACCAGTCGGCTTCCGCCGCCGTGGATCAGGCAAAGGCGCAGGTAGAGACGGCCAAGCTGAACCTGTCCTATACGACGATTACCTCTCCGGTTACGGGCGTCAGCAGTTCGGCGCGGCAGACTGACGGCACTTATATAAACCCGCAGAACAGCCTCCTTACTACAGTTGCGGTCCTTTCTCCGATGTGGGTGAACTTCAGCCTCTCGGAAAACGAGATGCAAAAATACCGCGCCCAGATCGCCAGTGGAGAGCTTCGTCCCCCGAAGTCCGAAAACTATGAGGTCGAGATCATCCTAGTGGACGGCTCGGTCTTCCCTTACAAAGGACGCATAACCTTTGCCGAACCTTCCTACAATGCGCAGACAGGTACGTTTCTTATCCGTGCAACTGTTAACAACCTGAAAGGCCTGCTTCGTCCGAACCAGTATGTTCGCGCCCGTTTGAAAGGCGCTATCCGGCCGAAGGCTATCCTTGTGCCGCAACGCTCAGTGCAACAGGGTTCCAAAGGACATTTTGTATGGGTCGTGAGCAAGGACGGCAAGGCGGAGCAGCGTCCTGTCGAAGTCGGCGATTGGTATGGAGACGACTGGTTTATCTCAGAGGGGCTCAGGGCCGGCGATCGGGTAGTGGTAGACGGCGGTCTTTCGCTCCGGTCCGGTGTGTCCGTCACTGCGAAACCTTATGAGGGCAGTGCAAAAACCGTCGGAAAGCTTTCGGGTCTGCCTGCTGGACAGGCGGGCAGGCCGGAATGACCGGAAAGCCGGCCTCACGGACATATTCCGACTAAAAGGAGGGCGGAGCAATTTTCTCCAGATTCTTCATCGAGCGGCCGATCTTTGCAACTGTAATCGCGATTATCATCTGTCTTGCGGGACTCGTATCGATGAGGGCCCTTCCAATCGAGCAATACCCTAAGATCACGCCCGTGCAGGTCACGGTTTCGGCGACATATCCCGGTGCCGATTCTCAGACCCTCGCCGACTCGGTCGCGGCCCCGATAGAGGCCCAGATCAACGGCGTCGACAACATGCTGTACATGATATCGACGAGCTCTTCGAACGGTCAATTGCAGCTTACCGTATATTTCTCGCTGGACACCGATCCGGACATTGCTCAGGTGCAGATACAGAACAGGGTGGACCTCGCGATGCCCCAACTCCCCGAGGCGGTGGTGCAGCAGGGCGTCTCAGTGCAGAAGAAGGCGTCGTCCATAATGATGCTTATCGGCGTCTTCTCGAAAGACGAACGCTACAGCAGCGATTATGTCGCCAACTATGCCAATGTCTATGTCCTCGATGCGCTCAAGCGCGTGCCCGGCGCCGGACAGGCCCAGATCATGGGTGTACCGGACCAGGCAATGCGCATATGGATGAACCCGGACCGCATGACTTCCCTTGGCATAACTACGACCGATATCCAGCAGTCTGTGGCGCAGCAAAACGCGGTCTACGGAGCCGGACAGATCGGCCAGCAGCCTACAGCGGGACCGGTGCAGCAGACTTTTCCGGTCGTCACCCAGAGGCCTTTTACAAAGCCTGCCGAATACGAAAATATCATCCTGCGGGCAAGCCAGGGCGGCAGCGCCATCGTGAGGTTAAAGGACGTGGCCCGCGCCGAGGTGGGACTGAGACAGTATATAGTGGATGCAAAGCTGAATGGAGTCCCCGCCACCTTCATCGCCGTTTATCAGCAGCCCGGCGCCAACGGGCTCGCCGTCTCGAAGGAGGTCCGCAAGACCCTCCGCGAGATGAAGTCCCGTTTTCCAGAGGGAATTGATTATGTTATCTCGCTCGATACGAACGACTTTGTGCGGATATCCATCGACGAAGTGGAAAAGACGCTCTTCGAGGCCGTCTTCCTGGTCGTGCTGGTGGTATTCCTCTTCCTGCAAAGTTTCCGCACCACAATCATCTGCGTTGCCGCGATCATCGTGGCCCTGGTCAGCACGTTTACGGGCATGCTCGCCCTTGGTTTTTCTATCAACCAGCTCACGCTCTTCGGTCTTGTACTAGCAATAGGGATGGTGGTCGACGATGCCATTGTCGTTGTCGAAAACGTAGAGCGCAATATGGTCAAGTTCCATCTGTCTCCGAAAGAGGCGACCATCAAAGCTATGGGTGAGATATCCAGCTCCCTTGTCGCAGTGGTGCTGGTCATGGCATCGGTTTTCATCCCTGCGGCTTTTCTGCCCGGCACAACCGGTCAGCTCTACAAACAGTTTGCAATTACTATCGTCATTTCGGTAGCGGTTTCCGGATTTGTCGCGCTGACGCTCACGCCGGCCATGTGCGGGATCTTGCTAAGGCATTCCGAGTCCCCGAAGCGCGGCTTCTTCGCCTGGTTCAACCGGGGAGTCGACGGCATCACCAGGGCTTTCGGCAACGCGGTAACGCTCATAATAAAACGAATGGTCTTCGCCTTCGTGCTGTTGGCCGTGCTGGTCTGGGCCATTATCCACCTCTTCAGGATATTGCCGACGAGCTTTGTCCCCAATGAGGACCAGGGCTACGTCATGACGATGGTCATTATGCCTGACGCCGCCAGTCTGAACCGCACAGCGACTCTCACCGGACGTGTCGATACTGTATTCTCTAAGATCCCGGGTGTCGATACCCGCAGCCAGTTCGCCGGCTACAGCCTGATCGACAGCGGTTTTAAGACGAACGCCGGGACTTTTTTCGTGACGCTCAAACCCTTTGAGGAGCGTTATGCCTCGGTCAAGAAGGCGCGGGTCGAAAACGCCCGTGCGGTGCTTATGGGTCTGAACAAAGAAGTCCGTGAGATGAAGGAAGGACGTGTAATCCCGATACCCCCGCCTGCAATACCGGGCATCGGGACGACCGGCGGCTTCGAGTTCTGGATACAGGACATTGCCGCAGGGGACCCGGCTAGGCTGGATGAAGTCACCCAGCAATTCCTCGCCAAGGCGAGCAAGCGTCCGGAGCTCACCGCGCTGAACACCACCTTCCGCGCAACAACTCAGCAATTAAGCGCTGACGTGGACCGCGACAAGGCCAATCTTCTTGGGGTACCCGTGCAGGACGTATACAGCGCCATACAGGCGCAGTTTGGTTCCCTGACTGTCAGCCAGTATAACGAATTCAGCCGGGTGTGGTGGGTGGTTCTTCAGTCCGAACCGAGATACCGTCAGGTCCCAGGAGACCTGACAAGACTCTATACACGCTCAAACCAGGGCGAGATGGTGCCTCTATCTGCCGTGGTCGCGACGAGGTGGGTGACCGGCCCCGACCTCCTGCCTCATTTCAACGGCTTCCCCGCGGCAAAGGTCAATGGCAATGCGTCTCCGGGTTACAGCTCGGGCCAGGCCATTGCAGCGATGGAAGAGGTGGCGCATGAGGTCCTGCCTCAGGGCTACACCTTTGCCTGGTCGGGACTTGCCTTCGAAGAAAAGAAATCGGGCGGCACTTCCATGATCGCCTTTGCATTCGGTCTTGTCATTGTGTTCCTCGTCCTGTCGGCTCAATACGAATCGTGGACACTGCCGGGCTCGGTCATGATGGCGGTGCCTTTCGGCGTCCTCGGCGCGCTGACTGCGAACTGGCTTCGCGGACTCGAAAACGACGTTTATTTCCAGATCGGACTTCTTGTCCTGATAGGCCTCGGCGCAAAGAACGCAATCCTCAGGGTCTCCTTTGCTGTAGAACTGCGCAAACAAGGAAGGTCTATAATGGAGGCCACCATTGAGGCGGGCGAGCAGAGGCTGAGACCGATTATCATGACCTCTCTTGCGTTCGCTTTCGGCTGCCTTCCGCTGGCCGTCGCAATGGGCGCCGGAGCCAACGCGCGCCACTCGATCGGCACCGGCATTATAGGCGGCATGATCGGTGAGACGACGCTGGCGATGCTCTACGTTCCGCTTCTGTTCTATCTCTTCGACCGGCTGAGCGAGCGCTTCGGGACGAAGAGAGAAGAAGTGTCGTCAGGCGGGAAGACGGCTGTCGAAGCAGTCGCCCAGGAAGACCCGCCGGATGAGAACTCGAATGAGAAGTGAGGTTATGAAGATCGGAGAAAAGCATAGCACAGGAGTGTTGTTTTGCCTTATCCTCGTTATCATTTTCTCTCTATTTCTCGCCGGCTGCATGGTCGGTCCGGACTATGTAAGGCCGGAGATCAAGGCGCCCGCCGCCTACGTGTACGAAGATAAAGATGCCCGCGACACCGCAAACACCGAGTGGTGGAAACAGTTTCAGGACCCCGTGCTTGATGCCATGATCGCAGAGGCCCTTGCAAACAACAAGAACATCAAGGTCGCCGCTGCCAACGTAGAGCAGGCCGCGGCCTTGCTCGTGCAGACGCGTGCGCCCCTCTTCCCTCAGCTTGGCTACAGCGGAAGCGGTACAAGGGAGCGCGCAAGCGAATCAGCGGCCACTCCGATACCCGCGGGCACCCCGAACCCTCAGACCGCATATCAGGTTCTTGCGAGCGCAAGCTGGGAAATCGATTTGTGGGGCCGCATAAGACGGCTGTCAGAGGCCGCTCAGGCGAACCTCTTTGCCTCTGAAGAGGCGCGGCGCGGGGTTATCCTTTCTCTTGTAGCATCGGTGGCGAGCGACTATATTCAGCTTCTCGGACTCGACGAGCAGCTGGTAATCTCGAAACGCTCGCTGGCTACCTATGCAGAATCGGTCAGACTCTTCGAGCTGCAGTTGAAATACGGTCAGGTCTCGCAGATGAATGTCGAGCAGGCCCGCACGCAATACGAAACTGCCGCAGCCACTATCCCTCAGATAGAATCGCAGATCGCGCAGACCGAAAACGCACTTTCTGTTCTGCTTGGGCGCAATCCAGGTCAGATCCCTCGCGGCAAAACGATCACCTCACTGAATCCGCCCGCTGTTCCGGCGGGGCTGCCGTCAGATCTTCTCGTAAACCGCCCCGACATTCGTCAGGCTGAACAGGAGCTTGTCGCAGCCAACGCACAGATCGGCGCAGCCAAGGCCCTCTACTATCCGACCATCTCCCTCACCGGCGCATTCGGTTTCGCGAGCTCCGATCTTGCGAACCTCTTTAAGGGCCCCGCCCGGGCATGGAGCTACGCCGGATCTTTCACGGGACCGATTTTTTCCGGAGGGGCGATCTCAGGTCAGGTAAGGCAGGCCGAGGCGGGCCGGAAGGCGGCGCTTCTTAATTATGAGCTATCTGTCCAGAACGGCTTTGCAGACGTCGAGAGCGCACTGGTTGCCAGGAGGAAATTGGTCGAACAGCTCCAGGCCCAGGAGCGCCTCGTCAGGGCCAGCAGTGAATATGTGCGCCTTGCGCAGATGCAGTATAACGGAGGGTATTCACCTTATTCGACGGTGCTGCAGGCTGAGCAGCAGCTCTTTCCCGCCGAACTCAATTATGCCCAGTACCGGGCCTCTCTTCTGACGTCGCTCGTAAACATATATAAGGCCATGGGCGGCGGCTGGGTTACGGGCGCGGAGCGGATGACCAATGGTGACTAATGTATTCGAAATGAGGTCTGACCGGTAAGGTCGAGAATGCAATAAAGAGGCCCTCTCGCGAGGGCCCTAAGAAGCCCGGGTATATTTGGAGGGTATTCCCCGGGGACTGTACGGAAGGGAGGGTGACTTTCCGCACAGGGGTTTTCTTATATCTCGTTTTCTCCCCTGAGCTAAAATATACAAAATTCGTTTCCGTATTGTCAAGCAATATTTAAACTTAGCAACCGATAGCTCTTTATGCAGATCGCGAGAAACGCGCCGCGACTATTTCTTCAATCCGAAATCCTTAAGCGCCTTACGCAGTCTGTCTTTGTTGACCGTGGACATCTCGCAAAGCGGGAGCCGGAACTCTTCTCTTATCTTTCCCATCAGCGCTAGGGCCGTCTTTGCCGGAATGGGGTTTGTCTCTATGAACATCGCCTGATTGAGGGGCTCAAGCTTGTAGTGAAGCGCCCTCGCCTCACTATGTTTCCCTTCCCTCCACAGTCTGCACATTTCAGAAACCTCTCTCGGCGCCACATTTGCGGTGACCGAAATAACGCCCGTCCCCCCGAGCGCAAGAAGGGGAAGCGTCGTAAAATCGTCGCCCGAGATAACGGCCATCTTGCCTCCGCACAACCTGATGACCTCGCTCACCTGCTTCATGTCGCCGGTGGCCTCTTTAATGGCAACGATATTCCTGACTTCTGAAAGTCTCGCCACCGTGGGAGGAAGAATGTTCACGGCGGTCCTGCCGGGCACATTGTAAAGGACGATGGGCATCTTCACTGCTTCAGCCACCGTCTTATAATGCCTGTACAGGCCCTCCTGGGTCGGCTTGTTATAATAAGGCGCAACGAGCAGGGCGGCATCCGCCCCGAGTTTCTTGGCCTTCTTAGTAATCATTACGGTCTCATCCGTTGAGTTGGCCCCTGTTCCCGCGATGACCGGTACCCGCTTGTTCGCAGCCTTGACTGTTATCTCTATGACCCTGTAATGCTCATCATATTCCAGAGTTGCAGATTCGCCCGTAGTGCCGCACGGGACAATGGCATTTGTGCCCCTTGATATGTGCCACTCTATCAAATCGCCCAAAGCCTTCTCATCGACCTTTCCGCCCTTAAAGGGTGTGACAATCGCGACTATCGAGCCTTCGAACATAATGTCCTCCTATGAGCAATGAATAAAAGAATAAACATCAGCGACCCGCGCTGTCAATCTCTATTTCTCCCGTGAACACTTCAACGGCTGGACCGGTCATGTAGACATGATCGTCGCCAGACCATTCTATCGTCAGATCGCCTCCCGCGAGATGAACCGCTGCTTTTCGCCCGGTGAGGCCCTTGATGTGGGCCGCGACAGCAGCCGCGGCAGCCCCTGTCCCGCACGCCATGGTTTCTCCCGCTCCCCTTTCCCACACCCGCATAACAATCTCTGAGGCATTAGGGACTTCGATGAATTCCACATTGGTCCTCTGCGGGAAAAGGGCGTTGTTTTCTATCCTCGGACCGTAGTATGCCACAGGGAAGTTCGCCGTGTCGTCGACAACAATGACCGCGTGAGGGTTTCCCATAGAGACACAGGTGATCTTGAATTCCCTGTCTTCAATCTTCAGCGGGTAATCGATAACCGGTTTGAGGCTCAGGGCCGCGAGATTAGGGCTTAAGTTTTTCCCTTCTTGACCTTTGACCTTTGAACTTTGACTTACTTTCACCGGTATCTTATCCGGTTCGAGGACAGGCTCGCCCATGTCCACGGTGACAAGACCATCGGATTTTTTCGGCCTTATGATACCCGCGAGCGTCTCCACATCGATCACGCTCTTATCAGAAAGCCCCCTGTCCCAGACATATTTGGCCAGGCAACGGATCCCATTGCCGCACATCTCGACCTCGCTTCCATCCGGGTTGAATATCCTCATCCTGAAATCGGCCACGGTCGAGGGATAAATCAGAAGGAGCTGGTCGGCGCCTATACCGAATCTCCTGTGACAGAGCCTCTCGGCAAGAAAGGAAAGATCCCGGGGTTCAATCTCCCGGCAGTCTATCAGGATAAAGTCATTCCCGAGCCCGTGCATTTTAGCGAATTCGGTCTTCATAACGGTAAGATCAGACGGAAGGAGGGACAATATCTCCTCTCGTCAGGTCGCTGTATGTCTCTCTCCTGCGAATCAGGGTGAAGTCTTTTCCGCTCACCAGAACCTCTGCGGCCCTGGGCCTGCTGTTGTAATTCGAGCTCATGCTGAAGCCGTAGGCGCCGGCCGACATGACAGCGAGATACTCCCCCTGCCGCACCGCCGGAATCTCTCTTTCCTTGGCAAGGAAATCCCCGGATTCGCATATAGGACCTACCACGTCGGCAAGAATATTTCTTCTCTTTCTCTTCTCCACAGGCTGGATATGGTGATACGCCCCGTAGAAAGAAGGACGAATAAGATCATTCATTCCGGCATCGACTATGACGAAGTCCTTTTCCTTCCCCGCCTTCATATAAAGGACCTTCGTTATAAGTATACCGGCGTTTCCAGCTATGGACCTGCCGGGCTCGACAATAATCGTAAGCCGCCTTCCCTTAAGCATGGGAAGAAGGCTTTCGGCAAGGTCATGCGGGACGGGGGGCTCTTCATCTTTATAGGTGATGCCGAGACCGCCGCCGATATCCAGATAACGTATTTCCGCTCCGGAAACGCAAAGTTCGTCTATTAGGGAAAGTGTCCTCTTCAGGGCGTCCACAAAGGGGGAAAGCCTGGTGATCTGGGAGCCGATGTGTTTGTGAATACCCACCACCTCTGTGTTCCTGAGCTTCCTGGCCGCCTTGTAATATTCAAAGGCGTCTTCCAGCGGTATCCCGAACTTGTGCTTTCTGAGGCCGGTCGATATATAAGGGTGCGTACCGGGGTCGATGTCCGGGTTCACCCTCAGTGCAATAGGCGCCTTAGTCTTCATGCTTCCCGCGATCCTGTCGATCTCGAAGAGCTCATTTTCGGACTCTACGTTGAACATCAATATCCTGGATCTAAGCGCGTAGCGTATCTCTTCTTCCGTCTTCCCCACTCCGGCGTAAACGATCTTCCCGGAAGGTATCTTCGCCTTTAAGGCCCTGAAGATCTCTCCTCCGGAGACGACGTCTGCGCCGCAGCCCTGTTTGGCCAACGATCTCAACAGGGCCGAACTGGAGTTCGCCTTAAGCGCAAAGCAGATTATATGGGGGACCCCGTCAAAGGCTTCGTCATAAGCCCTGAAGTGCCGGTGCAGAGTCCGCGCGCTATAGATATAAAGCGGCGTACCGTAAGCCGAGGCTATCTCGCTCACGGGGACCTCTTCTGCGTATAATCGCCCGTTTCTGTATTGGAAAAAGTTCATGTCCGTCCCGCTCCAAACGACTTCTATCAGGAAGATCGATTATTATATAATAAAAAAACCGTACGGACAACCGTTATGGCGGATTTGAACCGGGGACTTCATTCATTGTGAATTCCTGATTCCAGATTTAAATTCCTACTGCGAGAGGTAATAAATGGGAAAGAATATTGTTGAGAAGATATTGGAGGCCCATAAAGTTTACGGCGGCCTGAAGCCGGGGGACCCGGTTCGGGTGAAGGTAGACCAGGTCTATACCCAGGACGCCACCGGCACTATGGCTTGGCTACAGTTTGAGGCTATCGGAATCGACAGGGTGCGCGTTCCTTTGGCGGTGTCCTACGTGGACCACAACATGATCCAGTCAGATTATATGAACCCCGACGATCACATGTTCCTGCAGACCATCGCGGCAAAATACGGGGCCTATTTTTCGAGGCCCGGAAACGGCATATGTCATCAGGTGCACCTCGAGCAATTCGCGACGCCCGGCAAAATAGCCCTGGGAACAGACAGCCATACGCCTACCGGCGGCGGCATGGGCATGCTCGCCATCGGCGTGGGAGGACTGGATGCGGCGACTGTGATGGCAGGCGCTCCCTTTGAGATCACGATGCCTCATGTGGTGAAAGTAAATCTCAAAGGAAAGCTCAATCGCCCCTGGGTAACAGCCATGGACGTTATCCTTGAGATCCTCAGAAGACTCAGTGTAAAGGGCGGGGTCGGAAAGATCATGGAATATGGTGGCCCGGGCGTCAGGGACCTGGACGTTACGGAGCGGGCGACGATTACCAATATGGGCGCGGAGCTCGGCGCAACCACGTCCGTTTTTCCGAGCGACAGGAGGACGCTCTTATATCTTTCTGCCGCCGGCAGGGCCTCGGATTGGACAGAGCTTTCCCCGGACAAGGGCGCGCGGTATTCCGAAAGAATAGACATCGACCTCAGCTCCATAGAGCCCATGATCGCGCAGCCCCACAGCCCGGATAATGTGGTTACGGTGAAAAGCCTTTCAGGGAAAAAAGTGGACCAGGTCTGTATCGGAAGCTGCACAAACTCTTCCTACCAGGCCATGAAGGCCGTTGCTTCCGTACTTAAAGGCAATACCGTTTCCGAAGGAGTGAATCTCCTGATAAATCCCGGGTCGAGACAGGTGCACGAAATGATCTCGAGGGAAGGCCTCGCTTCCGACATGATCGCGGCAGGCGCGAGGATGCTTGAGTCTTCGTGCGGTCCCTGCATAGGCATGGGGGGCGCCCCCGGCTCGGATCAGGTGTCCGTTCGTTCCTATAACAGGAACTTCAAGGGCCGAAGCGGGACCAAAGACGCCTTCGTCTACCTTGCGAGCCCGGTGTCCTGCGCGGTCTTTGCGCTCAGGGGAGAGATCGTGGATCCAAGGGAAGCTGGGATCGAGCTGAAGGCATCCAGAGGACCGAAGAAGTATGTCATAAACAGAAGCTTCATTATGCCGCCGAAGGCCGATACTTCGGCTGTGCGCGTCATCAAAGGACCGAATATAAAAGATGTGCCTGTCAAAGAGCCCCTTCGGGACACGATTGAAGCGGTTGTCTTGTTGAGGCTCGGCGACAACATAACAACGGACGATATAATGCCGGCCGGGTCCAAGGTGCTTCCTTTCAGGTCGAATATCCCGGCCATTTCCGAGTTCGTCTTCAAGAACATCGATGAGAGCTTCAGCGGACGCGCAAAAGAGGCGAAAGCTGGCGGAGGCGGGATAATCGTCGGCGGGGATAATTACGGCCAGGGGTCCTCTAGAGAGCACGCCGCCATTGCGCCTATGTATCTCGGCGTCCAGGCCGTCATCGCAAAGTCCTTCGCACGAATTCACAGGTCGAACCTGATCAACTTCGGCATCCTGCCGCTCCTTTTCAGGTCTGCTGGAGACCATGACAGGATAGAAAAAGGGGACAGGCTCGTGATCAGAGATGTGATAGGGTCCCTTAACGGCGGCCGGGTCTTTAAGGTCGAGGATCCGACGAAGAGCTACACCTTCGAGGTGACGTCCGACCTCAACGAACGGGAAAAGAACGTAGTCATAAAAGGCGGCCTCCTGCCTTTCACAAGACAGGGATCTGAAGGGGTTTGACTCATGCCGAGACTCAGAGGACATCATCTCATCTGTCTCCATTTCTTCCGGGGAGAGGGATATGATGCCGGGTTCGTGAAAAATCTCCATAGCGTACTTGAAGAAACGGCTTCCGACCCGATAAGGATAGTCCTCGGCCCGGATGACGTTTGCAGGAGATGTCCTCATAACGTAAATGAGAGATGCCTCTATAATGAGCATGCCGACAAAGAGATCAGGGAAATGGACCAAAAGGCGTTGGACCTTCTTAATCTTGACCGGGATACCGAAATCGGATGGAGGAAGATAAGAGAGGGTCTGCCCGCCATATTCGCGCAATGGTACGGTCTATATTGCGCCTCCTGCGGATGGAAGAAGGCCTGCGAGAAGAGCGTTTCTTACCGGGAACTGTCCGTGTCCGGGAAATCGAAGCTCGCCGGGACAGCGCGAAATAGCGCACGAAACGCCTTTTAGCGCAGGGAGGAGAGGAGCGCTTATTGTCTCTCTCTTTCCTTGACTGTCCCGTCACCCGGGGCATGATATTTGCTTCTTTCCTATCTTGAGCAGGCAAGAAACATGTTTTAGAGACACCAGAGTTTATGCTAATATTATCTGCCTGAAGACTTTTTAGGAACGATTGAAGGCACGGACGCGAAGTTTCTTTCATTTTTTTCTTTCTGTTCAGTCCGAATTTATATAGAGGGGAATAGTTTCTTCCGGAAAGATACGAAGAGACATTTAAGTATGGACGAAGAAAGAATAAAGCGGTTCGAATTCAGCGAGATTGTCCTTCACTGGGCCAATGCAGTTCCTTTCCTCATCCTGCTCACTACCGGCGCGCTTATGATGTTTTCCAGATTTTCGCACATCGATGCCTCGATACTGGGCGTTATCAAGGACATCCACAAGATAACCGGCGTCACGTGGGTGGTCCTCCTTACCTGTGCGTTTCTGTTCACGGGCCTCAGGCTTAACCTTTCCAATCTCGGACAGATTTTGAGCTGGAGCGCAGACGACTTAAGGTGGCTGGTTACGGCATTCAGGTCCATATATAACAAGAACGTCAAGGTCCCGGATTCGTGGAAGTTCAACACGGGACAGAAGATAAACAGCATATGGGTCGTACTCTATTATATCGGGTTCCCTGTTACGGGTTTCATAATGTACTTCCACGGCTCTATCCTCCTTGCCTGGTATCTGCACGCGTCCCTGTTCTTTACCGCTATCTCTACGGTGACCGGTCATCTTTATTTAGGCTTCGTTAATCCCTCCACCCGCGTGGGTCTGGGAGGCATATTCCACGGCTGGGTCCCGAGATATTACGTCGAGCATCACCATGCCCTTACCCTTCGGGACGCCAAAAAAGCGAAAGAAGACGCCGGAGGCGGACCGGATTACAAAAATCTCCTGGGCGGCTCTTTCATGAAGGCGGAAATTGTGATCCTGATACTGGCGATCATTTTCGGAATAGCCGGGTTCAAGGTTTTTTATGAAGGGAAAAGGGCGAGCCTGAAAAGAGGCCTGAACAGCATAATTGTTCCGGACGAACTGTCACCTGCCCATCGGCTGAAGGAGATAAACAGGTGCACCGACTGTCACGATTATACGGGCGAGCTAAAGGACGAGAAGTGTTTCAGGTGCCACAAGAAGATCAAGGAACGGATGGAGAAAAAGATAGGCTATCACGGCAACCGCAAAGACCATTGCCGTAAATGCCACAGGGAACATCCGGGTATACTCGGCAAGATCATCAAGCTCGACCAGAAGAAGTTTGACCACAATCTCGCCCTTTACAAGCTCGAGGGCAAGCACGCCCAGGTCAAGTGTGACGGATGCCACAAGAAGAGGACGAGGACAAACGTCGAAGACGACTCTACAGGCGGCTATTACATAGGCGTGAAATTCGAGTTCTGCACCGACTGCCACAAGGACCCGCACAAAAATGAGCTCGGCGAAAAGTGCAAGACCTGCCATACGCTTCAGGGCTGGAAGGGCAAGGATGTCGTATTCGACCATGACAGGGATTCAAAGTACCATCTCGAAGGTAAGCACAAGACCGTCAAGTGCGTGGAGTGTCACGTGCCGAGGCCAAAGGATGCGGCCCTCGCAACTGCCCTCTTTAAGAACCTGAAGTACAAGCTCTGCACGGACTGCCACAAGGACCCTCACAGAAACGAGCTCGGCGAAAAGTGCAAGACCTGCCATACGCTTCAGGGCTGGAAGGGCAAGGATGTCGTATTCGACCATGACAGGGATTCAAAGTACCATCTCGAAGGTAAGCACAAGACCGTCAAGTGCGTGGAGTGTCACGTGCC
>JAJYIF010000007.1:114787-135022 GCA_021790195.1 Nitrospirota bacterium
AGTGCAAGACCTGCCATACGCTTCAGGGCTGGAAGGGCAAGGATGTCGTATTCGACCATGACAGGGATTCAAAGTACCATCTCGAAGGTAAGCACAAGACCGTCAAGTGCGTGGAGTGTCACGTGCCCAGACCGAAGGACGCTGCTCTTGTAACGGCCATGCTAAAGAACGTCAAACATGATCTGTGCACGGACTGCCACAAGGACCCTCACAGAAACGAGCTCGGCGAGAAGTGCAAGACCTGCCATACGCTTCAGGGCTGGAAGGGCAAGGATGTAAAGTTTGATCACGACAAGGATTCAAAATACAAACTGGAAGGCAAACACAAAGATGTCAAATGCGCGAAATGTCACAAGCCGAAATCCGAAAATGCGGCCCTCGCAACTGCCCTCTTTAAGAACCTGAAGTACAAGCTCTGCACGGACTGCCACAAGGACCCTCACAAGAACAAGCTCGGTTCCGCGTGCGAATATTGTCACAATCTCCAGGGCTGGGAAAAGAAGACCAAGTAACGGAATGCTTGATTGCGGGCAGGCCAGTCGTCCCTACTTCCCCGAGAGACGATTGGGGCCTTGAGATCTACTTGGCGAAAAGTTTCAGATACTCGCCGTAGCCATCTTTTACGAGATCCTCTTTAGGGATGAACCGCAGCGCAGCCGAGTTCATGCAATAGCGAAGGCCGGTAGGTTTTGGCCCGTCATTAAAGACGTGGCCGAGGTGCGAGTTACCATGCCTGCTCCTTACCTCCGTCCTCTTCATGAAATAGAGACTCCTGTCCCCCTTCTCGACGATGTTCCCCGGATCGAGAGGTTTAGAGAAACTCGGCCAGCCTGTGCCCGAGTCGTACTTGTCAAGGGAGCTGAACAGGGGTTCGCCAGAAACTATGTCAACGTATATCCCTTCTCTTTTGTTGTTCCAATACTCGTTGTGAAAGGCGGGTTCAGTGCCGTTTTCCTGCGTGACTTCGTACTGCATCTCGGTAAGCCCTTTCTTAAGAGCCTCTTTGTTAGTTGGTTTCACGTATGTCCTCCATCCATTGCCCGATACACTTTCAGTCTGAGGGTCCTTTTCACCAGCATGGGAACTCCTGTTAACCCCCCAAAACCTTTTCAGAAACTGGTCACGGCCGGAATTGATCCGATAGAATTCGTATCTGATGGAATTTTTCTTGTAATACTCCTGATGATATTGCTCGGCCGGGTAGAATCTGCCGGCCGGGAGGATTTCCGTCACTATCGCCTTTTTGAAACGCCCGGACCTCTGAAGCTCGGCCTTTGACTTTTCCGCGAGCGCCTTCTGCTCCGGAGTGTGGTAGAAGATGACGGAACGGTACTGGGAACCACGGTCTACGAATTCTCCGCCGGAATCTGTGGGGTCGATCTGTCTCCAGAACACATCAAGAAGTTTCCAATATGAAACCTTCGAAGGGTCATAAAGCACCTCAATCGCCTCCACATGGCCTGTCTTACCCGAGGAAACCTCTTCATAGGTAGGGTTTGCCTTATGTCCTCCCGTATATCCTACAATTACCTCTTTAACCCCTTCGATCTTCTCAAACGGCGGTTGCATGCACCAGAAACATCCGCCTGCGAATGTCGCCTTTTTCAATCCCGCCGCTTCCGAAGAAGAGAATGCAGACATGAGCATCACCCCTGTCAGCATTACAATTCCTGTTCCCATTATCCTCACAATTCTTCTCATGTTTTATTTTATGGACTGCGGCGTGAAGAATTTATGAAGAGGGGGGGCCTTCTTACATATTCTAATAAGATGCTGAAAACCTATTTGCTGGTCTCCTATAAGAGACGCCATTTTTGATTTATTGAAAAGCGCTGGCTTCCGGAAGGATCTCTCAAAAAGACCCGCCGGCGTTTTGACAGGTCAGATAACTAATCTAACCTTGTTTCGATCCAACAAAAAGCTGGGGCCGGATTGCTGCCGGCCCCAGCTTAAATACGCTATGCCTATTGTTACCGCTTCTTTTTCTTCTTTATCTCTTTCTTGGTTTCCTTGGCGGCTTCCTTCTTGTCGCCCGCAGGCCAGTGGTTCAGGTCGTGGGCAATGTTATGGCATTCGCCGCACTTCGGGAACTTGGCCATTATGCCCGCCGGGTGCTTGTCGCCATGGCAGTCCTGGCACTTCGGAATCATCTTGTGCTTGTCCTTGTGACAGAACGCGCAGGTAAACGTCTTGTGCTTGGCCTGGCTCGCGGACAGCAAGGCAACGACCTTGCCGTGACATGCGCCGCAATCCTGCGACGGGACGTCAGAGGCATATGTAACGTCCTTCGGCATGTGCGCCTTGTGGCACTTCCGGCATTCGTCCGCTTTCATGTCCGCCATGTGAGGTTTGTGGCACTGCGTGCACACAGGTTTCTTTCCGTGAACACTATGGCAAGTGGAACAATAAAGGGCCGAGTGCTTGCTCTTATGTTCTCTCAGCTGTTTGATCTGCTCAGTATGGCAGGTAAGACAAGCGTCGGTGACGTTCCCCGCAAAGGAAATCTTAAGCGGAGTGTGCGGGTTCTTGTGGCAACCGAGACAACCCTTAAGTTCAAAGTGCGGCTTTCCCGTGTGGCATTGATTGCACTGTGGGATATTGTTCTTTACCGCCGGACGATGGCCCGTGTGGCACCCCGTGCAGCCGACTTCCTTGTGCTTACCCCCGGCGGCCGCAAGGTCGGCAGGGGGACCGGAATGGCACTTCGCGCAATCATCGTTTGACAGGGCGGACTGGACAGTCGTATCTGCCGAAGCCGGACCGGCATAGAAAAGGACAACAGCAAATCCCAAAACAAGAAATAACGAAACGATAAAACTGCTTCTCTTCACTGTTTTCATTTCCTCCTCCTTTTATAGGTTCTAATCTCCCTCTTTCTATGAAATGAATCTCAGGAACGCCATCAACGCATGATAGTAGTTGACGGTAAGTCAAAAATCACGGAATTATGCCATATTCACCTGTCGTAGTCAACCGGTAGTCATAATCATTCCTTATAATCAATAACCGCCCGTAAAACCGGGGGTCGGGCTGAACCGGCTCATCTCGTGAAGGAGTTCGTTGAAGCGACAAGAGCTGATTGACGACGGCCTCCCCGCCTTCCGTCTGGATGAAAGCGGCAATGTTTTGTATTATATGACATGAGCGAAAGGGACGTGAGGATCGCATACTTTGACTGTCCTTCCGGCATAAGCGGAGATATGTGCCTCGGGGCGATTGTGGACTCAGGCGTTCCTGTGCAAGAGATCGCAAGAGAGCTCAAGCGCCTCGGCATTAAGGGGTATGATCTCAAATCGAGGAAGGTCAGCAGATCGGGCATTACGGCCGTAAAGGTCGATGTGGTCGTAGAGCGATCGAAGACCGGCAGCCGGAAGCTCGAAGGAAGAACATGGAAAGACATCACCCGAATTATAGATAAGTCGTCTCTCCCCTCCCATATAAAACGAACAGGGGCCTCAGTCTTCCAGAGGCTTTTTGCGGCCGAGGGGAAAGTACATGGGAAGCCATATGACAAGACCCACCTCCATGAACTGGGCGCTCTCGATTGCCTCGTGGACGTCTTCGGCACATTGATAGGGCTCGACCTCCTCAGCGTGGACAAGGTCTGTTCATCTCCCCTGAACCTCGGGAGCGGCTCTGTCGAAACAGCGCACGGAAGGCTTCCGGTGCCTGCGCCGGCAACTGCCGAAATACTGAAAGGCGTTCCCGTTTATTCGTCTGATATTCCCTTTGAGCTCACAACCCCGACAGGCGCTGCTTTGATCAGGGAATTAGCGGGCAATTTCACAACTCTGCCCATGATGAAAATAGATCGGATCTGCTATGGCGCGGGGCAAAAAGACATTCCCGCGTCCCCGAATGTGATCAGACTCTTCGTTGGACAGGCTGTCTCTTCCACGGGCTCAACCACTATGCCGAAGGTGACCGTCATCGAGACAAACATAGACGATATGAATCCGCAGGCATACGAGTATCTGATGAAGCTGCTTTTCAGCGCCGGCGCCCTCGACGTTTGCCTCGCCCCGGTAATTATGAAGAAAGGCAGGCCTGGCGTTGTGGTCACTGTACTGTGCAGCGGAGACAGGAAGGCGGACATCGTGGGTGTGCTCTTCAGGGAAACTACTACGCTCGGGGTCAGATTTTACGAGGCGTCGCGGGCCGTTCTCGATCGCGAGATAAAGAAGGTCGAGACACCGTTCGGCAAAGTGAGGACTAAAATAGCGAAAGCCGGGGGAGGAATGTTCAAGTCCTTTCCGGAATATGAAGACTGCAAGCGTATTGCGAAAAAACACGGGGTACCCCTACTCGAAGTCATGGGTCTCGTAACAAAGATAGTATCCAGGGTCCGGTGAGATGGGGGAGCAGAGAATCCGAGGATAACGTCAGCGCAACTTCTTGTTGTACCGGATGTCGATTTCGTAGTCGATGCTAGCATGGTCCGAGGGATGGACGTCCGTCTTCCCGCAGCAGGTCAGCTTTCCTTTTCCGATCTTCTTACGAGCCTTCACCATGTTGGCTATTATCTTGGACAGATCGAATCCGCCGTCAACGCATCCCTTGATCACGCATTCCATATTAAAGTAAGCCGAATCGGTAGGGACAACATTGACGGTGCGCAGCATAAGC
Organism: Nitrospirota bacterium; assembly: GCA_021790195.1. Lineage (GTDB taxonomy): Bacteria > Nitrospirota > Thermodesulfovibrionia > Thermodesulfovibrionales > UBA9159 > JAJYIF01. The sequence goes on from JAJYIF010000007.1 coordinate 119,414, forward strand.
ACAGGGTTTGCGCCTTTCTGGTAGTATGTCATACTGATCACGATCCCCGAAACCTGAGGAAAACGCTCTGAAAGCAGACCAGCAGCAAGTCTGTTCTGCTTGTTCAATTCCATTGCCGCAATCTGGTTTTGTTTGGATGGCATCGTTCCTCTGACAGGCCGGACCGAGCCTCCCGCACCCGGTTATTCACATCGGGCGCAGGAGACCAGTCCCGTCAATTAAAGTTTTACCACGTTGATGGCTTTTGGACCCTTGGGGCCCTTTTCGACATCAAAACTGACTGTGTCACCCTCGGCAAGGGTCCTAAAACCGTTGCCTTGAATGGATGAATAGTGGACAAATACATCATCGCCGTCTTCGCCTTTGATAAAGCCGAATCCTTTGGATTCATTGAACCACTTCACTGTTCCATTTGACATGCCTTACCCTCCTCACTTGTAGACTGAGTTCCAGAGCCCCACAACAAAAAAGCCACAAAGCTAAAAGTCTTTGCGGCCCTGCCAGTTACAAAAACTTCTGAAACTTTGCAGATATAATGACATATTCTTTCCGGAAAAGTCAATTTCTTCGTGTCGCGCGCGTTTCCTGCAAAGACTTAGCTTTCTTCGCCTTTGCCGTGATATAATTGCCTTATGACATAAAATTAGGAGGGTAAATTTGGGAAAGCATGCCGGGATGTATAAGAGCGAAAAAAGAAAAAAGGAAATCGCCCGCCAGAAAAAACAGGAAGAGAAAAGGCAAAAGCGGCTCAACAAGGGTGTGAGCGGTCAGCAGCCCGGTGAAGACAGCGCGGCGGCTGAGGGCGGAAATACCGGCGGAGAATAGTTTTTTCGCAATTTAATATGCCGGAATATGAGCTCACCGGAAGCTGATAACCGGCGCGATATTTTTCTGCATGCCCATGAGACTCCCCGACTGGATAAGAACAAAGAGTTCCACAGGCCTTCACAATACAAAGCAGATATTGCGGGGCCACAGACTTTCGACGGTCTGCGAAGAGGCGAGATGCCCGAACATCGGGGTCTGCTTTTCCAAACCCACGGCCACTTTCATGATATTAGGCTCCTCCTGTACGAGAAACTGCGGTTTCTGTTCAGTTGAATCGGCGGGGCCACAGCCTGTAGAGGAGAATGAACCCCAGAGGGTAGCGATGGCTGCCCTGGAGATGGGATTGAAGTATGTCGTCATCACTTCGGTCACAAGGGACGACCTGCCGGACGGAGGGGCCGTGCAATTTGCGAGAACAGTTGTTGCCGTCAGAAGGTCTCTGCCGGCCGCCGGGATAGAAGTGCTTACGCCCGACTTCGGCGGAGCTGAAGACCCTTTGCGGACAGTCCTGAATTCCGGCCCGGACGTATTCAATCATAATGTGGAGACGGTGCCGAGGCTCTATCCTGCGGTGAGGCCTCAGGCGGATTATGGGAGGTCCGTGCGGGTCTTGAGTAACGCGCGGCGCCTGTCCTCTCACGTCGCCACGAAGTCAGGACTTATGGTCGGCTTCGGGGAGACTTTCGAAGAGGTTGTTTCGGTTATGGCCGACCTCCGCTCGGTCGCCTGCGATTATTTGACAATCGGCCAATATCTCAGGCCGTCGAAAAAGAACCTTCCAGTTGTCGAGTATGTGAAGCCGGAGACCTTTGAGAAGTACAAAGAGACCGGCCTTTCCATGGGCTTCAAATCGGTCGCATCGGCCCCTCTAGTGAGGAGCTCGATGAACGCGAAAGAGATGTTTTTGGGCTGAATTTGTTATATTATTTGATATCCCCGAGAGCGACAAGGAGTTACAGATGACAGAGTTCAGCAGGATAAAGCGTCTGCCGCCTTATGTTTTTGCCATTGTCAACGCCCTTAAGATGGAGGCGCGCAGAAACGGCAACGATATCATAGACCTCGGCATGGGAAACCCGGACCTCGCGACGCCGAGACATATTGTGGATAAGCTCTGTGAGGCCGCAAGAAACCCCAAGAACCACCGTTACTCCGCATCGAGGGGCATAACCCAGCTAAGGGTCGCCATTACCGAATGGTACAAGAGACGTTTTGATGTCGGTCTGGACCCCGAATCCGAAGTTGTTGTGACTATCGGCGCAAAGGAGGGGTTGAGCCATCTCGCTTATGCGACGCTCAGTCCCGGCGACGTGGTAATGACCCCGACCCCGGCCTATCCTATTCACCCCTACAGCGCCATTCTCGCGGGTGCAGAAGTGAGGTACATCCCGACCGGCAAGGGGCTTGATTTTTTCGAAGATATGGAAAAGGCCTTCAAGTCTCTCTGGCCTAAACCGAAGATGCTGATCATAAACTTCCCGCACAATCCCACTACCGAGTGCGTGGAGCTCGACTTCTTCAGACGCATAGTGAATTTCGCGAAGGAAAACAATATCATCGTGGTCCACGACTTCGCCTATGCCGACCTTTGTTTTGATGGCTACAAGGCCCCTAGCTTCCTCCAGGCGCGGGGCGCAAAGGACGTGGGGGTGGAATTCTTTTCCCTTACGAAGAGCTATTCAATGGCGGGATGGAGGGTCGGGTTCTGCTGTGGAAACAAAGAGCTCATCGGCGCGCTCACAAAGATCAAGAGCTATCTCGACTACGGCATGTTTCAGCCCATACAGATAGCCAGCATTATCGCACTGCGGGGCCCGCAGGAGTGTGTCTCGGAGATAAGCAATATCTACGAGTCGCGGCGGAACGTCCTGATAAAGGGGCTCAATCAGGCCGGCTGGAATATCGAGCCGCCGAAGGCGACCATGTTCGTCTGGGCCGAGATACCGCAGCCGTTCAACAAAGCCGGCTCCCTCGAATTCAGCAAATTGCTCATTAAGGAGGCAGGGGTCGCCGTATCGCCCGGGATCGGTTTCGGAGACGGCGGAGACAATTTTGTCAGGTTTGCCCTCGTCGAAAATGAGCACAGGATACGCCAGGCAACCCGGGGCATCAAAAAAGTTCTTCATGGAAACCATTCTCATAGTTGAAGACAAGGAATCCATGGCCCAGATGCTCAAAGAGACCCTGGAGGCCGCAGGTTATCCTTCGATCGCTGCAAAGGACGGGATGGAGGGGATAAGGCAGATCAAAGACAACAAAATAGCCCTCGTCCTGACGGACCTGAAGCTTCCCAGAAAAAACGGCATGGACGTGCTCAGGGCCGCAAAGGAAGAAGACCCCATGCTGCCAGTTATCATGATGACTGCCTACGGTTCCGTGGATGTCGCTGTAAAGGCCATAAAAGAGGGCGCCTTCGATTTTGTTACGAAGCCCTTTGACACGGACCATCTGCTCCACCTCATAAGGAGGGCCCTGGAAAACCAGAGACTTATGACTGAAAACCTTCTGCTGAAAGAAGAGTTTTCGTCGGTTATAGGCATGCCCACGATAATAGGCAAGTCCGCGAAGATCCAGGAAGTTGCCAGGAAAGTCCAAAGGGTTGCGCAGGCCAAGACAACCGTCCTGCTCCTGGGCGAAAGCGGCACCGGCAAGGAGTTGTTCGCGCGCGCCATACACTGTCTGAGTCCGCGAAAAAATTACTCCTTTGTCCCGATAAATTGCGCGGCCATACCGAAGGAGCTTCTTGAATCAGAGCTCTTCGGGCATGAAAAGGGGTCTTTCACGGGGGCGGAGACGAAAAAACTCGGCAAGTTCGAGCTGGCCGACAAAGGCGCCGTCTTCCTGGACGAGATCGGCGAGATGGATCTTTCTCTCCAGGCGAAGATAATGAGGGTCGTCCAGGAGGGAGAGATCGAACGCGTGGGCGGGCTGAAGGCTATTCCCGTTGACGTAAGGGTCATAGCGGCCACAAACAAGGACATTGAACGGGCGGTCTCGGAAGGCCTCTTCAGGGAGGACCTCTACTACAGGCTCAGCGTTTTCCCCATAACAGTCCCTCCGCTCAGGGAGCGGGTCGAAGACATTCCCTTCCTGGTCGATTTCTTCGTAAAGAAATTCTGCGCGGAAATGAAGACGAGCTTGAAAGATATTTCAAAGGAAGCGTTGGATACGCTCACTGGCTATCCGTGGAAGGGCAACGTGAGGGAACTCGAAAATACCATTGAGCGCTCAGTGATCCTGTGCGACGGCGACACCATATTGCCCGAGCATATATCCCTGAACCCTGTTCCCGTAAAATCTGCCCTCGGCGCTCTGCCCATGGACGGCTCCCTTGAGGACGCTGCAAAAGAGGCGCTGCGTCTGGCAGAGACCCAGAGGATAAAAAAGGCGCTTCAGGAGACGAAAGGCAACAAGAGCAGGGCCTCCGAGATCCTGAGGGTGAGTTACAAGACCCTCCTGACCAAGATCAAGGACTACGGGATCGAATAAGACCGTGATGTGTAAAGTGTGAAGCGTAATGAGCAAGAGGAAATAGGTCTTTTTGCCGTTTACGCATTACGGATTTACGTATTACGCGTCACGATTTATCAGTGGCCTTTAGAGCTATTCCTATGGTAAAATTAAACATTCTTTACGGAGGGTTTTTATATGTCAGGACATTCGAAATGGGCCCAGATCAAGCATAAGAAGGCCCATACAGATGCAAAAAGAGGAAAGGTCTTCACAAAGATAGTCAAGGAGATATCCATCGCCGCAAGGATCGGCGGGGGTGATCCTAATGGGAATCCTCGCCTGAGACTCGCCATTGAAAAGGCGAAGGAAGTGAATATGCCCCATGACAATATCAAGAGGGCTGTCATGAAAGGCACGGGGGAACTGCCGGGCACTTCATACGAGGAATTCACTTACGAGGGCTATGGTCCCAGTGGCGTGGCGGTGCTTATAGAAGCGCTGACGGACAACAAGCAGAGGACCGTATCCGAGATCAGACATATTATGACAAAGCACGGCGGGAACCTCGGCGAGGCCGGATGCGTGGCCTGGATGTTCCACAAGAAGGGGTACATTCTCGTTGAGAAGACAAAGGTCGACGAGGAGACCCTCATGTCCGCCGCGCTCGACGCCGGCGCCGAAGACATGAAGAACGATCCTAAGGAAGACAATTACGAGGTCGTGACCGCAACGGAAGACCTGAACACTGTGAAGAAAGCGATTGAAGACGCCAATATTCCCGTGTCTCTAGCGGAGACTACGATGCTCGCTACGACATATGTCCCCCTTGATGAAAAGGCCGGCGAGCAGATGCTGAGGCTCATAGAGGTCCTCGAAGAAAACGAAGACGTGCAGAATGTGTACGCCAACTTTGATATACCTGATGAGGTCATGACAAAGGCCGGCAAGTGAAATGACCCCGATCCGCACCGTCCTTAAGAGGAGATTTCTTGCAGGACTTGTCGTACTGATCCCGCTGATACTGACCGTTAAAGTGATCGCCTGGTTTTTCACGTTCGTGGACGGCCAGCTGGGCTTTCTCTTCGACAAGTACTTCGGCTATCACATCATCGGGCTCGGCTTCCTTTCCGCCATAGTCCTGGTCTTCTGCGTCGGCATCATCTCCACGAACGTGATAGGCAAAAGGATGATAGGCGTGATCGAGACCCTCTTCCTGAAGATACCCGTGTTCAAGGGAATCTATACGGGCCTGAAGCAGCTCGCAAATGCCTTCTCCCCTGAAAACACGAGTTCCTTCAAAAAGTTCGTGATCGTTGAATATCCCAGGCCCGGCTCTTTCGCCTTCGGCTTCCTCACCAAGGAATGCACGCTGAAGGCCGAAATGGCCGACCAGGAGACGTGTCTTATGGCTGTCTATATCCCCACGAACAACCTTTACCTCGGAGAGATAATTCTCTTCAGGAGCGAGGACGTCTTCTCGACGGACATTCCGATAGAAGAAGGCATTAAGATAATACTGTCCGGCGGCATAGCCACTCCGCACCGGATCGTGGAATCCAAGGTATGAAGGTCAGTTGCGTCGTCCTCGCCGCAGGACTTGGAAAGCGGATGAAGTCGGGGCTACCGAAGGTGCTGCATAAGGTCTGCGGGGTACCGATGCTCAGGACGGTTGTCGATACCGTAAAAGGGCTGGACCCTCATAAGATCGTGGTCGTGGTCGGAGGACAAAGAGATCTCATCAGAAATACCTTGAACGACGACAGGGTAATTTATGTGTCGCAGGGAGAGGCTAAGGGGACCGCCCATGCGCTCAAGTGCGCGATGCCGGAGCTCAGGGACTTCAGAGGCGTCGTAGTGGTTGTAAACGGCGACACGCCCCTTCTGGGGGCCGGCACGATAAGAAGACTTGTCGGTCTCCATAAAAAGAACAGAAACGCCGTTTCCGTGTTGTCCTTCGAAGCCGCCAATCCGGACAATTACGGGAGGATCGTAAGAGACGCTTCGGGACGGGTTTCGGCTATAGTGGAGCATAGGGACACCGTCCCCGGGCAGATAAAGATAAAAGAGGTGAACAGCGGCGTGTATGCGATAAATCACGAGGCCTTGAGAATCCTGAACACGATCAGGATGAACGCTTCGAAAGGCGAGTATTACCTCACCGACATCGTCTCCGAGACCCTGAAAAGGGGGTTGAAGACCGCGGCGTATTGTATGGGCTCGGAAGAAGAGTTTATGGGAGTGAACACGAGGGAAGAGCTTCTTCGGGCCTCGGTCATCATGAAAAAGAGAACAGTAAGCGGATGGATGAGCAAGGGAGTGACTTTTCTCGATGGCGACTCGGTCTGTGTTGACCCCAGGGTATTCATAGGCAGAGATACAACGATCTATCCGAATGTCTGCCTTGAAGGGCGCACCAAGATCGGGGAGCGTTCTATGATCTATCCGAACGTCAGGATCCTGAACAGCCGGATAGGGAACGGAGCAGTGATCAAGGACTCTACGGTTATAGAAGACTCGGAGGTGAAAGACGGGGCCTCGGTCGGTCCGTTTGCGCATATAAGGCCCGGGTCGGTGATAGGGGAGAATGTCAGAATAGGCAATTTTGTCGAAGTGAAGAAATCCACGATCGGACAAGGGACAAAGGCTTCCCATCTGAGCTATATAGGGGATGCAGCCGTCGGAAGAGACGTGAACATCGGCGCGGGCACTATAACCTGCAACTATGATGGAACGGGGAAACATAAAACAGAGATCGGCGACGGGGTATTTGTCGGCAGCGATACCCAGCTTATCGCCCCGGTCCGCGTCGGCAGGGGCGCTTTCATAGGCGCAGGCTCAACGATAACCGAAGATGTGCCTCCGCTGTCCCTTGCAGTGAGCAGGACGAAACAGACGAACATCAGGGACTGGGCGAAGAAAAGACAGGTAGAAATGAAACGTGAAAGGCCAAGAGCTAAAGGAACAGATAAGAAATGAATGCCGAAAGATGTAGCGCGGGCTTTTCGCTTTTCACTTTTCACGTTTCACTTTTCACTTAACTATGTGCGGGATAATCGGATATACGGGCAAGAGGGATGCGATCTCCGTAGTGCTGGAGGGCCTTAAGCGTCTCGAATACCGGGGATATGATTCCGCCGGTATAGCTTTCTTTTCCGACGGAACGGTTAGGATAAGGAGACGCAAAGGCAAGGTCAAAGAGCTTCTCCATCTCTTTGAAAACGAGCGGCCCGTGAGTCATACGGCCATAGGTCATACGCGGTGGGCCACCCACGGAAAGCCCTCCGAGGGAAACGCCCATCCTCACAGGTCCGACGGCATCGTTATCGTCCATAACGGGATCATCGAAAATTATATGGAGCTCAAGAAGGGCCTGGTCGCCGAGGGATATGTATTTTCCTCTGACACCGACACGGAGGTGATCTGTCATCTCATCCATAAATACTCCAGAGAAAATCTTCTGGAGGACGCGGTCAGGCTCGCGATGAAGAACGTAAGAGGGGCATATGCCATTGCCGCGATAAACGAGAGAGAAGACGGGAAGATCGTCGGCGTGAGAAAAGACAGCCCCTTGTGCGTCGGCCTGGGGGACGGAGAGTATTTCCTGGCCTCGGACGTGCCGGCGTTCTTCAGCCATTCGAAGGACGTTATTTTCCTCAACGACGGTGAGATGGTAGTGATGACGGACGACGGCGTCCTCGTGACTACGCTGGAGGGCGAGCCCATTCAGAAAGAGTCCGTGTCGATCACGTGGAGCCCTTCCATGGCCGAGAAGAGCGGATACAAGCATTTCATGCTGAAAGAGATCTTCGAGCAGCCCAGGGCCATAGCAGACACCCTCCGGGGCAGATTCAGCGCGGAAACCGGCGAGATGAACCTGGAAGAGCTCGGCATCGGAAAAGACGACCTCGGATCCATCGAGAAGATATTTATAGTCGCCTGCGGCACTTCCTGGCATGCGGCCCTTATCGGCAAGTACCTGATCGAAGATATTGCGCGGATCCCGGTAGAGGTCGACATCGCCTCCGAGTTCCGCTACAGAAACCCTATAATAAAACGGCACGACCTCCTCGTAGCGATTACCCAGTCGGGTGAGACCGCCGACACCCTTGCGGTGCAGAAAGAGGCCAGGAGGCGCGGCGCCAGGGTCATGTCCGTCTGCAATGTCGTCGGCAGCTCGTCGTCGAGGGAAGCCGATGCTGTCTTCTATACGCGCTCGGGCCCCGAGATAGGCGTTGCCTCTACGAAGGCCTTCACCTCACAGATAACCTCGCTGCTCCTCCTTGCCGTCGCCCTCGGCCTGTCAAGGAAACACATCGACACGGGAGTTGCAATGGAATTGCAGAGGGAGCTCCTCGCCATACCGGACAAGATCGAGCAGATCCTTGCCCGCAATGAGGAAGTGGAGTCCGTGGCCAAGGAGCTTTTCAAGGCACGGAACTTCATCTATCTGGGAAGGGGCCTGAATTATCCGATCGCACTCGAAGGGGCGCTCAAGCTTAAAGAGATTACATACATCCATGCCGAGGGATATCCGGGAGGCGAGATGAAGCACGGTCCCATAGCCCTGATCGATGAGGAGCTTCCCGTGGTCTTCCTGGCGCCTAAGGGACCGCTCTATGAGAAAACGGTCTCCAACATACAGGAAGTGAAGAGCAGAGGAGGCAAGGTGGTGTCGCTTATGAACCATGGGAATACGGAGGTGGCCGAACTTTCGGACTATATGTTATTCGTTCCTGATTCCAATCCGTATCTCGCGCCTGTCCTGTTGGTCGTCCCTCTGCAGCTTCTTGCTTATCATATAGGGGTGTTGAGGGGCTGTGACGTGGATCAGCCCAGGAATCTGGCGAAGAGCGTCACCGTTGAATAACAGCCGGCAACGTGTAACGAGATCAGGGCAGTCGGAATTTAGTCGCTTATTACTTGTAACTGTTTTTTGACGCCTGTATCCCGGTTTTGTTACTATAAGAGGAGCTCGAAATGTCAAAGGAAAGCTTATTCGAAAGCCTTAATCCCCAGCAGCGCGAAGCCCTTCTTTACACGGAAGGCCCCCTCTTGATCCTTGCTTGTGCAGGAAGCGGAAAGACAAAGGTCATCGCCCACAAGTATGCGCACCTCGTAAAATCCAGGAAGTGCTCGCCGAATTCCATCCTGGCCCTGACCTTCACGAACAAGGCTGCGAACGAGATGAAGAACAGGATCTCTTCTCTGAGCGCCAGAGACGTTGAAAATGCGTGGATAGGGACATTTCATTCCCAGTGCAACAGGCTCTTGAGAAGGGAGATCAGGCCCCTCGGCTACAGACCGGACTTCTCCATTTACGACGAGGACGACCAGCACACCCTGATACGGCATATACTGAGGGAGTTCCGGTTCCATGAAGCCCTGTTCAAGGGAGTTGCGGCGAGGATAGGCTCCCTGAAGTCGTCCCTAATAGGGCCTGACGAATTCCTCTCCACGGGCGACGGCTTCGGTTTTGACGAAAAGCTCGCAAAGGTCTATATGCGTTATCAGGATGACCTGAAGAGATGCAACGCCCTGGACTTTGACGACCTGATCGGTCTCACGGTGGCGCTGTTTGAGAAGTATCCAGAAGTCCTCGGTAAGTACAAAGGCATCTTCAGTTACATTCTCATCGATGAATTCCAGGACACCAACCGCGCCCAGTACAGGCTTCTCAAGCTGCTCGGTTGCGGCGGAAATATCTCCGTCGTTGGAGACGACGACCAGAGCATCTACAGATTCAGAGGGGCCGACGTAAACAATGTCTTCAGGTTTGAGGAGGACTTTCCAGGGACAAAGATCATACGCCTCGAACAGAATTACCGCTCCACACAGAACATTCTGAATGTCGCGAGCGCGGTTATCTCGCGGAACCCGATGAGAAAACCGAAAAAGCCCTGGAGCGGCCGGGAAGGCGGCGACAGGGTATATCACTGCTGGCTGAGCAACGAAAACGAGGAGGCGAGGCACGTCGCGAAGTCCATCAAAGAACTGTATTTGAAGGGGGCTTACGAGTTTAAAGATTTTGCCGTGCTCTACAGGGTGAATGTCCAGTCGAGGGCGGTGGAGGAGGCGTTAAGGGACGAAGGCATCCCTTATCACATCGTGGGAGGAATAAGCTTCTACCAGAGGAAGGAGATCAAGGACATTGTCGCTTATATGCGCCTTGTCATGAATCAGTCGGACAACGTGAGCCTGAGGAGGATCATCAATTGTCCCCCGAGAGGGATCGGAGCGGCGACGGTCTCCAAGGTCGAGAATGAGGCAAAGAAGAAGGCCCTGAGCCTCTTCGAGGTGATCAAATCCACGGTAAAGACGGGCAGCGTTACCTCAGGTGTGAAGGAAAGGCTTGAAGGGTTTGTAAAGCTTGTGGACCGCCTGGCCTCCGGTAAATACAGGACCGTGGCGGACATGATACAGGACATCCTGGAGGTCTCGGGATACAGGGAGACGATCGACGAAGACAGGATGCAGAACATCAGCGAGTTGATTGCCTCGTCGGCCGAAACGGATATCAAGGACTTTGTGGACAGGGTATCGCTTTTCACCAGCCTCGACGATTCCGGCAGCGGCGAAAGCGCCGTCACGCTTATGACCCTTCACAGCGCAAAGGGTCTCGAGTTTCCGGTGGTATTTATAATCGGCATCGAAGAGGGCGTGCTTCCCTATTTCAAGGCAATGGACAGCGCAGACGAGATCAACGAAGAACGCCGTCTGTTTTACGTGGGCATGACGAGGGCAAAAGACGTCCTCTGGCTCACGGGCGCAGGCAAGAGACGGCTTTACGCCAAGTTCCAGGACCAGGAGGCCTCGAGGTTCCTGGCCGACATACCGAGACAGTACTGCGAGTGGATTGAGAAGATCAGGGTTTCTACCGTCCCTCCCCCCGTAAGGCCACGCACCGATTCGAAGAGGCCGTTTTTTCCCTACGTCGCCGGCTGCAGGGTAAGACATCCGAAATGGGGAGTCGGCGTGGTCAGAGATTGCTACGGCGACGGAGACGAACAGAAGGTCATGGTCAATTTCCCGAGCATAGGCATAAAGAAACTGGTCCTCAGGTTTGCAAATCTCGAAAAGATTTAGAAACGGACCCAGTGGAAGAGACCTTTTCCCACGATCTTGAGATATGAGAATAGACGTTGAACATATAGCGCACCTCGCGAGGCTTTCTCTCTCGGAAGCTGACAGGGAGAAGTTCGGCGAGCAACTGAGCGGCATCCTTGCTTACGTCGAAAAACTGAAGGAGCTCGATACTGCGGGCGTTGAGCCGACTTCGCACGTCCTGGAAATCAGCAATGTGATGCGCGAGGACGTGGTGAGGCCTTCCCTTTCCAAGGCCGACGCCTTGATCAATGCCCCGGAGAAGACCGACGACTTTTACCGGGTCCCGAAGATTATAGAATGACGAGAACAGGGGGAAGACCGCAGTGCTGAGGTGCATGCTAAAGGCCAAGATCCACATGGCCACCGTTACCGAGTCTAACCTAGAATACGAAGGCAGCATAACGATCGATGAGGCGGTATTGAAGAAGGCAGGCATCCTGCCTTATGAGCAGGTGATGGTGAGCAACCTAAATAACGGCGAGAGATTTGAGACTTATGCGATTCCCGGAAAGGGCGGCAGCGGAGAGATATGCCTGAACGGGCCGACCGCGCGAAAAGGGGTGGTCGGGGACAAGGTCATCATTTTCTGTTACGGCTATTTTGAAGATAAGAGAATGAAGAATTTCAGGCCGACGATCCTGCGTCTCGATCCTGACAACAGAATCATAAAGAAGTAATGAGTGACGGGCGAAGCGCGTCGCGCTTAAGGAATGGCTTTGGGGTTGCGCTTTCCGCGTTGCGTCCCAGGCATCACGGTCTTATATGGAAGAGATAGGCATCGTCAAGAGCGTCAGCGGTGTTTTGGCTATCGTTGCCGTTGAAGGGAAATCGCCCTGCGATCAGTGCAAGATGGGCTGTAAGGTCACCGATTCCGGCGCGGAGCTGGAGGCGATCAACAGTGTAAAGGCGGAGGTGGGCCAGAGGGTGAGGGTAGAACTCAAGCCTTATTCGTACCTGAAAGGGTCGATAATTGTTTACGGCCTTCCCGCGGTCTCCCTGGTGATAGGGGCCGTCCTCGGTAAGGGGGTCTTCAGCCGTTTTCTGCGCCCCATGGATCCCGACCTCGTCTCGGCGATCTTCGGCTTCGGCGCATTTCTTCTGACGTTTATTGTGATCAAATTGTGGAGCATGAAGATAGAGAAAGCTGCGGATTACACGCCCGTTATCGAAGAGATACTGGAATAGACGGCGATATCATTCTATAAACTTTTAGGGGGTTTTATGGCTAATTTTGACGTGAACAAGATCCGTAATGTGGCCGTAATCGCTCACGGCGGCGCAGGCAAGACTTCCCTGACCGAAGCGGTCCTGTTTGCCTCCGGCTCCATCGACAGGCTGGGTTCTGTCGACAGCGGGACATCCACCACCGACTTCGAGCCGGAGGAGATATCCCGGAAGATAAGCATTTCTTCCGCTCCGTGTTTCTGCAACTGGAACAATTACCGGATCAACCTCATAGACACTCCGGGTTTCATAAATTTCATCGAGGACACGAGGGGATGCCTCAAGGCGGTTGACGGAGCCGTCGTAATCGTGAGCGCAATATCCGGTGTAAAGGCCGAAACAGAGAAGATATGGAAGTTCGCGTGCGAATACGAAATACCGAGGATAGTCTTCATCAACAAGATGGACAAGGAGAACGCGAATTTCTCGATGGCGATCTCTGAGCTCGAAAAGTCTTTTGACGCCGAGGCAATACCTCTCCAGATCCCGATCGGCGCTGGAGAATCCTTTTCCGGCATCGTCGATATCATCGCCATGAAGGCGATCAGCTTCACGGGCGGCAAGGCGCAGGAGGGAGAGATCCCGGCGGAGCTTAAGGCTGACGCGGACTCCTACAGGAAGAGGCTTGTCGAAAAGATCGCGGAAGCGGACGATGCGCTTCTCGAAAGATACCTCGAGGGAGGAGAGCTTTCTCAGGAGGAGATCATAAAGGGGATAAAGGAAGGCTCTCTTACGCGGAAGTTTATCCCGGTCACGTGCGGTTCAGCGAGCAGGACCATAGGCGTTGCCGAGCTCCTCAATACGATCGCTCTCTGCCTGCCCTCGCCTGCGGAGATGGCGAGGATCTCCCCGGTGAGGGGCAAGAACCCGAAGGAGGGCAAGGAGGTCGAAAGGAAACCCGACGAAAAAGAGCCTTTCTCCGCCTATGTCTTTAAGACCATTGCCGACCCGTTTGCCGGGAAGCTCTCCATGTTCAGGGTATATTCGGGCGTTCTCAAGGCGGACTCTACGGTCATGAACACCACCTCCGGGACAAAGGAGCGGGTGGGTCAGGTCTTCTATCTCCTCGGCAAAAAGCAGATACCCGCCCAGTCGGTAGGTCCGGGAGAGATCGGGGTGGTCGCAAAGCTGAAAGACACAAATACGGGCGACACGCTTTCGGATGAGGCGCATCCGATCGTATTTGAAAAGGCCAGGTTCGCCGAGCCGATCATATCCTATGCCATCGCCCCGAAGAGCAAGGGGGACGAGGAGAAGGTGAGCTCGGGCCTGCACAGGATCCTCGAAGAAGACCCGACCCTGAGATTCCACAGGGATGAAGAGACAAAGGAGATGCTCCTTTCGGGAATGGGACAGGTGCATCTTGAGGTGACTCTCGAAAGACTCAAGAGGAAGTTCGGCGTGGAAGTGCTGATGAAGACCCCGAAGATCCCCTATCGCGAGACCATAAGGGCCTCGGCGTCTGTCCAGGGCAAATATAAGAAACAGTCCGGCGGCAGGGGCCAGTATGGAGACTGCTGGATAAAGATAGAGCCTCTTCCGAAGGGCGCAGGGTACGAGTTTATGGACAAGATCGTGGGCGGCGTGATCCCCCAGCAATACAGACCCGCGGTGGAGAAGGGGATTGTCGAGACGATGAAGGAAGGCATACTTGCGGGCTACCCAATTATCGATATGCGCGTCACCCTGTTCGACGGCTCGTATCACACGGTCGATTCCTCTGAAATGGCCTTCAAGATAGCGGGCTCGATGGCCCTGAAGAAGGCCTTCATGGAGGCGAAGCCGGTCCTTCTCGAACCGATCATGAAGGTGGAGGTGACCACCCCGGACGACGCCCTTGGAGCCGTGATCGGAGATCTTAACTCAAAGAGGGGAAAGGTCCAGGGCGTTGAGCCCCAGGCGGGGGGAAATCAGAAGATCGCTGCATTGGTCCCCATGTCGGAGATGCTGACCTACGCGAACCAGCTGCAGAGCATCACTTCCGGCAGAGGGCTGTATTCAATGGAGTTCTCGCATTATGAGGACACGCCCGGACACATCTCCCAGAAGATAATCGCCGAAAAAGAGGCCAAGAAGACTGAAGAGAATGCCTGAAGTTGATAGGGGCGGCTGCCCGGCGGGCAGCCGCCCCTATCCTGCGGTCTCAAACCTTGTCCTCTATCCCGTACCTCTTCGCAATTTCCAGGACATCTTTGTAATGGTCTTCACCCGTCAGTTTACAAGTCACCGGCTGGAGTTTTTTAGACAGGCTCAGTGTCCCTTGTTTTTCTCTTTGCCAACTCAAACCAGTTTTAATCGGCGTCGGTACGGACGCTGTTGTTAGCCCTTGAATTGGACTCATTTTAATAGGCATTAGGTCTGTGTCCAGGTGATGGATTTTGGCAACTCGCCTGTATTGAAAAATCCATGTACTGCGTTTAGTCCTTCAGCAGCGGGGATAACCCAACTCCTTGGATATTCTGTGTGGTGTTCTAATGTTACATGGCAGGTTAAGACTGGCTTTTCTTCTTTTGTGGTTCCTTGGCTGACGAAGTACGGCGGCTCTAAATCGCCGTAAACAAAATTAAGGACGGTTTCATCACCGCCCACTGCAAGTGATATTTCATTGCCGTTATTAGCTTTAAAAAATATTACGTTAATTATCTGTTTTGAACGCGCTTCTGCCGTAGCCGCCTCAATTATACTGTCCATCTTTTCAATCGTTTCGGCGATAATAGCGTCTTCGTTTTCATGTATAGTGATTTTCATTTTATCTGCGCCAACGCGTATGGTCAATGGGGTCAGGCTTGACTATTGACATTTGCCTTCCTGGCCTTCAACGTTGTAATTACTCGCGCCGTGTCTTTTCCAATCTCCTCCCTCTCCTTTATGTGGCGGGTGATCAGCGCCGGGTCCTTTCTCATATATCCTGCGATCTCTTTTCCCCTGTAGCCATATTCATGCGCCACGACGCTCAGCATTTTCCTTCCGCGCGTAATATCCCTATCCTTGCCCTTCAGC
>JAJYIF010000052.1 GCA_021790195.1 Nitrospirota bacterium
ACAGGCAAGACTGGGGTATCTATCCCCTGTCGCTTATGAACAGAAATTCTATGCCGACCAGTTGGCCGCATGAATGGTTTGGTGTCCACTATTGACATCCGACCTCACCTGCCTCACTACGAGCCACTGACAAGATACACCGAGATATTGAGGAATACTTACGGCCATTTGGCTTCTACTATGATCGCCGAAAGAACTTTTATAAGAATGAGGGAAAGCCTATCGAGAAAATTGTAAGTATTCCGGAATTAGCACAGGCTGTCATGTCCATCGTTCTTCATCGACCAGATATGGCGAGAGCCCGCCCGTCATCTCTCATTAAGCGTGACGAAGAGTATATCAAACTGTTCAGTCACAGTTACCCGATAGAAGTTTATAGAGTCTGCGTTGATGTCATAAAACGTACAAGTGCATATCTTAACACCGTTGCAGGTATTGCCGCGTCTGACAAAACGAACCTTAAGTTTTATATAGCAATGGCAGCCTCTCGGTATGCAGTAAGGAAGCATGAACCAACAATTAACGATCTCGCCACTCTTGCCACAAGTGGCGTTGAGGATAGCGCAATTGCAACTTCTTTTGGGCTTGTTGCCATTATATACACAAAACTTGGAGGAACTGATCAGGTTGCGAAGGGTACGGAGTTGCTTTCAAGAATCAATGAATCACTACGTGAAGAATTTTCGAAGGAAGTCCAAGATGCCCGTGAAAAATAATATCTTGCCTTATATGGCCGTAGTTAAGAGCGTTTTGATGTACAAGTTGAAGTCTATCAATGAAAGAATGCCAATATAAGTCCATGTTCAAGAAGTTCATTAGTTCTCTCTGGAATACCCTCGTTGTTTTTCTGACCGATATCTTTCATATTCGACCATGCAGCTATCCGATAGGGTAACAGTTCATCCAAATCTGCTAAAATATTTTTAGATGAGGTTCTTAGAGAGTAAACGGTAATGAGCGACGGCGGACTTAAATTTGACGAACGCATAGAAGAGAAGATCAGTGAAGAGCTGAAAAGCCCTTCGCTATACAAGGTCCTCCTTCTGAACGACGACTATACCACGATGGAATTCGTGGTCCGGGTGCTTGAAACCGTTTTTCAAAAACCTCCGACCGAGGCCACACAGATAATGCTGCATGTCCATAAGAAGGGAGTCGGTCTCTGCGGGGTGTTTACGAGGGACATCGCCGAGACCAAGATAGAGGCTGTGCGCAGTCTTGCGCGGGAACAGGGTTTCCCGCTGAAATGCGTAATGGAGAAGGAATGATCAGCAAGGAACTGGAGCTCACTCTCGAAGCGACCGTCAGGGACGCAAAGGTCAGGAACCACGAGTATCTGACCGTGGAACACCTATTGTTCGCTCTTCTGCACGACGAGAAAGGTGTCGAGATCATAACCCAGTGCGGGGGTAGCGTGTCGAGCCTGAAGTCTTCAGTCGAAAGGTTTTTCGACGAGAATGTCCCGAAGCGTCGAAGCCCTGCAGGCTCTTATCCGCAGCCGACCGTGGGCTTCCATAGGGTCATACAGAGGGCGTTGGGCCATGTGGAATCGGCCGGAAAGCAGGAGGCCGATGCGGGAGACATCCTTGCATCTATTTTGCTGGAGGAGGAGTGCCATGCCGCACACTTTTTGGGAGAGGAGGGCATTACGAGGCTCGATGTCCTGAATTATATCTCGCACGGCATATCAAAAGTGACTGAGGATCACGGACAGGGCAGCGAGGAAGAGAGCGAAATGGCGGGTGAAAAAGAGCAGAGGCGGATAAGCGATCCCTTGAAGCTCTTTGCTGTGGACCTGACCGAAAAGGCCGAAAGGGGAGAGATCGATCCGCTGGTGGGCCGGGAGGGAGAGCTGACGCGCACTATCCAAGTCCTTAGCAGGAGGAGGAAAAACAATATCGTCTTTGTCGGAGAACCGGGCGTGGGCAAGACCGCGATTGTGGAAGGTCTCGCTCTTAAGATACATGAGGGACGAATACCCGAAGCCCTCAAGGGATGCAGGATATTCGCCCTCGACATGGGCGGATTGCTTGCGGGGACCAAATACAGGGGCGATTTCGAGGCCCGGCTGAAATCTACCTTAAAGAGCATAGAGAAGGTCCCCGGTTCGATCCTCTTTATCGATGAGATACATACCATAGTCGGTGCAGGCGCAACGAGCGGAGGCTCAATGGATGCATCCAACATACTCAAGCCTGCGCTTATTTCCGGCAGGCTGCGTTGCATAGGTGCTACTACTTATGAAGAGTATAAGAATCATTTCGAGAAGGACCGCGCCCTTTCCCGGAGGTTCCAGAAGATAGAGATACAGGAGCCGAACATAGCCGAAACGATCTCGATCCTGAAGGGTCTCAGGACATATTACGAGGGGTTCCACGGTGTGAAATATACCGAAAACGCTTTAAAGGCCGCGGCAGAACTCTCGGCCAAGTACATCAACGACAAATATCTGCCGGACAAGGCAATCGACGTGATCGATGAGGCAGGCGCCCTTATGAAGCTTTCAGCATCGGGCAAGAACAAAAAGGTCGTCGGCCTCCAGGAGATTGAAAAGGTAGTCGCAAAGATGGCGAAGATACCTTCCCGAACCATTTCATCTTCGGACACGGACAAGCTAAAAGTGCTCGAAGAAGAGTTGAAGAAAGTGGTCTTCGGTCAGGACGATGCAATAAGCTCTCTTGTAGCGTCCATCAAGCGGGCCCGAGCCGGGCTCGGCGCTCCTGAAAGGCCGATAGGTTCTTTCCTGTTTCTCGGACCGACAGGCGTGGGAAAGACCGAGATCTCGAAACAGATGGCCTCTGTCATGGGTGTTCAGTTCATCAGGTTCGACATGAGCGAGTACATGGAAAAACATACTGTCGCACGCCTGATAGGGGCGCCTCCGGGATATGTGGGCTTTGATCAGGGAGGGCTGCTGACAGACGCCATCCGTAAGCATCCCTATAGCGTTCTTCTGCTCGATGAGGTCGAAAAGGCGCATCCGGACATCTTCAGTATTCTACTGCAGATTATGGATTATGCTACGTTGACCGACAATAACGGGAAGAAGGCTGATTTCCGGAACGTGATAATCATCATGACCTCTAATGCAGGCGCCCAGGACATGGACAGGGATGTCATAGGCTTCGGCAACAGGAGTTCCGATGTCCGCTCGAAAGGCAGGGAAGCGGTAATGAAGCTTTTCAGCCCTGAGTTCCGGAACCGTCTCGACGCGATCATTACGTTCAAGGCACTGACGCCTGAGATAATGAAGAAGGTGGTCGATAAGCTTATTTCCGAGATGGAGGGGCAACTCAGGGGAAAGAAGATCGGGATCACTGTCTCCGAAGGCGCCAGGGATTGGCTCGCAGAAAGGGGCTATGATCCGCGTTACGGCGCCCGTCCTCTCGGCAGGATCATTCAGGAAGAGATCAAAGATCTCCTTTCAGACGAGATCCTGTTCGGCAGGCTCGAAAGAGGAGGCAGGGTGCATATCGATCTCAAAGAGGGCCGGTTAGTTTTCGAATACCAATGAGGATGAGGATATAGAATCCAGAAGTCAGGAATCAGCATGACGTCTGAGGATGTCTTATTCTGACTTCTGGCTCCTGACTTCTGGATTCTGACTGCCTGTTTCTGTCCCCTTGATTATCTTTTCTATCTCCGTCTTGTCAAGTGTTTCTTCTTTTAAAAGGGCATCCGTCAATGCATCGAGAGCGGTCCTGTTTTCCGTCAAGACGTTCTCAGCCTTCGCTTCCGCCTCCAATATCAGTCTCCGTATTTCCTCGTCCATAAGCCATGCCATTCTTTCGCTGTAACGCTTTGGCTGGGCAAGCTCTCGCCCAAGGAAAGGCTGCTCTTCGCCCCTCCCAAGATTGATGGGGCCGACGGCCTCGCTCATGCCCCACTGGGCCACCATCTTTTCCGCAAGAGAGGTGGCCTCTTTCAGGTCATTCTGCGCCCCGCTGCTTACATCTCCGAAGACGAGTTTCTCGGCGACCCTCCCGCCTAGGGCCACGCTCAGCTTGCTCATTAGGTATGTCATCGGATAGAAATGCCTGTCTTCTTCAGGCAGAAGCTGGGTCACTCCCATCGCCATTCCCCTCGGCAAGATGCTGACCTTGTGGATAGGGTCTGTATTAGGCAGTTTCCAGGCCACAAGGGTATGACCCGCTTCGTGGTACGCCGTCACCCTTTTCTCCTTATTGCTTATCGTCTCTTCCCTTACCGCGCCCATGAGGATAATGTCCTTCGCCTCTTCGAAGTCGCTTATATCTATCTCTTCCTTGTTCTTCCTCGATGCGACTAGAGCGGCCTCGTTGGCGAGGTTTTCGAGGTCTGCGCCGGTCATGCCTGGGGTCCCCCGTGCCAAAGT
Organism: Nitrospirota bacterium; assembly: GCA_021790195.1. Classification (GTDB taxonomy): domain Bacteria; phylum Nitrospirota; class Thermodesulfovibrionia; order Thermodesulfovibrionales; family UBA9159; genus JAJYIF01. The sequence goes on from JAJYIF010000052.1 coordinate 4,355, forward strand.
CTCAAGATCGACGTTGGCTGCCAGTTTCTTGCCTCTCACATGGATGTCGAGAATAGCTTTTCGCTCCTTCCATCCCGGCCTGTCGATCACGATATGTCTGTCGAAACGGCCGGGCCTCAGGAGCGCAGAGTCAAGGACATCGGGCCTGTTAGTGGCCGCCATGACAATAACCTCTTCATGGGCCTCGAACCCGTCCATCTCGCTTAGAAGCTGGTTGAGGGTCTGTTCCCTTTCGTCGTGTCCGCCCCCCAGTCCGGTCCCCCTGGCGCGACCTACAGCGTCCAGCTCATCGATAAAGATCATGCTCGGCTGGGCGTCTTTCGCCTTCTTGAAAAGGTCCCTCACCCGCGAGGCGCCGACTCCGACGAACATCTCTATGAACTCCGAGGCGCTGATACTGAAAAAGGAAACCCCGGCCTCGCCGGCGGTCGCCCGGGCAAGGAGCGTTTTCCCCGTGCCTGGAGGACCTACCAGGAGAACGCCTTTCGGCACCTTTGCGCCGAGTTTCCGGAACCTGCCGGGGTCCTTAAGATACTCTATGGTTTCCCTGAGTTCCTGTTTCACGCTTTCCATGCCGGCCACGTCTTTGAATGTGACGGATGGCTTTGTCACATCGAAACGCTTTGCCCTGCTCGCCCCGAAAGAAAACAGACCGCCCGGTCCTCCCTGCACCTGCTGGGCCCTTCTCATAACGAGTATCCACACCCCTATGATTAGGACCCAGGGAAGAACGCCGATAACGATCTGCCAGAAGACGGATTCCTGGCTGGAGGGCATGACGTTTATAACTACATTCTTCTCCTGCAATTTGGAAATAAGTCCTTCGCCCTGAAAAGAAGGCAGGAATGTCACGAAGTCCTTAATCGATATGCTCTTCTTTTCGCCCGCCGCCTGGATCGGAACTTCCTTTATAAACTCTCCGGTTACCTGCAGCTTCTTGATAGACACCGATTTCACATTGCCCGCATCGACCTGCTCGATGAACTGTGTATAGGTGATCTCATGCTCGGGCGCACGGGGACTGAAGAGCTGGTTCCATAGGTAGAGGAAAAGCAGGAAGAGAAGAAAACCCATAATAAGCCTTAAGGGCCTCCCCTTTAACGCGTCCATTCTGTCTTTCTTTTCGCCGGCCATAACAGATCTCTTTATGACAACTATACCAGAACTTTTTTCGTCCTGCCATAAGGTATACTTTTTGTATGACAGTCTTCCTTTTGTCGAAAGACCCGGAATTCCCTCCCCCTGAATATGCTGAAGAAGACGGCCTTCTCGCAGTAGGAGGCGATTTGTCCGAAAAACGTCTTCTGCTGGCCTATTCCAGAGGCATCTTCCCCTGGTATTCCGAAGACTCCCCCATCCTGTGGTGGTCCCCCGACCCCCGCCTCGTTTTAGTGCCGAAGGAACTGAGAGTGTCGAGAAGTCTCAGACAAATTATCAGAAAAGGCATTTACACTGTTACCATGGACACGGCGTTTGAAGAAGTAGTTATCAGCTGCGCGCAGGTGCACGGAAAAGAGGACGGAGGCACATGGATCACCGATGATATGGTTCGTGCATATGTAAGGCTCTACGAATCCGGTTTCGCGCACTCGGTCGAGAGCTGGCAGGAAGGAAAGCTGGCTGGAGGACTCTACGGTGTCTCCCTTGGCGGCGTATTTTTCGGGGAGTCGATGTTTACAAGAAGGCGCGACGCCTCAAAGGCGGCGTTTGTCTCGATTGTGCGGAAACTTGCAGAGTGGGATTTCGAGCTGATCGACTGTCAGGTCAGGACGGAGCACCTCATAAGTCTCGGGGCGCGCGAAATCCCCCGCTCTCAATTCATAACTAAGCTGAGAAATGCCCTCGGAAGACCGGGACGTCCGGGAAAGTGGAACGAAGAACCTTTGCAGCTTCGGTGACTAAGGGGGCACCCTGTCCGTCCTCCGGTCGCTGACCTCGGGACGGACAGGGGTGGGGGAGGTAAGGAGGAAGATTATTGAGCTTTCATTGCACAGGCCCCTTCAGTTCCCTGAAGACGGAGCCCAGCCTGTCCAGCTCGGTAAACTTATCGAGGAAGAAATCGGCCTTGTCTTGAATGACCGATCTTCTTTGCTTGGGATAAAACTCGTTCGTCAGCATCAGCACAACAGGGGCCGGACTATTCTTCTTTATGTTCCTCAATATGTCAATGCCCCTTCTCCTTTGGTTCCTGACGTCCAGTATCACCGCATCCGGTTTGATCTCTCTGATGCTGCGCAGGCCTTTCAGCGGGTCTTCTGCCTCGCCGACGACTTCGACCTCGGGCACATGCGAAAGCATGGCGACCAGCCTCTGGCGCATGACCCTCGAATCATCCAAAATGAGGACCTTCAGCGCGTTTCTCCTTTCATCTGAGTGCGACTCAGTAGGATTCAGTAGGTAGTGACGACAGGCCTGAACCACATATTCGAAACAGGCTGCCTCAATTTCCTGACCGCCTTCACTTCAATCTGCCGGATCCTTTCCCTGGAGACATCAAATTCCTGTCCGAGCTCTTCGAGGGTATGGGGCGTATCATCGCCGATGCCGTATCTCTTTCTTATGATAGTCTCTTCTTTCGGGCTGAGCTCGCTGACCACCTTATCAATGTGATATTTGAGGTCTTCGTGAATCAACTTGTCGAGCGGCGAGGGCGACGTCTTGTCTTCGATGAAGTCCCGCAGATGGCTGGCCTCGTCCTCGCTGGTCGGTGTTTCGAGCGAGAGCGGTTCTTTCGCTATCCTCAGAATGGACTTCACTTTCTCGATCGGCAGCTTCACTCTTGCAGCTATGTCATCGGGCGTCGGCTCCGAGCCGAGTTCCTGGACGAGTTCCCTTGTCACCTTAGTAATGCGGCTCTTCAGGTCCAGTAAATGCACCGGGATCCTTATCGTCCTCGACTGGTCGGCCAGGGCCCTGGTTATCGCCTGCCTTATCCACCACGTGGCATAGGTGCTGAATTTGTATCCCCTTTTGTATTCGAATTTGTCCACGGCC
>JAJYIF010000033.1 GCA_021790195.1 Nitrospirota bacterium
CAATAAGGACCAAAACACATGGCGGCCGGGTTCGAGAATACGGCGCTGATGGCATCCTGCGGCGCGGCAATGCCGACACCACCCATGCTCCTCGAAATCGGGCCTATACTGATCATATTATCGCCGTTCGTTGCCATGGCCGGAGCCGCGAGAAAAACTACCAAACCGAAAAGCAACAAAAATGTCAAACTTCTCCGCATATCTACCTCCTTTTTTGAATTTCTGATTTCTTTACCTCTACCCCCGTTATCTTAAAACTCTCTTATGTTCTTCTTCACCCCCTTTCCGGAAAAAAGAGACAGCTATTTCAGATCGGCCTTGATCATATCGACGATTTCACCTTGTATCTGACCCGGCATCCTCATGTTCTTCATGAACGCCCACATGCCTGCGTCCTCGAAATAAAGCTTCATCCTGTACATCTCATCGAGGACCGCGACCTTGACCTTGCCCGCGTCTTTGAAAACAACGACCTCTATGGGAAACGCCGAGTTGTGATCGATCCCCGGAAACTTATAGGAATCGGAGGAGCGTTTTTCTCCTGCGATGCCAAAGGCCCGCCCTTCCATCTTCGGTTCCGTCACTCCAAAAATTATAGCGCCATTCGGCGAAAGGTCAAGAGTGTAAATCAATTTCCAGCCTTTTTTGTTTTGCAATATCCCCTTTTTCACATTCTCCGACACCCTTTTGAGCAAATCGGGACTGTCCGGCGCTGAATAGACCTCTTCGATCTTGTCCAGAAACTCCCCTCCTCCCATGCCTCCGACCTTTCCCTTGCTCCTTAACTCGCCTATCTGTTTCTTCACGACGCTGCCGGGCACGCTCCTGGCTATTGCGTCGACGATGGAATTCATTTCACCGGCTGAAAAACCGTCAAGCTTGGTCTCATGGATAATTGTCCTGTTGATAGAGGCGGGATTCAGGACGGCGACGTTGATGCCGGTCTCATCCTCATATATGCCGGCCCTCAGAGGCAAGGCGAAAGCGGCTTTGACGCCGTTTGATAGAATGGACTTTGCGTAGGAAGGTGAGCTGAATACTATGACCCTTGACCGGAACCTGCAGCCCTCCGGCACCCCTGTTTCGAACGTCCCGAGGATCTCCCATCCGGCCTTCCTGAGCGCCGAATCAACCCTGCTGCTTACCTCGTCGAAGCTTCCCTTTGCTTTCTCGATGACCTTGACATACACGCCATATTCACTCGCTGAGCCAGCAGACGCAAAAAGTACCGTCATCAGGCACGCGAGGAGTAAAGTTTTAAGCCTCATTACCTACCCCCTTTTTTGATTTTTACTTCACTTTTTTTATCAAAAAAGTGAAGACGTTCCCGTTCTCCTCGGATTCGAGCAGTTCGTTTCCGGTCCTGTTCAGCATGGCCGGTATATCGGCCTTGGAACCCTTGTCCGTCGCCTCTACAAAGAGGACCTGCCCCGCCGTCAGTGAGTCGAGGGCTTTCTTGGTCTTAAGCACGGGCATCGGGCAACTCATCCCCTTCAAGTCTATGGACATGTTGGCCTTTGCTTTATCCATATTCTCACCTCTCTTTCGTTAATTCTTACGTATAGAACACGTGTTGGATCAGACAAAGAGATTCACGTTGGCGTCAAGGGCAAAATCGAGGAACTCCGCTGCCCCCGCAACTTCGACCCCCTCTACAAGGTCAGCTTTGCTCATACCCGTCATCTCCAGCGTAGGCGTACAGGCCGTCATCTTCACGCCTGATTCCAGACAGACGTGCAAAAGCTCCGGGATGCTCGGCCAGTTTATCTTCTTGATCATCCCCTTCATCATCATGGTCGCCATAGGCGTCATGCCAGGAAGAACACCAAGGATATTAGGGAAAGGCACGGGTGACGGCATCGCCGGATTCGCGATAGGGGCCACCTTGAGGGAGCCGTACTTCTTCTTGGTTACGATGTCCACGCCGTAAAGCGTGAAGAATATTCCCACCTCGCAGTCCATCGCAATAGCGGTCGAGGCAAGGATCAGCGGCGGATACGCCATATCGAGCGTTCCTTTTGACGCAATAATAGCCATGCGCTTCTTTTTCTCTTCCATCTCTATCACCTCCAATACTTAAACATTATCAAATAGTATAAGGAAGTCAATCCACCCTGTCAAGCGGATTCGAATTCATGAAACTGTAATTATTAACATACCTTAAACTGTAATTTTATGTGTTAAATTCGCTCAGTTACCACAGCAAGATACCAAATGGATTCAGGAGCCGGAAGTCAGAAATGAAGAACCCCGCAGCAAAGCGATAACCTCTGTTTTTCTTCTGACTTCTGAATTCTGTATTCTGAATTCTAACGAATCAGGGGGTCCGGGATGCCGGCCTCCTTGAAGCCTTTCTCTCTGTACAGGCAGCTATCGCATTTCCGGCAGGGGACAAGCGAGGTTGAGGCTGAGGTTGAGGTTAAGGTTGAGAACTTCCCTGCCGTGGTCTTAGTCTTGACCTTATCCTTGACCTTTAGCTGTTGCGGGTCGTAGCAGCTCCATGTGAGGGAATAATCGAGCCCAAGGCTGTTGCCCTTTCTTATTATTTCCCCTTTGGAAAGATACAAAAGCGGCGCCCTGATACGGAATCTCACCATCCCCTCAACCGATGCCTTGGTCGCAAGGTTAGCCATTTTTTCGAACGCCTTTAGATATTCAGGACGGCAATCGGGATAACCGCTGTAGTCGACCGCGTTGGCCCCGATGAATATGTCGCAGACTCCCAGGACCTCAGCAAGCGCAAGGGCAAAGGAGAGAAAGATCGTGTTACGGGCAGGAACGTAAGTGACGGGAATAGGTGACGGGTGGCGGGTGACAGGTGACGACTTGCCGGAAGCGGATGTCCTGATCATCAACTTCTTACTTGTCCTTTGTGAATTGCTGCTGCTTTTGGGCACTTCGATGTCCGCCGTCAGGGCGGACCCCCCGATGTCCCGCAGATCGAACTTTATGACAAGATGGTCCCTGACGCCGAGGCTCTTTGCAACCGCCTTTGCGGAAGCAAGCTCCCTTTTGTGTCTCTGGCTGTAATCGAAGGTCAGGGCATAAAGCTCATAGCCTTCTGATTTGGCGACTGCAAGGGTAGTAGATGAGTCAACCCCGCCGCTCAGCAGGACTACCGCCCTATCTTTCTTGTCCTGCGTCCGCATCTTCATCGATCCATGATGCGTGATCATGATTATGATATTGTTTTTCTTTTATATCTTATATCTTGTATTTTGTATCTTGCATCATGATTTCAGTAGATGTCATCCGTCGTACCTGTCTTGCCGTCGGGTCCGGCGCAAGAAATAAAAGGAACGCCGTCCGAGAGATAATACACGTAAGGTCTTCCCCAAGGGTCTTTCCTTCCGCTCAGCTGGTCGATATTCGCAGGATAAGAGCCGTTCTTATATTTGTAGACCTCAGCTTTAAACCTCAATTCCTGCAGGTCTCTGACCGCCCTCGTCATTTTCGGGGGATCGCCGCTCCAGAAGACGGAGAAACCGCCCTGCGGTCCCGCTCCCTGAAAGGTCGCAACGAACAGGGAGACCACCAGAGCTGCGGCAAAGATTATGGCGGTTAATAGCCCGGCAGCGGGCCTCTCCGGTTTCACGCGCGCTTCTTCGCCCTCTTCAGAGATTACAGGACGGACCTCGGCCGGCTCTATAAGCCCCCGCTCCATTAAAGAGGCCAGGGTCTTTGAGGCCTCAAAATCTTCGCTGCCGCTCAAGTCTATAATAACACCCACATCGCTTTCTCCATCCACGAATCTCAGGATGTCTTCTTCCTTATCGGTCAGGTCCGGCACTGTCTTGTCGGTCCTTCTGAAAACCGAGTCAAGGGTGACCCTTCCCTCCACGAGCGACCACTCATCGATCTTACGCAGTCCGTCCATTAGGATGTGCTCGGTATCGAGCGGCGTCATTTTGTCCCTGCCCTGTGCAACCGGCCCGGACTGAAACTCGTATGTCCCCTCCTTCCATGAAAAGAGCTGGACCACCGTATCCGTCATCTGCGACAAAAGGGTTTCTTCTATCGCGGACTTCTCCACCAGTCCCCTCCTTAGGAGGATATCCCCTATCCGCCCGCCTGACGTCCTTTGCTCCTCAAGGCTGGACCTAAGGTCCTCTTCGCTGACAATGCCCTTTTTGAGGAGGATCTTCCCGACACGGTTTTCCTCGATCCTCCTCCCCGACTCCGCAGCAACAATGTTGCCGTCTGAGAACATAAGCCGGACCTTGTCTTTGCCGTAAAGCGTAAGAACTCCGGTCTTCTTCTGAAAATAGATCAGCTGGAGGATATCGGCAAGTCCGAAATCTCTTAAAGAACCTTCTAGAGCCATCCCCTGCTTATCCTCCTTTTGAGATTGAAGACGGAGATTATATAAACGAACACCATAAATGCTATCGCCGGAGGCGCAATCCATCCATGATTGAAAGGAGCAAGCGCCGCAGGAGACACCCCGCCTAATATCGCCAAAAGGCCTCCGAACAGGAACAGCCAGAGATACAACAGGCCGGAAAGTATCCTGCCCGAATATATCTGTCCCACTCCAGGCACAGCATAGGAAAGCGCCTTCGCTATCTTTCTCCTCCTTGCCTGGCTCTGGTGAATAGAAAGGAGTCCGGCAATCCTCTCCCTGGAATCCACTCCTTCGATCTTGATGAGAGAACGGTAGCACCGCGGACACGTCTCTCCCCACGTAAGCGTCCTCGAACACCTGCTGCAGAATATCGCGCCGCATCTCTTGCAGCTATGCGCCCTATATCTCACGTTCCTGTTGAGGACATAATAAGCCGCAGTTGCCGCAAGAGCTATTATGATCTCAATTATCGGAAAGGCGCCGAAGCTCCAGCCTCCCTTCGCCATTGCGTACGCCCACAAGGCCGAGATGGGGAGCGTCTCATCCACGACAAAACGGTTAGGCGTAAGACCTGCGGTCGCGGTAAACCTGGATATGGCCGCACGATCGAGCCTGGCGGCCTCCTGGAAATACTCATCCCCTTTTGCAAAATCAAGGGCCTCTCTATAAAGCTGGCTCAAATCGTACAAAGCTGCCGGACGGGGTCTTATCTCGATCGACTTCCGGTAAGAGTCCATGGCCGCTTCCCTGTCCCCGTTCGCATAGTAGGCGTTGCCAAGATTGGTTAATACGCGAGGGTCTTGCCCGAATGACCGGTCGGTAAGGCCCTTATATGCGTCTATCGCCTCCTGGTAAAGACCTCCTCTCTTGAGCGCCAATGCGTATGAGAACCTGGAAGCGAAGTCGCTTCTGCCTTTCGATACCCATAGGGCGAATTCATTGTCCTTCCCTTCATTCACCGCCACGACCGCCCTCAGGTCCGCCGAAGGCGCCGAAAAGAATTTTTCTCCTATGATCAGGAGGACCGGTGATAGGAGGAAGAAAAGCAGCGACACATACACCACCACCTTGTTTTCCCTCTTGAAGTACAGCCCGACAAGGAAGAACACGCCGGCTATCAAGGCAATGGGGCCGAAGAATGAAAGTATGACGGGGACGGCCAGGATAATCAGCCGTCTTTTGTCTTCCGCTGCGTCATGGAGAACCAGGCCTCCATCCATGACAAGCCTTACTATAAGGACTATGAGCAAGGACAATGCCAGTGAAAGCGTGAGGCCCGCATATAGCAACCCCGCAAGTGTAAACTCCCACCAAAAGTTTCGCCCGTAAGCCCGTATGCCCTGCCTGAAATAGTCGAGCCCCTCGAATATCCCCTGCCCGGAAAGAGAAAGGTCCTCCTTCGCAAGCTCAAAGTATACGAGCGGGAGGTCCGGCGAATACCTCTTTGCCTGAGAAAGTAACTCATGTGCCCCGGTGCCGTCCTCGCGGGCCGTCTCCATAAGGAGATATGAATACGGCTCGGTATTAAAAAGCCCCTTGTCGAGCCTTGAATCGTAGAGGTCTCCGGTCGTTGCGCAAAAAGCAACCCTGCAGCAGGAGACACATAAAACTACCGAGAGAATATAAAAGACGACGCTCCCGGGCCTTGAAAGCAAATGTTTTTTTGTCACTCTATTCCCTCTTCCCGATCTTCCTTTCCTTCCCGTGAATCAGACGGTCTATATTGCCGGCATGGCGAAAAATGATCAAGCCGCTCATCAGGAAAGATACAATCATCTTCTCTTGTGTGTGGTCAAGAAGATACATGCTCGCAGGCAGGACACCGAAACCGATGACTGCGCCGAGTGAAGAATAGCGGGTGACAATTATCACAACAAGCCATAGGGCAACGGTCACAGCCGCGATTTTCGGAGAATAGACAAGGAGGACTCCGGCCGTCGTTGCGACCCCCTTCCCTCCCCTGAACCTGAGGAAAACGGAAAAGTTATGTCCCAATATGGAAGACAGGCCCACAATGCCCAGCATTAAGGGATCATTAAGAAAATACTTGCCGACGGCGACGGAAAGAGCGCCTTTCATAACGTCTCCTGACAGCGTAAGTATGGCCGGACCCCTCCCCATCGCCCTCAACACATTCGTCGCCCCTATATTGCCGCTGCCCACCCTCTTCAGGTCAACCCCTTTAAACCTGGCAACAATCACACCGAACGGGACCGAACCCATCAAGAAGGCAAAGACCACCAGCATCAGCACGGTCCTCATATCTTTTTCCAGAAGGAGACGGTGTATTGCACGCCGGACACAATTGAGAGGAACAGCGCGATCCATATAAAAACGGTCCCGACGTCATAGAGGTCGACGCCGAAGACATCGATGCCCATTATCAGGCAAAGTATCGCGACTATCTGGAAGGACGTCTTCAATTTTCCTCCGAGCTCGGCAGGTATCACAATGTCTTTCGACAGCGCAACCGCCCGAAGACCCGTGACCAGGAATTCCCTTACGATTATAATAATGGCGATCCAGACAGAGAGCCTCGCCATGTCCACAAGAAGGACGAGAGCGGATATAATGAGAAACTTGTCGGCGATCGGGTCGAGAATGATTCCGAACTTCGTTATCTGTCCCCTTTTCCTCGCTATATAGCCGTCCAGGAAATCGGTAATCGACGCTACCCCGAAGATAAAGGCGCCGAGAAACGGCCTTTCCGGGGCGGTAAGGACAAAAAACGGTATGAGCACTATCCTGCTGAAAGTCAGGATTGTAGGAAGGTTAAATCTCAAAATACTCCTTTGTTGCGGTCCCCCACAGTCCCTTTGCCTTGAGAAGAAAGTCGCAGACCTCCCGGACAGCCCCCCTCCCTCCCCGGTTCTTTGTTACCATGACAGCGGACTCCCTGGCCTCATCCGCAGCGTCACTGACTACGATCGGGATCCCGGCCTTCCTCAGAACGGGCACATCCACGATGTCGTCTCCCATGTAAGCCACCTCTTCGTAAACGAGACCGTATTTACCTAGGATACGGTCAAGGGCCGCGGTCTTATCATGACACCTTTGATATACCTCTGTTATTCCTAGCTCACGCGCCCTGATTTCCACTACCTTAGACTGTCTCCCCGTGATGATCGCGACTTTAAGGCCGGCCTTAATGAGCATCTTTATGCCATGGCCGTCCCTCACATGGAATATCTTGTATTCATTGCCGTCGTTGTCGAGTATGATGCTCCCGTCCGTCATGACCCCGTCGACATCTATGACAAGGAGTTTTATCTTCTCCGCGATCTTCTGAAGTTCCTTCCTTGTTCTTTTCAACTATACGATCCCCTGTTTCAGTATATCGTGGAGGTGGATTATGCCCTTTGCCCTTCCTTCTTCGTCAGGAACGACAAGCGCCGTTATTGCATAGTTTTCCATAACAGATAACGCCTTTGCGGCAAGCTCCTCTTCCGAGATCGTCTTCGGGTTCCTGCTCATCACCTCTCCGGCCTTCATATCGAACAAGGCCTTGTCCCACCTTTCCACGCCCCTTCTCACATCGCCGTCCGTTACAATGCCGAGAATCTTGCGGTCCTTATCGATGACAATAGTGACCCCGAGCCTTTTGGAGGATATCTGCATTACGGTCTTTATCATGTCTTTATCGGCTTCGACAACCGGAAGGGCGTCGCCAGAATGCATAAGGTCCTTTACCTTTGTGAAGAGCTTCTTTCCAAGGCTTCCGCCGGGATGGAAAAAGGCAAAGTCTTCTTCCTTGTATCCCCTCTTTATCAAAAGGGCAACCGCGACCGCATCGCCCATCGCGAGCGCCGCGGTCGTCGACGCCGTCGGTACGACACCGAGAGGACATGCCTCTTCTATGACTGACACATCGAGAATAACGCCGCCTGCTCTAGACAAGGTCGAATTGGGATTCCCGGTCATCGAGATCAAACCGACGTCGAACCTCTTCAGAAAGGGTATCAATTCCACGAGCTCCTCTGTCTCGCCGCTGTTCGATATCGCGATCACCACATCATCCCTGGTAACCATTCCGAGGTCTCCGTGAATTGCCTCGGCAGGGTGCATGAAAAACGCCGGGGTCCCGGTCGATGCAAGCGTGGCCGCTATCTTCTTCCCGATAAGCCCTGATTTGCCCATGCCCGTGACCACAACCCGGCCTTTGCTTTGATAGATCAGGTCCACCGCTTTTTCAAAATCGCTGTTCAGCTTGCCTATCAATGCGGAAACAGCCTCAGCCTCCGTCTTTAAGACCTTTCTTGCGATGTCAAGAATACTTTCCAAATAAGCTATCTCCTATGGAGGAAGGCATCTTGTTTGAGCGGCTTATTTTGCCGATAGTCCGAATAGCAACGATATAAAATCAAGAGGCTGAACCCTCGGAGGTCGGAACGACCGGGAATGGGCGAAAACAATACGACTTCCTCCCTCATATTAATCACTTTAATCACTCGAACTGGCATCTCAGCCAGCCGGGCGGTATGTCTTTTCTACGGGCCTCTTCTTCCAGGTCGGAAAGGTCTCTCTCCGCATATTCCTTCAGCTTCTCGGCCTTGCCGAGCTTCTTTCTGAGAGCGGCAGCCTTCTTCTTGCGGCCCATATCTTCTTCCGAAAGCTCCTTCTTCGCTTCCAAGATCTCGTCCTGCGCCTTCTCTATTCTCCTCCTTGCGGAATTTGCTTTCTTGCACCAGCTTTCACTCTCCTGGTGTTCTTTCTTCTCCCTCATCCTCTGTTCTTTATCGTACGTCATGGCCGCGCCTGAGCCCTGAGACTTGTTGTCAGAGGGCATTTTGTACCGCTCAATGTCTTCATTTGAAAAATACGGAGTCTCTTCCCGCGCCTGATTGTCTTCCCCCGGCGCCGAAACAGGAAATAACCCCGCAAAAAAAAGCACCGCCAGGAACGCCCCTTCCCTGAATAACATGTTCGTCATTTCCCCTTCCAACAAATCCCTTTTTATGTTTCGTTCCATTGTATCATATTAACTCTCGCTCATAAAACCTAAAATAACCAAAAAATTATGGATTAAGGATTGTTAATCTTCGGCTGTCCTCAGCGGCCCTAAAGCAGGGAAATAAGACAGGAGATTTATACTCTCAAGGAAAGAAATGCGGTTGAAACGATCGAGGGGTCAGGTATGAACCGCAACGTGCACCTTCTTGAGCGTCGCGAGCAGCGGCCCGACCTCGGAGAGTCTTATCATATTAGGGCCGTCACAGAGCGCCTTTTCAGGCTCAGGATGGACCTCCATGAACAGGCCGTCGACACCGGCGGCAACCGCGGCCCTTGCAAGCGGCCCTGCAAACTCCCTGTCCCCGCCGGATCTGTCCCCTTTTCCTCCCGGGAGTTGGAGGCTGTGGGTCACATCGAAGAGGACCGGATAGCCGAAAGAGCGCATGATCGGGAAGCTCCTGAAGTCTACGACAAGGTTATTGTATCCAAAGGATGCGCCCCTTTCGGTTATGAGCAGATTGTTGTTGCCTGTCGAAGTGAATTTTTCGATGATATTCCTTACGTCCCAGGGGGCAAGGAACTGGCCCTTTTTTATGTTGACCGGCTTCCCGGTCCTTGAGGCCGCCAGGATCAAATCCGTCTGCCTGCAGAGGAATGCGGGTATCTGAAACGCGTCGAGGGCTCCCGATGCAGGTCCGACCTCGTCTATTGAATGGATATCCGATATCACGGGGACGCCGAATTTGCTTCTCACGTCCGAAAGCATCCTGAGCCCCTTCTCGCTTCCGGGTCCCCTATAGGACGAAAGGGACGTGCGGTTTGCCTTGTCATAGGAACTCTTGAAAACGAACGGGAGACCGACAGAACTGCAGATCTTCTTTAGTTCGGCCACGGTATGAAAGGTGATGTCCTCGTTTTCGATAACGCAGGGGCCGGCTATTATGAGCGGCGGGTTATCTCCCCCCGCAGCAACAGCGCCCGAGATGGCGATTTTCCGTACCACCGGGCGTCAACTCCTCTCTTCGGCAACATAAGGGAAAAGGGATCTTCTTTCCCTTAGGGCCGCGCCGATAAACGCCCTGAAGAGCGGATGGGGCTCGGTCGGCCTGGACTTGAACTCCGGATGGAACTGACAGCCCAAAAACCACGGATGGTCTTCCACCTCCACGATCTCCACGAGCTCGCCGTCCGGACTCGCCCCGCTTACCTTCATGCCGTGTCTCGTACAAATGCCTCTGTAAGCATTGTTGAATTCATAGCGGTGCCTGTGCCTCTCGGATATTTCCTTCGTCCCATATGCCATATGAGCATGGGTGTTCGGCTCAAGGACGCACGGATACGCCCCGAGCCTCATCGTCCCGCCCTTTTCTGAGACTTCGCTTCTTTCTTCGAACCTCCCCCGCCTTACGTCATACCACCTTTCCATAAGATAAATTACCGGGTCTTTGATGTTCATGTTGAATTCAGTGCTGTTCGCTTCCAGGCCGCAGACGTTCCTCGCAAACTCTATCACCGCGCACTGCATCCCGAGACATATGCCGAAATACGGTATCTTCTTTTCCCTCGAATAGCGGACCGCCTCTATCTTCCCCTCGATTCCCCTGTAGCCGAAACCTCCCGGGACAAGGACCCCGTCGACTTCCGACAGGTACTTGTCCGCCCCGTGGATTTCTATCTCTTCGGAGTCGACCCACTGCAGGTTCACTCGCGCGTCATTGGCGATACCGCCGTGGACAAGGGCTTCCATCAGGCTTTTGTAAGAGTCCTTGAGTCCCACATATTTGCCGACAATGGCTATGGTCACCTCGTTCTTGGGCTCCTTTATCTTCCTTACGATGTCCTTCCAGAGGTCGAGGTTTCTTTCCTTAGATTCCAGCTTCAGTCTTTCTATTATCCTCTGGTCGAGGCCCTCGGCGCTGAATGCGAGAGGCACTTCGTATATGGTCTCCACGTCCATGGCATTTATGACCGCATCTCCGTCGAGATTGCAGTGGATCGCTATCTTCTTCTTTGCCTCGGGCGGGATCGGCCTGTCGGTCCTGCAGAGCAAGAAGTCGGGCTGGATACCGATCTCCCGGAGCTCCTTGACACTGTGCTGCGTCGGCTTTGTCTTGAGCTCGCCCGCAGTCTTGATGTACGGCACGAGGGTGAGATGGACGTAGAGCACGTTTTCCCGTCCGACGTCGTAGCGCATCTGTCTTATGGCCTCGAGGAAAGGCAGGCTTTCGATATCTCCTATGGTGCCGCCGATCTCGACGATCACCACGTCGTTGTTGTCGCTCACGGATTTTATGGCCTGTTTTATCTCGTCGGTGAGATGCGGAACTACCTGGACGGTATCGCCCAGATAATCACCTCGCCTCTCTCTTGTGATGACGTTATAGTAGATCTTCCCGGTAGTGAAGTTGTTGGCCTGGGAAGTCCGTATGTGGGTGAACCTCTCGTAGTGTCCGAGGTCGAGATCGGTCTCTGCGCCGTCATCCGTCACGAAGACCTCTCCGTGCTGAAAAGGGCTGAGAGTGCCGGGATCTACGTTTATATACGGGTCCAGCTTCTGGATAGTGACCCTCAGTCCTCTTGCCTCGAGCAGCGCGCCGATTCCCGCAGCGGCGATCCCCTTTCCGAGAGATGACACAACTCCACCCGTTACGAAGATATACTTAGCCATTTCTCCACCCTTTCAAGATCCTGAGGGGTATCGATCCCCACGGTTTCTAATGACGTCTCTGCCACCTTGATCCTCAAGCCGTTTTCAAGGGCCCGAAGCTGCTCGAGCCTCTCTATCCCTTCTAGTCCGGACGGTTTCATCCCGGTGAGTCTCAAGAGCGCCTCCCGCCTGTAACTATAAATACCTACATGTTTAAATACTTTGAACTTTGAACTTTGAACTTTGAATTCGTCCAGGCTTCCCCAATCGTCCCTGTGATACGGTATCGGCGCCCTCGAAAAATAAAGGGCGAAACCTTCGTGGTCAAAAACGACCTTCACGACATTCGGGTCAAGGATCTCCTCGGCCCGCCCAACCTTCTTTGCCAGCGTTCCGATGTCCGCGCCCTCGTCCGACAGAAGATTTACCGCATCGTCGATCATCTCGGGCCTGATGAGCGGCTCGTCGCCCTGGACGTTCACAATTATATCACAGCTCAGCGTACGGGCGACCTCGGCCACCCTGTCTGTTCCGGAGGCATGCTCCTTGGAGGTCATCGAGGCCTTGCCTCCGAAGGCGAGCACTGTCTCGAATATCGTTTCGCTGTCCGTGGCGACTATGACATCATCGGCGGACGCAGCGAGCTTCGAATTCTCATAAACGTGCCGGATGACGGGCATCCCTCTTAAGGGGGCAAGCGGCTTTCCCGGAAAACGGGTCGAATCATAACGGGCAGGGATAACAATTACAGCAGACATTACTGTGATTAATTATATACGATAATTCTTAAATTTGAAATCCCTATTTACCTTTTATATCTTATCTGACATAATATGAAATTAATTTTCAGCTAAGCAGATAGGAGGACCTATGGCAACGATCCACAAGGCACCCGCCTCTTCATGTCGGGCATATATCGAAAGCGCGTTCTACGCGAACTCGGTCCGAAAGACGACGTTGGCCGAGCTTTACCGGCTCGCCCTAAAGCAGCCTGAAGTGGTCGTTACCTGCCATCCCATGTATAAGCCCGCGCAGTTCGGCCTGCCGAAGGACGCAAAGGTCCTCGTCTCCAATGATGGAGGAATCGTCGGCCGCACTGCGCGCGCAAGACGCCTTGTCAGAGAGATGGTAAAGGACAAGGACAAATATATGGGCCTTCTTGGCGAGGCCATCTACAATTTCAACAGGCGTCCCGGTCTCCGGCTTGAGGGGATTATCGGTCTTCATGCTGATTTTATGGTCAAGGCCCACCTCCTGAGTCCTGAGACCGACGCCAAAAATATGCTCGATTGGGGCATAAACTTTTCTCCATGGATGAAACCCTGGACCGATCCTTACAAGAAATCGAGGTTGATCAAAGAGCCGGACATCCTCGTCTTCGCCGACCCCGAGTGGTCGCACCCGGAGTTTCCTAACGGCCTCGTCATTATAGATGAGGACAACAACTGCATAGCCATCCTCGGTCTCCGCTATTTCGGCGAAAGGAAGAAGGGGACCCTCACCCTGGCCTGGACAATGGGCGTAAGACAGAATATGGTCGCCTGTCACGGCGGCATCAAGACCGTCGGCGACAAGCCCCCCATTGCCCTGTTCGGCCTTTCAGGGTCCGGCAAGTCCTCTCTGACAAACAGTCTCGACCACGGCGGCACGCTGAAGAAGAATGAAAAGGTCACGGTCATTCACGACGACGCCTTTCTTATCGACCTTGAACACAATTACACCATCGCCCTGGAGCCGACCCTCTTCGACAAAACGGATGCGGTGACCTTCGACGACCCCACCATACCGTACTTCTATTCCGCGATGAACGTGGGAACAACTATGTTTCCCGACGGGAAGGCGAAGATGGTTTGCGAGGACATCCGCAACGACAACGGCCGCTGCCTCAAATCGCGGGACATGTTCAATATCTCGAATTTCTGCACGCGTCCCGGCAGTGTGGTATGGCTGCAAAAGGATACAAGCCTTCCGCCCGTGTGCAAGGTGACATCGGTCGGTCTTGCGGTGGCCATGGGGGCCTCCCTCAGCACCTTGAGGGCAAAAGGCGTGGAGAACGTGCCCAAAGAAGAGCTTGCAAAGCTTGTCATAGAGCCGTTTGCGAACCCCTTCAGGGTCCATCCCCTGACCGTGGACTGCCACCAGTTCAAGAAACTTTTCAAACTCGGGACCGAATGTTACATCATGAATACTCACGCCTTCGGACTGGCCGATTCCCTGGTCGACATACCGAAAGAGCTTTCCCTCAAAATTGTCACCGAGCTTGTCCGTAGCAATATCGAGTGGCGTGACTGGAAGGCCTTCGAAGGGCTTCAGCTCCCGAAAAACGGTAACGAGCTTTTCGCCCCCGATTACGACAGGAAATACAAGCCGTCCCGTATGCCGCAGTATCTGAACTTTCTCAGAGACCGCATGCAGGACCGCATTACATTCCTGTCCAATAAGAGGGACATCGAGCACGATATGGACAGCGCCTTTATAGACCCCATCGTGGTGGCGAGGACTGTGATCGACAAGATTCTTAACCCTATTTAGAGGACATTTCGAAGAGCGCATTTTTTTGAGGACAGACAATATTGGATTATACAGACATCGTAAGGCAGCTCCTCCTGGCGGCCCCGGCGATTCTAATAGCAATCACCTTTCATGAGATCGCCCACGGTTTTGTCGCCTATAAACTCGGGGACCCGACCGCAAAAGTCATGGGCCGGCTCACGATTAATCCGCTGGCGCATATAGACCCCGTCGGTACGATCCTGATGCCGCTTATGCTCTTTATCCTCTCAAAGGGGCAATTCATGTTCGGCTCGGCCAAGCCGGTCCCTGTAAACTTCTACAACCTGAGACGGCCGAGGCGCGATTCCGCCCTTGTTTCCGCGGCGGGGCCGGCGACCAACGTCATTATCGCATTTATCAGCATACTGCTTTTGATACTCAGCTATAAGCTTCCCTATTGGGGGGCTTTTGTCGGCAGCAGGATCATAACTCCCGTTCAGTTGATATTGCAGTACAGCGTTTCCTTCAACATATTTATTGCTGCCTTCAACCTTCTGCCGATCCCTCCGCTCGACGGAGGCAGGATAGTGACCAGCCTCTTGCCGGGCAGGCACGCTTATCAATTCGGAAAGCTTGAGCCGTATGGGATATTTATCGTGATCATCCTGTGGGTGACCGGAATCGCACAATATATCATTACGCCGCTCCGGATGCTTATCGAATTAATTCTCAAGATATTTCTCATCCCCTTCGGAGGTCTAATGTAATGGACAGGGTCCTTAGCGGCATGCAGGCGAGCGGGAAGCTCCACCTCGGAAATCTTGTCGGTGCGCTCCGGAACTGGGTCAGGCTCCAGGACCAATACGAGTGCTTCTATTTTATTGCCGACTGGCATGCCCTAACCACCGGTTATGCGAAGCCTGAAGACATCAAGCAGTCCACCCAGGATTTGCTGATGAACTTCCTCGCCGCCGGCCTCGACCCCGACCGCTGCACCATATTCCTCCAGTCGAAGATACTCGAGCATGCGGAGCTTCATCTCCTGCTTTCGATGATAACGCCGCTCGGCTGGCTCGAGCGCGTTCCGACATACAAGGAAAAGATCCACGAGCTGCAGGACAGGGACCTCTCTACTTACGGCTTCCTTGGCTACCCCCTTTTGCAGACCGCCGACATCATCATCTACCGGGCCAAATACGTTCCGGTCGGCGTCGACCAGGTCCCTCATCTTGAGATATCGAGAGAGATCGCGAGGCGGTTCAACTATTTTTACAAGGAAGTTTTCCCGGAGCCCGAGGCGCTCCTGACGGAATTCCCGAAGGTGCCGGGGACCGATGGAAGGAAGATGTCTAAGAGTTACGAAAATGCGATTTACCTCTCTGACACCCCCGAGACGGTCGAGCAAAAGATAAAGACCATGATGACCGACCCTGCAAGGAAGAGGAGAACGGACATAGGCGACCCGGACCTCTCGCCGGTGCATCAGCTGCACAAGATTTTTTCTTCGAAGGAAGAGCAGGAGTATACGGCCCACGGCTGCAGGACGG
Organism: Nitrospirota bacterium; assembly: GCA_021790195.1. Taxonomy (GTDB): domain Bacteria; phylum Nitrospirota; class Thermodesulfovibrionia; order Thermodesulfovibrionales; family UBA9159; genus JAJYIF01. The sequence continues at coordinate 15,983 of JAJYIF010000033.1, forward strand.
CCAGCATCGGATGCCTCGACTGCAAGAAGATCCTGATAAAGAACGTCCTCGCGGTGCTTGAGCCGATATGGGCGAAGCGAAAAGAGCTCGTTGACAACCCGGACATCCTCCATGAGATCGTGAACAAGGGCACGGAGAAGGCAAAAAAAGTCGCGCAGGAGACCATGGAACTTGTGAGGGATGTCATGGGACTCGGAAAGTTTTAGTTGCGGTTTATCGCAGACCTCCACGTCCACTCGAAATATTCAAGGGCCACGAGCAAAGAAATCTCCCCCGAGTCGCTCTCAGGATGGGCGCAGTTAAAAGGCGTCTCGGTCATCGGCACGGGGGATTTCACTCATCCGGAATGGCTCAAAGAGCTCAGGGAAGAACTCGATCCTGAGGGCAACGGGTTATTCAGACTGAAGAAGAGAGGCGAGTCTCATGACGTACCCGACCAGTGCAGGGACGATGTCCATTTCCTTCTCACCACCGAGATAAGCTGCATTTACAAGAAAAACGGCAGGACCCGAAAGATCCATTGCCTCGTGTTTGCGCCCGATTTCCGGGATGCGGAAAAGATCAACAGGACATTGTCGAAGGTGGGCAATCTCAATTCGGATGGAAGGCCAATTCTTGGACTGGATTCGAAGGAGCTCCTGAAGATTGTGATAGGCGAATCGCCGGAATCCATGTTTATTCCTGCCCACGCGTGGACCCCCCACTTCTCTGTCTTTGGCGCAGCCTCAGGATTTGACACGATGGAGGAATGCTTCGAGGAGCTTACGCCGCACATTCGCGCCATCGAGACCGGCCTTTCCTCTGACCCTCCCATGAACTGGCGGCTCTCCTCACTTGATGGGATAACCCTGATATCCAACTCAGACGCCCATTCGCCGGCAAAGATCGGGCGCGAGGCGAATATCTTCGATACCGGGATTTCATATGACGCCATCACAGATGCGATAAGGACAAGAAAAGGGTTTGTCGGGACGCTTGAGTTCTTCCCTGAAGAGGGGAAATATCATTTCGACGGCCACAGGGCGTGCGAGATGAGTCTCTCACCGGGAGAGACCATCAGACACAATTACCTCTGTCCCGTTTGCGGAAAGAAAGTCACGGTCGGCGTTCTGCACAGGGTCGAGAAGCTCGCAGACAGAGCTGAAGGATTCAGGCCCGAAGGCGTGCCGGATTTCCATTCCCTCATCCCTTTGCAGGAGATCATTGCTCAGGTCTTGAATGTCGGGGCAAACAGCAAGACGGTCGGGAAGGCATATTTTTCTATGCTCGAAAGACTCGGCAACGAGTTTGAGATCCTGATGAATTGTCCTATAGGTGAGATAGAAAAGGCGAGTTCCCCGAAGATAGCGGAGGCGGTTTCCCGCATGCGGCGCGGCAAGATTTACATAGAGCCGGGGTATGACGGTGAATACGGCAAGATAAAGATATTCGAGGAAGTGAAAAGGAAAGAGATCAGGGGACAGAGGACGTTGTTTTGAACAGAGCTTTCCGGTCTATATTAAGAAAGTGAAGGAGGATTGCTGTGACAGAGTTTACGGCGGACAATATGAATGCTTTCCTTGAGGCGTTGGGGCTTGAGGAGGAGCCCTTTGGGATGTATTATACGGACCGTCAGCCCGAAGAGGGCTTTTGTCCGAAGAAGGGGGCCCTCCCTACTTCTCAGCAGGAGGCAAGGGGAGAAGTGGATTTCAACTCGCTCTTCGAAGGCTTCTCCTGCGTCATCGGCAATATCTGGCTTGCCCGCAGGAAGAAGACCGTCGCCTATTTCGACAGGGAGCACTTCGGATGCCTCGGCGGAGCGTTCTATCTCGGTTTCCTTAAGCCCCAGTTGGAGTTCGTAGCGCATTATGTCTCCTCCGGCATATCGGGGAGGATGGAAGGGGAGCATTATCTTGAGTCTCCGGAGATCACGCGTGACTTCTTCAAGACAGTGGACCCGCGCCCTGCATCCTCGCGTTATTGCGTTTTTATGCCTGTGAGCAGGTTCACCGGGAAGGACAGGCCCGAGGTCGTCACCTTTTTTGCGAGGGCAGAGGTCATCGCGGGCCTTAATCAGCTTGCCACGTTTGTCACGAATGACTTTGAGGCCGTATCTTCTCCCTTCGGGGCCGGCTGCACCAACGTCGTTACATGGCCGCTCAAATATTTGTCGGAAGGGAAGCTTAAAGCGGTTATAGGAGGATGGGACCCCTCGGACCGGAAATTTCTCAAAACCGACGAGATCACCTTTAGTGTCCCCTTTGAAATGTTCATGCGCATGATCACACGCTGGCCCGAATCGTTCCTGACGACGAAGACCTGGTCGATGGTGAAGAAAAAGATAGAGATGAGCAAGAAGGCCTGGGGAGAAATTTCAAGGACATAATACTTTGAGACGGGTCGGTTGAAAGGGGCAAAGTTGTGAGTATAAGCGCTATCGTCCCCGGACCAGCCGGATGCACCTGATATCAAATAGTTAGGCGCCGGCGCAACAGGCGCGAATTTTGTCCCATACAATGCATGCCGATAGCGATATGAAAACTCATGCCATATGTCAGTCTGGCATTAAAGAATGATGCTCTGCGGTGTTGATTATTTTTGGCATTCAATGGTCGATGGCCTTTTTTCTCCGGATCGATTGTTTTCTCCCGATGGTGGCACAGCTGTCTTTACAAAAAGAGAAGGTCCTTATGCTCTGGGATCCACCGACAAGTCCTCGCGGTTCTATTTATTGCAACAGTGAAGATTTTCGGTACAAGTTTGCAAAGCACAGGGAGCGAGATGCCGTATCTTATGCACAATGGATTGGTCAAGCATATCTGATCAGTGTGGCTTTAAGTTGCCAGCAAAAACTAATGTTCTGCTTTTGTGTCGGCTTTCTGTCGCAGCCATCTTTTCACGAGGTTTGAAATAAGATCAATTGCTTCACCCTTCATCATTGGTTTCTTGGGCGGTGCATATCTATTATTTCCATGTCGTGCTTCTACACCAAGTGCTGCTGAACTATTGGCAGTATTTGTAAATCTATCCTTTTGAGTCTTTGTGATCCAGCCATTACTAATCATTTTGCCACCGACATCAGATTCAACGATTTCGAATATTTTATAAAGATTATCCCAGTTATGATCCTCATTTCCAAAAAGGAGAAGAACTTTTTTAACTTTATCGTCCCCATTGCTTAGTGCAGTCCATTTGTCCAGAGCAGTTGGAAGAACTTTGTCGCCGATCCGTACTGTCGCAGTGAAAAATGATCGGGTCTTAGCCGGTGGAAGAAATATGTGAACACCACCTCCTTTCACCTCTCCATCGGGGGTTCTTTCAATATTTTTAATGCTCCCTGTCTGCTTAATGATATGAATACTTGGATATGATAATTTTGCAGCTCCATTAATGACATTGATCAACTCTATTGCCTGTGCGTGGATACTTTCAGCGGCTGTTATAGAATTGAAACCAGAATACCAGAGATAGTTTTTGTCGTCATATTTGATTATCTTTAAATCATTTGTGCGAAGCTCCGTACCGAGCATTTCTATATCGGATGGATTGCCTTCGATTTCGATCCACCATTCAATCATCAACTATGCTACGCTCCTTTCAAGAACTATAGCAAAAAGGGGGCGGTTAACGGAAAATGAAAAAACGTGTTGATTTTCGAGATTAATGCGCGGTTTCCGAATTGACCCGTTGTGCGCGGATAACAGGAAGATTATATTCTAATACTACTGAATAAGAATGCGAACTGCCAAATAGAAAAAAAAGAGTGAGGGCAGGATTGAAGAAAGACCTGCCAACGTATAAACGGCTTTTGGATAATTTTTTTCCAGTGAGCGATTAACGAAAGGATAATCCCAGCGCAATTCTCTATATCGAAGAACTCTGTAGGTCGCAAAGAGGCCATAAAGACTCAGGAACAAAAAAAAGATTCCAATAAGTTCCTGCCCCCACTCAAGATTATTGCTCATAGTATGCACAATTATATCAGATTTCATGGGTGCGCACTTCAGGAAGCAGCAAGAACTGCCTTTGAAATCTTTATAATAATTCTTTGTAGCTATAGTTCGGGGTAAATTTTGCAACTCTTGAATAATAGTAACTCTTGTGTTACCATTAAGGCAATGAACGTCAAAGTGATAGAGTTCTTGCAAAACGGTGTGTCCATTTTCGGAGAATGGTTCTCCGGACTCGACGCTCAGGCGGCCGCCAAGGTTGCTGCAGCCCTATACCGGCTTGAACAAGGCAATCTGTCCAATGTGAAATCTGTCGGGCAAGGAGTTTCTGAATACAAGATAGACTTCGGTCCGGGATACAGGATTTATCTTGGTCGCGATGGCAATACGTTAATCATTTTGCTTGGAGGAGGTTCCAAGAAGACACAGAGCAGGGACATAAGAAATGCCCAATCGATGTGGGTTCAATACAAGAAGGAAAAGAAAAAAACTAAGTGAGGAGGTACTATGCCAATTACAAGGGAATTTCGCAAAACAGTTTTGAATCGTGCCCAAAATGATCCGGACTTTCGCAGACATATGCTGACAGAGGCAGTGAACGAACTGCTCACAGGGGATCTTAATGCGGGCAAGTCAATTCTTCGCGATTACATCAACGCTACTATAACATTCGAGGGACTATCCAAGAAGCTTAATAAACCGAGCAAAAGCGTTCATCGCATGCTCGGACCAAGGGGGAACCCCAGGGCTAAAAATATTCTGGAGATTATCAGGATACTTCAAATGCATGAGCATGTCACACTTCAGGTAAGAGCGAAACAGGCCGCCTAAGATCTGTTGAAACTTTTCTCCTCATATCGACCTTATTCGCCGATCTTCCGTCTCTTGACACAATTACAGATTTCTCATTAAGCTAAATAATAGTTAAAATTAAACTATGAATGCCTTTGTCTCACTTTTGTTCTTCATATCCGGAGCCTGCGGCCTGATCTATGAAGTCGTCTGGTCCCGGATGATGTTGTTGATCTTCGGAAGGACCGCCCTTTCAGTCGGAACCGTTCTCGCAGCCTTCATGTCAGGACTTGCTCTCGGAAGTTTCCTGATCGGAAAATACGCCGACAGAAGCCGCAATCCGCTGCGGCTTTATGCTTTATGCGAGGCCGGAGTCGGCCTTTCCGCCCTTGTCGCCTCTCTTCTCTTGACCGGATCTATCCCGATCTATGTCTGGATGCACTCGACCTTCGGAGGGTCTCCTTTGCTCCTCGGCGTCGTCCGTTTTCTTTTCGCGTTTCTCCTCCTTATAGTGCCTACTGCCCTGATGGGAGCGACATTGCCTATACTTTCGAGACTTATGCTTAGACAACAAGGGAAGGTGGCGCACGAGCTTGGGCGCCTTTATGCGATCAATACCATCGGCGCAGTCGCAGGAAGTCTTGCGACCGGTTTTTATCTCATAGGCCATATAGGCCTGCACCGTACTGTTGTTGTAGCTGTGCTCGGGAATCTCGCGGTCGGCGCTGCCGCATGGTTCGCGTCAAGACGTTCTGTTTTGGCCTCAAACGAAATTCCTTCTCAGGCGGGGCGTGTGGAGCCGCAGTTTCTTGCAGAATCTTCCGACAACACCCGCAGGATATATCTGATTGCGCTTCTTGCCTTCGCTCTTTCTGGCCTGACCTCTTTCGCATATGAGGTCTTTTGGACGCGCTCGCTCGTTTTTTTGTTCGGAAACACCACATACGCATTCACCCTCATGTTGACGGCCTTTCTTTCAGGCATCGCACTCGGCGGGTACGGGATACGGTTCGCTGCCGACAGGGTCAAGAGTCCGTTGCGGTTGTTCGCTGCCATCGAAGCGCTGATAGGAGTATTTTCGGCAATTGCCCTGCCCCTGCTTTTTTTCATCGTAAAGTCAGAGGCGATTCGCTCGTTTGTGGACAGGATGTCCGGCCAACTCGGGCTTCTGGCTTTTTCGAATTACTTGATTGCGCTGCTGCTCATGCTTCTGCCGGCCGCGCTGATCGGAGCGACCTTCCCGCTCCTCGGTAGGATCTTCGTCCAAGACCTTGGAAACACGGCAAAGACCGTCGGAAGGGTTTATGCGGTAAATACACTGGGCAATGTTCTGGGGGCCCTCCTGCCCGGCCTTCTGATCCTGCCTTTAATGGGCATCCAGAAAGGCATCCTCCTTATGGCGGCATTGAATGCAGTCCTTGGGATCGTGATTATATCTGCCCGCGGTCGCAGGTCTATGATTATCATATCTTCTGCGTCCGCCGCATTTCTGGTCTTCGCCCTCTTTCTCAATCGCGAGTCGATAAACTTCGAGTTCCCGTCGGAATATGAAAGCCCACAGGATGCGGTCTTCTTTTATAAAGAGGGCGGTCTCGTGACTACGAAGGTCTGGGACAGCGTGGACAGCGGCTACAAGATGATGAGCGTCGACGGAATAAATATCGGAGGGACCTCGGATTCAGACTATAAGCAGCAGATCCTGGCCCACCTGCCGAAGCTGCTTCTGAAGTCATATAGCTCTGAGCTGTCCATTGGTCTCGGCTCGGGCATCCTGATCGGCGAAAGCGCCAGGCACAAGGACCTCAGGAAGATAGTCTGCGTCGAAATATCTAGCGGCGTTGTCGAAGGGTCCCGCCATTTTTCGGAAGAAAATTATGGCATACTCAACGATCCACGGACCGTCATGGTTGTCGACGACGTAGCGGATTATCTTCATACGACAAAGGACCGCTTCGACATAATCTCGGCTGACGAAAAGACAGCCGGGAAATACGCCACGAACGCTTTTTCTTATTCGACCGAGTACTACTCCCTGCTGAGGAAAAGGCTTTCTCCCGGTGGACTCGTCATACAGTGGGTGCCGACCGACCTTCCAGGTTCTCAGTATCAGATGGTAGTCAGGACATTCCTCAAGTCATTCCCCCACGTAATGCTCTGGTATTTTCCGCCTGTCGGCAGGTTCACCCTGACCAACTCTTTCCTCGTCGGGTCCAATGAGCGCCTCGAAATCGACCCGGATTGGATGCAAAAGAGCATGGAAGCGGATTCCGGGTCCTTCGAGGGTATTCGCAAATACGGCCTGACCACGGCCGACTCGATCCTAGCCCACCTTGTAGCCGACGAAAGAACTCTTCGGCAGGTCCTCCCGCCGGGTCCGGTAAACAGTTTTGACAAGCCTTATTATGAGTTTTACTCCCCAAGAGATTATGCCTTACCGTCGGACAAAAGAGCGCTCGCCAACGAAAAGCTGCTTATCTCTATGCGCAAGCAGGATCCGGGATTGTTGCCGTCCGGAGATATCGAAGGAAAGGGCCCAGGCCGTCTGAATGAAGCCGTCGAGGCAGAGGGGATCTTCCTAAAGGGAGAGGAGACGCAGTTTCAGGGCCTTCCCTCCGAAGAGGTCCTTGAGCATTATGACCAGGCTGTGGAGAAAGCTCCCTGGGACGAAGACTTGCGAAATGAGGTCGTCTCTTATCTGTACGATGAGTTCAGACGTTCCTATGCCGCGGGCAATTTTGCGCAGGCTGCGGCCTTCCTTAGCCGCGCCACCCAGACGTTCCCCGAAAGCGCAGAGGCGCATAACGATTACGGGACGATGCTTTTCAGGATGAACCGGCCGGACCTCGCCGTGGGAGAGTTTCAGAGGTCTTTGGCCTTAGACCCGAAACTCGTCCTTGCCCACCGCCAGTTGGCGCTGCTTTATATATTGCAAGGTCAGGTCAAAGAGGCGGTAAACGAATGGAAGACGGCCCTCAGCCTGTCCCCCTATGACGTTCCGTCCCTGGTGGGTTATGGGACTTATCTCGCAGGGCAGGGGCCAACGCTTGGTGAGGCGCTGAAATACCTGAGAAAGGCATATCAACTCGCACCCAAAAATCAGGCGGTACGCGCAGAATGCGCCGATTTGAAACACTTTGGCGAGAATTGCGCGGCAGGTCCGGTCCCTCAGAAGAACGGATAGAAAGAGGGGCCGCACCTGCTCCAGGAGGTGCGGCCCGACCCTGAGCAAGACTAAAATCTCATCCTCACCCTATATGTCAGCTTCGTCTCTTTGTCCTTAGGCACCGGGATATTGAATTCAGCGGTGAACGCCTCCGTCTTCTTATAGGCGTGGGATGAGCTGAGCATCTTCCAGTCGCCGGGTATCGGCTCGATCACTCTTACAACAACATCTTCCTTCTTGTGGTTTCTGAGAGAGATTTCGAAGGCCGCTTCGTAAGTGTCGTAGGCGATCTTCTTCCAGTCTGTCTGCTTCCTGCTGCCCACCACATCAAAAGCGTCGCCAAGTTTCACCCTGACCTTTTCATCCTTCGGAGTATGGTCTATGGAATCCTCTCCCACGAACTGAAGGCTGCCCTCGCTGTCGTTCTTATAGACCCGCACAGTGCCTTTCGGCAGAGGTATACCGAGATTGTGGTCCTTCTTGTTTTCGATCTCAAGGAATACGCCGACCTTCTGGTTCGAGATCGTCTCGCCGTACGTACTGTAATAGTAATACGCAGCACCGCGGTACAACAGCTCTTTCTTGACCGGTATGTCATCGGCATTTACGAGACTGATCTGCTTTGTCTGGTTGTCTTTGACAGTCGAAGGCCTCTGAAGAGTATAGATATGGTATTCAAAGAATTCCTCCTCTTTAAACTGAGGAGCGGGTCTTGTCGCTGCCTCGGCAAACTGCATCATGCCCTTCTTATATGCGATCTCGTCCTTCACTCTGTTTACGTCTCCTGCTACCAGCTTGATCTTCGCGTCTTTGTAGGTCGTGCCGCTCTTATTGTCTATGGTCACCCAGCCCGAGAGGTCTGCCCTATCGTCTTTATCGTTCAATGTAACGACATAGTCGGCCCGCCAGTTGATACCGTTTGTGAGATACGATGCCTCAATCTTCTGGAGTGACTGAAGACTATTTTCGAGAAGCCAGACAAGGGTCGGCTTTGAGATGAGGTTCTCAGGAACCCCCGGGAAGATGACCCTTCCTGGATAGCCGATGGTTATCTCGTCTCCGATCTTGTATATCGGACCGCCGTTGTTTGAAAGAAGAGTTGCGGTCACAACCTCTTCCCGCTCTGTGTAGGGATTCTTCTGATAGAGCTTAACTTCCTTGCCTACGTATTTGTCCATGAGCTTCTGGGGATTCAGAAGATCGTATTCGTAATTCTGCTCAAGAATCTGAAGACTGTCAGAATTAACGAGAGATTTAATGTGGACACTCGTCGGGATTATCTGTGAGGCAACGTCCATGAATTTGAGCTCTCCCGTCCCTTTCGGAATCCGAAGCTCCCTTTGGTCCTTCACCAAACCAAGGTTGACGTTATAGATTGTAAGCGCTATCCCTGTCTGATCTTCAAGGCCGGTCGAAAGACTTTCGGCCTTCTTGCCACCCTCCTTTGCCGATGCGCCGATATTGAAAACAATGACCACAGAAAAGACTAAGACCAATACACCTATCATCCCTCTTGTTCTCATCTCCAACCTCCTTTTCATATTCTTGCTGCTTTTGGTTGTTTAGACAAGAGAGAGGCTGAAAAAGTTCCGGAGGGTCAAAGGGTTGGGAATTCTGCGAGTCGGTTACCGACTGATATTGAGTTTCAGGAAGCCGAAATTGATGCGGATTTCCGAAAGAAACAGGATACGGATCAGCCTCTTACTTCTTCAGTTTTCCCTGAAGAATCTCCGTAAGAAATTGAGACTCCTGTTCAACTTTGGTCGTCAATTTCTGCAAATAAACTTTGTTCGTTTTCCAGATCGTGTACCCTGTTACAGGACTTGTTAAAAAGCCGATTAGAACAGCTATTTTCGTAGACACGTTAAATGATGCCAGCAGAACTGGTATCCCTATCAAATGAAATAGCATGCCCATTGCGGCAGTCAATTTCTTTCCGGCCCAACCTTCCGGCTCTCTAGCCGGCCTTGTATCATCGCTTATCTCAATAGAAACTGTCGCACCATTTGCTTTGTCCTGTACTATGCCCTTTAGTCTCAGGTACCCCTTCTTGGTTATGAGAAAGGTATTGTCTCTAATCTTCCCTTCGTAAAGTTTATCGTTTCCCCAAAAAGGCGATTTAAACTTATACCATTTGGGTAGGATTGCGACATATTCTGAAAGCTTCGCGATTGCTTTTTCGGCAGTCAGTGGTGTTTGATAGTTACCTTTATTCTCTTATCTTGGAAGAATTCCATGTGCAATCACAGAAATCTTGTCATCGAGCTATCCCTAAGGGTTTCAGAGAGACTCTTCCCATATTCTCTCACTATCCTTTGAATGGTCTCAATGCCGAATGCCTGGAGATCAGGTCGAAATCAGCCATACTTGCCGCCCCAGAGTCTGTCGAGGAATTCCCGATAAGGTAGCACCTCTATCCCTTGCACCTTTCTCGGACGCGCTTCGAGGCTCACGCAAAGATAGTGTTTATGCTTCTTTTCCTCCGCCAAGGCACGGAGAGACCTTAGATCCTGAATCGATACGTTCTCTTTGGCCTTGACTTCCACGGCCGTATGATCCCCTATAATGAAATCGACCTCGAAGCCGGAAGTCGACCGCCAGTAGCTCACGGCTTCACCAGACACATAATCGCTGTAGCTTATGAGTTCATGCATGATATAAGTCTCAAACGCCTGTCCGGACTCCGGCGTACCGATGCGAAATCTCCTCCCTTGAAGCGCGGATACAACGCCGACATCGAAGAAATAATACTTTGACGAGGCGAGAGGCTTCCTTTTCTCGGTCTTTTTCCACGGTGGGAGTTCATGGAGCACAAGAGTATCCTTCAATATCTCGAAATATTCATATACGGTCGTCCTCGGGACCTGAGCATCGTTCGCAACGTTGGTGAAGTTGACAACGGTGCCATTGCAAAGCGCTGCAACCTTCAGGAAACGACTAAAGGCCGGTGCATTGCGCGTAGCCCCTTCCGCGACAATCTCCTGCTGAAGATAAACGCCCGCATATGCCTTCAGGTCCTCCTGTGGTTCATCCGAGAAATAAATGGACGGCAGTAACCCGCGCTCCATAGTGACGCCCATATCGAACCGGTCCCCCAGTTCCCTGTATGTGAGCGGATGGAGATATTTGGTGCGGGCGCGTCCACCGAGAAGGTTGACCCCTCCGCGACGGAGTTTCCTGGCGCTCGACCCTGTAAGAAGAAAACGCACGCCTCTGGTTTCGATAAGCCGGTGGACCTCATTCAGGAGCTCCGGAAGCCGTTGAATTTCGTCGATGACTATCATGCGTTCCTTCTGGTTGAGTTCCTGTGCAATGCGACCGGGGTTCTGATTGAGCGCCAGATACACTGAAGTGTCGAGAAGGTCGTACGTACGAATGTCTTTCAATAGATGGCGGATAAGCGATGTCTTGCCGGTCTGCCGGGGTCCCAGCAGAAAATAAGACCTCTTTGCAAGGAGACCGGGCAGGTCAAGTATGCGCGAAACCCATTCCGGATGAGAACTATTAGCTGTCGCCATTGTCGTCATATATTATGACAAATGACGATAGACATGTCAAGCTTTATCATCCGGAGCCTTGATGAATTCTTCGAGTGCCGGCCTGACAATTACGTCATTAACGATTCTCGATAAGTTCGACGTTAACTTTCAGCATTCCCTCCCCTTCCTTAATCTTCCCAATCTCTTTAACTTCCCCGATAGATTTCAGTTTCTCACGAAGATCGTTAAGCCTGGCCGAATTCAACTCTGCTACAAAGATCTTCCTGCCTTCAAGGGACTGCCTCTCAATAATCTCACCGCCGAGAGCTGCAACGGTCTTCTCTATCTCTTTAGCGGCGCCTTCGAGATCTCTGACTTTGACAGTTAAGCCCATACTCTCCGTCTTCCCTTCAACGGCAGCTTTCATTCCTGGGACGGCTTGCGCAACTTCCCGCTTCGTTTCTTGTCTCATGGCGCCTGCCGCAGACTTTGCTGCTTCAGTTGCCGAGGCAGGAGCTGCCTTTTGCTCTTTATACGCAAACTCGAATTTCTTTTGCGGCTCAGGTGCTTTAGGAGCAGCCGCCTCAATCTTGTCTTTAGCCTCGGACTTGCCTTGCGTAGTCTCTCTTGCGGGTTTCTCCGGCGCAATCGCGACTTCCTGAGAGATGTTCTTTTCTTCGCTTTTCTTGATCGGCCCTATCCTATCTTCCCTGATTATTTCTTTTTGAAGAATTTCTGGAGAGGCCTCTTCGGTCGGCGCCTTTGCCAATTTCACTTCAGGATTGATATCGCGGTAGATGTAAAGGGCGAGACCGACGATGAGGAGAGTTGCAACAGCTTCGAGCGGTACTTTGATCCGAAGAGGATAGAATAACCTTTGAAGGATCCCTTTCTTCCTCTGGCTCTCTTCATGCACCTTCGCCATGATCTTTTGGGTCATCCATGCCGGAGGCTCAATTTCTTCGAGCCCTTTGATATGTTCGATAGTTCTTCTCAAATCAGCAAGCTGGGCGCTGCATCCGGCGCACGATTTCAGGTGGTCCTCGATCTTGGACCGTTCTTCCGGAGAAAGCGCGCCATCAAGATAAGACGAGAGTTTTTCTCTGATATCGCTGCATTCCATCTATAGCTCCTCTGCCATAACTTTCTTCAGACAGCCCTTTATCGCGTCCCGCGCCCTGAAGAGCCTTGACTTCACCGTCCCCTCCGCGATCTTGAGCATTCCGGCAATTTCGCCATATGAGAACCCCTGCATGTCCTTCAGGACAATGACTTCCCGGGATTCATGCTCCAGTCTCTTAATGCAGTCCTGCACTTTCCTCTTTAGTTCATCTTTCTCCAGCGTATCAACCACAGAAGGCCCATTGTGAGCTACCTCCCTCCTGATCAGCCCATCTTCAGTCTCCACGGGGTCATCGAGCGAGTATTGTTCATGCCGGCTTTCCGTCTTCATTTTCAGGATTCTGTTCTTCGAAAGGTTTATGATAATGGAGCAAAGCCAGGTCGAAAACTTTGATGTCCCCCTGAAGCTGTCGAGGTTGCGGTATCCCGATAGGAATGCGTCCTGGACTACTTCGCATGCGTCTTCAAAACTGCCTATCATCCGGTATGCGACATTCAGCATCTTCTTCTGATATTTAACTACAAGCTTTTCGTATTCGTCGATATTGCCCTTCCTCACTGAAAGGACGATATCCATATCCTCATCGGGCCCGCTTTGTTCTCTTCCTCTCATGTTATAAGACAAGTCAAGAAAGGATTTTGTTCATTGTCAAAGAGAAGAAGTCGACCTATCGTTACATGTTCACACTGCGCGGAAAGCGGACATGCCGAAAAACCTTTTATAGCGATACGTCTAAACGTCAATGACGGTGGAAACAATATCCTGTCGGACGTGGCCATGCATGACATTCTCTTACACATCCCCTCTAAATTTCAAATCGCATTATAAAAAGTTCTGAGGTGTGTCCGCCTTCCGTATTGCGCAACCCAGGGTTTATAAATGATCCATCTGAACGCCTATCTCCAAATCCGATTTTGTTTATGTTGATTGGACAAGCCCGTAAAGGGATTGACGGCAAGACTCTCCGGAATGAATTCTCCGCACTTACAGTTCCACCCGTCATCGGTCCTCTCCTCGTCATTGAGGATCGCGCCGCATGCTGGGCAAAGGAACTCGGCAGGTTTGTCATCCCCTCGGTTGTCCATATGATTCATCATTCTATCATACTCTTAAGATGCTTAAGGGTAGTCTCAAGATGGTTAGTTGCATAGAATTCATTTATCTGTGCGGGCCTGATGTGAAGAAAAGTCTTTAGTTACGATACCCTGAAGTACGGAAACCACGACACTCATCCCCTGCAAACATCACCTATTGTGAAATTACCTGCATTGCCGATCTTAAATAGTTCATCGTTTCTAAAGACTTTGAAGCACATCCGCCCTGCGTCTTGCAGAGGTCCGTCAAACAGAAATGGGCCGCAACTTGTTGAGCGGACACTTGTCGCATTGCGGCTTCGGCTTACAGTAGTTCTTCCCGACAGCCACAAGAAGCGCGTGGTATTCATTGAAAAGCTTGAGGTCCCTCTTGAGCGATGAATGAAAAAGTTCCTGAAAGTCTTCGTAAGCTTTGTCATGATCCATGATCTTATGTCTTGAAAGTACTCTCTTCGTGTACGCATCGATTACAAACACCGGCTTATCCAGTGCATACAAAAGAATTGAATCGGCCGTCTCCGGCCCGATGCCGTTTACCGAAAGAAGCTTTTCTCTCAGCGAGTGGACATCTTCACGTTTCATGATCGCCATGCTGCCGTGATAATTCTTCATTAGAAAGGAGATGAAAGTCTTCAGTCTCTTTGCCTTGACATTAAAATATCCGGCCGGCCTTATCAGGACCGAGAGACTATTTGCAGGCATCACATGAATCTTCTTAGCGCTTAGTGACCGAGCAGATTTTAAGTTGTTGATCGCCTTCTCCACATTCCCCCAGTTGGTATTCTGGGTCAGAATTGCGCCGACGGCAACTTCAAAAGGGGTCTCTCCCGGCCACCAATGCTGAGGACCGAAGGTTCGAAGGAGGGTCTTATAGATAAGTTCAAGTTTGTTCATGCTGGAGCAATTTATTCTATCATGAAGAAACTGGGAAACGGGTGATTAGCTTTTATTGACTAAGGCATATTGCGATTTTACCGTACGCTAAGAGCTGTTGGATTTCAGAATCCTTGCCTTGACTTCCTTTAGTTTTGGAAATAAGATATGACAACAACTGTAAATGAGAGGACCATATGCTTGATATACGTTTTGTAAGAGATAACGTGGAGCTTGTTGTAGAAGCGTTGAAGAAGAGGAATTATACGCTTTCTCTTCAGGAGTTTCTCTCCCTTGAAGAGGAACGGAGAGGCCTGCTTAAAGAGGCGGAGGAACTCAGGAATAAAAGAAACACTGTCTCTGAAGAGATCGGAAGGCTGAAGCGGGAAAAGAAGGGCGCCGCTGACCTCCTGAACGAAATGAAGTCCGTGTCGGACAGAATAAAAGAGTTGGATGCGCGACTCACTGTTTTGGATGAGAAGGTAAGAGAATTCATTTTGAACATACCTAATATCCCCCATGAGTCGGTTCCCATTGGCAAGGATGAGACAGAGAATGTGGTCTTAAGGATATGGGGGACTCCGAGAGAATTTGAATTTCCGCCGCTCAACCATTGGGATATTGCGGAGATGCACGGCATTATAGATTTCGACAGGGCCTCAAAGATAGCGGGTGCTCGGTTTGCCCTGATGAAAGGCGCAGGGGCGAAACTCGAACGGGCCTTAATGAACTTTATGCTCGATCTGAACACTTCGAAGGGTTATACGGAGGTGTTTCCTCCCATACTTGTGAACCGCGAAAGCATGACCGGCACTGGACAACTGCCCAAGTTCGAGGCTGAATTATTCAGGATAAGCGATCCTGAGTTCTATCTTATCCCTACAGCGGAGGTTCCGGTCACAAATATTCACAGAGATGAGATTCTGAAAGAAGATGAACTGCCGATCTTCTATACTGCTTATACCCCCTGCTTCAGACGGGAAGCAGGCTCATATGGCAAAGATACAAGAGGTCTCATAAGGCAGCATCAATTCAACAAAGTAGAGCTCGTGAAATTTGTCAAGCCGGAGAGCTCTTACGATGAATTGGAAATGTTGACGCAGAACGCCGAGGATATTCTTAAGAAACTCGGTTTGCCTTATAGGGTCGTGTCTCTCTGCACCGGCGATCTCGGTTTCTCTGCATCAAAGACCTATGACATAGAGGTGTGGCTTCCGGGCCAGCAAAGATACAGGGAGATATCTTCATGCTCCAATTTCGAGGATTTTCAGGCAAGAAGGGCCAACATAAGGTTCAAGCGAGAAGGCAAGAAAGGGACTGAGTTTGTCCATACGCTCAACGGGTCCAGCCTTGCAATCGGACGCACAGTTGTTGCCATACTGGAAAACTACCAGCAAAAAGATGGAACAGTCTCGATACCGGATGCATTGAAATCATATATCGGCCTGGACAAGATCGGCTGATTCTTCTTAACTTTCAAGCCTTTTTTGCCTCTTCTGCTGAGCATCGGTCAGGCATTAAATGTCTTTATTAATTCCTATTTAAAGCAGCATTTAGAAGACAACTTAAATAAAAACTTGACACTTTTGTCCATCTTGGTTATTTTTAATAGAGAAAAGGGAGGACTTATGACCAAGATAGCGCGAAACTTTTTTGTTTATTCTTTGACGGTAGCTTGTTTCATTTGTATTTCGGATCTCTCACGCTCATATGCGGAGGAATATAAGGACTACACGGTAAAAAAAGGCGACACGCTCTGGGGCATATCCTCGAAAGAAATCTCGGACCCTTTCCTCTGGCCCAAGGTATGGAAGGAAAACCCGGGAGTAAAGAACCCGGATCTTATCTATCCCGGCCAGACGATAAAGATCCCATTGAAGTTGATGCAAAAGGAAGTTGCACCCGCGCCTCAACCACAGCCGCAAACAGAAGAACCTGTCAAGGTCGAGCATAAGATCGTACCTCAGCCGGAACCGAAAAAGGAGAAGCCCGAGGAAAAGACAGCGGTTCCAATAACACCAGTCGAAAAGAAGTACCTGGTTGACAAGGATGCGTTCATATCAGGCGGCTTTATAGCCGACAGCGTAGCACACGTGGGAAAAATCATCGGCGCGCCTTCTGAAAGATCCGCGTTCGGAGAAGGCGATTATGTGTACGTAACGACATTGAAGCCCGTGAATGTCAACGAGCGTTTCTACATTATCAGATCCCTGGGCGTCGTTAAGCATCCATCAACCGGGGCCAGGCTCGGCTATCTCATAGATGTCATTGGAATCGCCCAGATTGTGGGAGAGGAGAGCGGAGAGATAAAGGCAAAGATCGTCTCGTCATACGACGGTATTTTTGTGGGAGACCTTCTCAATGATTTCTCGGAGCCGGACATTCCTTACCTTGTCGAGAAACCGCGGACTCCAGATGTCAGCGGAGTCATCGTAGCGGCAAAGAAGAGGCGCACACTGAACGGGATGTTGAATTTTGTGTATATCGATAAGGGGAAAAGGGACGGTCTCGAGGCAGGTGACGTGCTGAAGATTCTGTCAAGAAATCAGTATACGGTACCGAACGGCTCGGTACAGATCATAAGAGTGGAAGAGAAGACTTCGACGGCCATAGTGAGAACAAGCGATAAGGAGGTCTCTGTCGGCGATCTCGTTGTCCCCGCCGGCGAAGAAGCGTCGGCCTCAAGAGTCGCGAGAACCCAGCTGGACGAAGGGACTCTGGAAGAAGAAGTGAACCTCTTTACAAACCAGTATTCCAATGCTTATGAATCGGGCGACATCGACAAATTCATGTCTTTCTATTCGAAATCTGCCGTGGAAAATGGCTTGCACTATGAGGACATAAAACGCGCATACGAGAAAAACTTTCAAGAAGGCCGTTATGCATACGCCCTGAAGAATGTTCATGTCCAGAAGAGCGATGACCTTATTATATTGACAGGCGCGTATATTATCCGGAGACTACAGGGAGAAGCCCCGGGTAATACGGTTCAGGGAAAAATAACGTGGACACTTCGAAAAGAAGATGGCTCTCTTAAAATTGTCAGAGCTGATTACAATAGAGTCTAATATCGAGAACAGAGAAAGAACCCTAAGTCGTCAGCAGTCTCAGCGCCCTTAATCTGCTCGGGTGTTTGAGTTTCCTTAAGGCCTTGGCCTCTATCTGGCGCACCCTTTCTCTCGTGATCGACAAATGCCTTCCTACTTCTTCAAGGGTATGGTCTCTTTCAGCGCCAATGCCGAATCTCATCCTTATCACTTTTTCTTCCTTGGGGGTCAAGGTGCGCAATACCCTCTGGATCTGCTCCGATAATTCTATCCTCTCTGCGTCGGAGTAAGGTGACGGGCTGTTCTTGTCGCCAATGAAATCTTCAAGCTCCGTATCCTCGTCTCCAACAGGAGTCTGAAGTGCAATAGGATCCTGAATCGCCCGAAAGACTTCTTCGACCTTTCTTGTAGGAACGGTAAGCTTCTGCGCTATCTCTTCATTGCTCGGCTCTCTGCCTAATTGCTGCGTCAGGTCTCTCGATGCCTTCGTCACCCTGTTATAAAACTCCATCATGTGCACAGGCACCCGAATGGTCTTCGTCTGGTCGATAAGCGCCCTTGTGATAGCCTGCCTTATCCACCATGTCGCATAGGTCGAAAATTTAAATCCTTTCTCATATTTGAACTTGTCCACTGCCTTCATAAGACCTATGTTCCCTTCCTGGATGAGGTCAAGCAGGGGGAGCCCCCTTCCAACATAGTTCTTTGCTATATTGACCACAAGTCTCAGGTTCCGCGTAATCAGCTCATTCTTTGCCCCCATGACAAGGGATTTCGCCTTGGAGATCCTCTCGTACAGGCCCACGAGATCGCTGATCCTTACCCCAACTTCCGATTCCACTTTTCTATGTTCCTGCTGGACTTCTTTTGCAAGTGCCTCGAGCTTTTCAGGATGAATCCCCTTCTTCTTCTTCTCATTTATTGTCCGCTTAAGATCCTTCAGGGAGCCATGGCGGCCCAATTTTTTCTCGGTCATCGCTACGACTGTCATTAATTCGTCGAGGCGGGAAAGAGATTTCAAAAGCGCTTCGTCGGCCCGCTCCTCCTCGGGGGTCATTTCTTCTTCGTCTCCGTCAAGACTTGCCTCGATCTTCTTATATATAGGCAGACCGGTAATTATGCCCTTTATTATTTCCCTGCCCTCTTCAAGTCTCTTGGCGAGTTCGGTTTCCTCGTCCTTCGTAAGAATCGAAATATCTCCCATCGAATGGAAATAGGCCTGGACAAGATCCTCCGTTTTTTCATACTCTTCCAGTTCCTCTTCTTCCACCTCTTCTTCAGGGGGCAACGCTTCTTCATAATCAACCACTTTGACGCCCATATCCTGAAGAAGGTCCATAAGGTCTTCTATTTCGTCGGGGGAAAAGAATTCGGAAGGGAGTGCGTCATTTATCTCATCATAGGTAAGAACTCCGCGTCTCTTGCCAATGTCTATGATCTCTTCAAATATATCTCGCTCTCTCATTTCACTCCTTGTTGCTCAAACACATAAAAGGGCCTTCTTCAAGGCCCTGAATCGTTCTTTTGACAACAGGAGGGAAGAAGTAGAATAAGGGTCAAGCCACACGGTCTATTAGTACTGGTCAGCTGAATGCGTTACCGCACTTACACTTCCAGCCTATCGACGTGGTGGTCTACCACAGAC
>JAJYIF010000008.1 GCA_021790195.1 Nitrospirota bacterium
CATAAACGCTGTGAGGAACAGGGAAGGCGCGCTCGTGGTATTGAACAGGAACGCCCTCATAGCCATTGTGGACAAGCAGGGACGGGAGAAGGAAAAATACAATCTCGTCTACGGCGCCAAGCTGAAAGTCGAGGACGGAGAGAAGGTCGAATCAGGGCATCGCCTCGTTGAATGGGACCCCTATTCGACGCCGATACTTACCGAGGTCGGAGGCAGGATAGCCCTCGGCGATATTGTTGAAGGCGTCTCGGTCAAGGAAGAGGTCGATGAGGTGACCGGCCTTTCGCACAAGGTCATCATCGACTATCCCGCCACCATGAGGCCCAGGGTATCCATAAAGGACGAGCACGGGAAGACTTTGAAGATACCGGCATCGAGCAACCTCGCGCGGTATCTCCTGCCCTCGGGAGCGCACATACTCGTGGAGAAGGGATCTGCCGTCTCCCCGGGCGATATCCTCGCGAAGATACCGAGGGAAACGACCAAGACAAAGGACATCACGGGAGGTCTGCCGAGGGTCGCGGAGCTCTTCGAGGCCAGGCGTCCCAAGGAGCAGGCGATCGTCACCGAGATCGACGGAGTGGTCGAGTTCCGGGGCGCGCATAAGGGTATGCGCGTCGTGGTCGTCAAGGGAGGCGAGGAGGTCAGGGAGTACCATATCCCTAAGGGCAAGCATGTGAGCGTCCATGAGGGCGACTGGGTGAAGGCCGGCGAGCCTTTGATGGACGGCGCTGTGAACCCGCACAGCATTCTCGATATCCTCGGTCCCAATGAACTCCAGAGCTATCTCGTGGATGAGGTCCAGAAGGTATACAGGCTGCAGGGCGTCTCGATCAACGACAAACACATCGAGACGATCGTCCGCCAGATGATGCGGAAGGTCAGGATCGAAGACCCCGGCGATACAGTGTTTCTCATCGGGGAGCAGGTCGACAGGATGCAGTTCCAGGAGGAAAACGAAAGGGTGAGGTCCGAAAACGGGGCCCCGGCCCAGGGAAGACCTCTCCTGCTCGGCATCACGAAGGCCTCTCTCACGACAGAAAGCTGGGTCTCGGCGGCCTCCTTCCAGGAGACCACAAGGGTCCTCACAGAGGCGGCCCTCAATGCCCAGGTTGACGAGCTCAGGGGATTGAAGGAAAATGTGATCATGGGCCGGGTGGTGCTTGCGGGCACGGGCATGCAGAAATACCGCAATACCTTTGTGAAGAGGGAACTGCAGCCGTTGCTGGCGGCCCCTGAGCCTGCTGCCACCGAGGAAGAATAATTACAACATCAGGTTAAGGTCAAGGCCAAGGTTAAGGTGAGACTCCGAGTGTCTCTTCCTCAGCCTTGACCTCAACCTTAGCCTGTGGTTTATTTCATCAAAGATGAAATTCATCGCTGACGCCATGCTGGGCCGCCTCGCCAGGTGGCTGAGGCTTCTCGGTTTCGATACCTTGTACTACCGGGACATAAGTGACGGCGATCTTCTCAAACACGCAGTCCGGGAGGAGCGGATCTTGCTCACGAGGGACACGCACTTCCTTAATATCAAGAACCTCGGAAAGCTCCTCATGCTCCATTCCGATTGTCCGCTGGAGCAGGTAAGGGAAGTCCTTGCCGCGTTTGATATAAAAGCGTTCTGCCCCGCCAGATGCCCCGGCTGTAACGGCGCGCTCAGCCCGGCAGATAAAAAGGAAGTGAGGGACCTGGTGCCCGAGCATATCTTTTTTGCCCACTCGAGTTTCCAGTCATGCCGCTCCTGCGGCAAGGTCTTCTGGGAGGGGACCCATCTGAAGAGGTTCAGGGAGAGGATAGGTCCTCTCATCGGAGAAGGCGGTCGGGAGGCCGGCAAGAAATGATGACGAGGGTGCAGCGGCAGTTCATCGTCTCGCTCATGCTGATAGCGGTGGTGATCCTTATAGGCACGGCCGGCTATATGCTTATCGAGGGCTGGGCGATGTTAGATGCCCTTTATATGACGGTAATAACGATAACGACCGTCGGGTACGGCGAGGTCCACAAGCTCTCGCACGGCGGGCAGGTGTTTACCCTTTTTCTGATAGTCTTCGGGGTCGGCACGATACTCTACACCTTCAACAATGCGGCTAGGATCGTTATCGAGGGAGAGATACAGGAAATCTTCGGGAGGAGAAAAGTGGAAAAGAAGATCAGGGAATTGAAAGACCACTATATTGTCTGCGGGTTCGGCAGGATGGGCAGCGTCATATGCAGGGAGCTGAAGGAAAAGGGAGCGAGGTTCGTGGTTGTGGAAAAGGAAGCGGCCATGATCGAGGGCTCGGAGACAGGGCCCCTTTTTGTGAAGGGGGACGCCACAAAAGACGAAGTCCTGAGAGAGGCGGGCATAGAGAGGGCAAAGGGTCTGATCTCGGTGCTGCCCACGGATGCGGAGAACCTTTATGTCGTCCTGAGCGCGAAGGTGCTCAACCCCGACCTCAATATCGTCGCGAGGGCGGGAGAGGAGGGCTCGGAGCAGAAGCTCCTGAGGGCCGGCGCGGACCGGGTCGTTTCACCGTATCACATCGGCGGATTGAGGATCGCGCACACGGTGCTCAAGCCCTCCGTAGTGGACTTCATAGAATTCGCGACACGCTCCGGCAATATCGACCTTCAGATGGAGGAGGTATATGTCCATGAGGGCGCGGGCATAGCGGGCTCGACGCTCGACCAATGCGGCATAGGAAGGGAGCTCGGCATCATAATCGTTGCGATAAAGAGAACGGGCGGGGGCATGAAGTTCAACCCGACCTTCAAGACGGTCATCAGACCGGGCGACATCCTGATAGCCCTTGGCGAGACTACAAAGCTCAAGATACTCGAAGAGATGGCCGAGAGGAAATAGGTTCTGATATGATAGTCTTATAAGTAAAGAAGGAGAGAGCTATGCCAAGAGCGAGCATGAACCGGACAACTGATTCTGGGAGGTGATATGAAAAAAATAACCGCGACAGATACCATTTCATTGTCAATACCTGAAAGAATCCAGCTTGTGGAGGATATTTGGGATACGATAGCAACAAGGGCTGAGGCAGTTGAATTGACGGCTGACGAGAAAAGGGTGATCGATGAACGCCTTGAAAGTTATCACAAGAATCCCGCTTTGGGTTCCCCATGGGAAACTGTCAATAAGAGGATATTGGGCAGACAATGAAATGGGAAGTCATTGTTAGGCCTGAAGCCGAAGATGACTTAAAGGAAGCCTTTTCGTGGTATGAAGACAGACGCGCGGGGCTAGGTTATGACTTCCTTCTGCAGGTCGATGCCGCAATAAGTTTCATAACGCGAGATCCCGAGATTCATCCAATAGAATACAAAGGAACAAGGAAGCATCTTATCAAGCGGTTTCCATACAAGATCGTTTATCTGGTAGATGGGAAAAAAGAGAAGGTCATAATCCTTGCTGTAATTCACGGCAGAAGAAGACCTGATTTGACAGAGGAAAGAATATAGGGCATCATATCTTATTGTATCCTCACCGGGGCCTTTGATATACTTACCCTTCTTCCCTCTGTGACTCGGTGACTCTGCGTTCTTTGCGTTCTTTGCGCGAGACCGTTTCTTATTGATCAAACATTTTCTTCGATTAACTTCAAGATGCACAAAATGTATAAAAAAAACCACAAAATGTGTAGATATCGAAAGAAATGATTTGTTAAAATTCACTTATGTTTTTTCTGGTGCGGCCCGATTTGAGGGATTTTTTTCGGTCAGGTCGTCAGAAAAATTTGTACGAGCGGGTTGGATGTTTTGCAACTGAAGGGGAAATAGATGCAGGCGCGCATATCGTTTCTTGATCGATCACGATCTCCCCATCACAGGCGCGTCGGACGGCTTATTTGCCGGTCTTATATTTTTGGAGAAGCCCGTTTAAAGAATTAAAAGATTTCTTGAGGGAAGAGGGCGCAGCGGCCTGACAAGGAGGGGGTCAGCATGAGATATCGCTGGTTTTTAGGCAGAACATTTATCACAATAGTTTTTCTTCTTCTCGCTCTTTTTGTGTCCGAAATATCTTACGGGGCATCAGCCCCCACCATGAATAATTATTGCGTTGTGCCTCCTTTTGCTTCCCAGGCAGTCCCGCCGCTCGTCATGCTTATTTTGTCGAAAGACCAGCAGCAGTTTTTCGCCGCATATACAGACACCGTCGACCTTGACGGAGACGGCGTGCCCGATGTCACTTATAAGGATTCAATTGCTTACTATGGATATTTTGACTCCAACAAGTGCTATGACTATTCCAGCGGGGTATTTGTGCCCTCCGGATGGGTGAGCGGCTATAACTCTTCCACCGGCACGACCACGAACCATTATTGCTCTGGCAACTGGAGCGGGAATTTTATGAACTGGGCTACTATGTCTCGTCTTGATGTGCTCTTGAAGGTCGTTTATGGCGGAAGAAGAGATACGCCTGAGAATAATAATAATACCGTGCTGTCGACAGTGCTTGTGCCCGATGATGCCCACGCGAGAGCAAAGGTCTATACAGGTTCTGACCTTGCCCAGCTGACGCCCGGAACAAATACTGCCATAACCATGTGTGTGGCTAATTGCACCGGTAACCAATCAAATGCCTCTTGCAATGAGACAAGCGGAAGAGTGGACGTTTATTGGGGTGACAAGACAACAGGCCCGGCATCGCCGTCTAATACCGGCGGGCAGTACTACCCTGATGCAGCGAGCCATGATGGTGGCAGTGTCTCCGGGAATCCCGGACAATGCAGATATAAATATCAGGGCGATACTGTGGGATTGAGCGGCGGCACGACCTATTATACAAAAGTGCAGGTTTGCACCTTTTCCGGTACAGATTCAAGTATGATCGAGCCCAATTGCATGGAGTATGGCACGTCTTCGAATCCGGCATGGAGGCCGGCCGGTCTGATGCAGAAATACGGGACAAACAGACACGGCACCTTGGATACAACCCAGTGGACAAACCAGATGTACTTTGGCCTTATGACCGGTAGTTATGACAAGAACAAGAGCGGCGGAGTGATAAGGAGCAACATCTCAAGCATAAACTCAGAGATAGGCAGCACGGATGGGAAAAAGAAGAACAGTTCATCTTTAATTCAGACACTACAAATGTTTTCGCCCGCTGACTACGACTGGAAGGCTAAGGACTGGGGCAGCGGCTGCGGCTTGTCGGCGACTTTCACTGAAGGAAATTGCAGGGACTGGGGCAATCCGATAGGAGAGGAGTATTATGAGGCGCTGCGCTACTTTATTGGCAAGCAAGCGCCTAGAAAAGAATATGCCGGGGGAGACACGAGTTCAATCTTTGCAAATATGCCTAACCAGTCAGTCCCTAATGCGTGGTGCAACCCTTACGATCCGAGCAACACAGGTGACGGTACGAGCGCTACCTGCGCATATTTTCCTCCCTGTTCAAAGCCTTTTATTCTGATACTAAGCGACATATATCCCTCGTTCGACTCGGATCAACTGCCGGGTTCTAATTTTGGAGGGATTGCGGACGATTCAGGATACAGTCTGAATGTCGATAGTCTTCTGGATACTTCGCATTCAAGTTTTAACAAACTAGAGCTGGCGAATAACAGTCTAACGAGCATATTTATCGGCGATGAAGGCGCTAGTGTCCCGATCCAGTATGAATGTACTGCCAAACCGACGACCGACGTCGGATTTGTTAGGGGTCTCTGCCCTGAGGAGCCTGCAAAGGAAGGCTCCTATTATTTGCCGGGCCTCGCTTGGTGGGCGCGTACGCAGGGGTTCAATAATAATGGTCAGCATAAGGTCACTACCTTTGCTGTTGCGACACCTACAAAGATGCCGGACCTCGAGATTAACGTGAATACCAGTACCGGCACCAAGACCGTGCAGATACTTCCCATTTTTAAGGATTTAAGCATGGCCCCGTCACGAGGACAGCTTGCAAATTTTAGGATATTGACGACCGCAACCCCAACCGGCGGAACGTGTTCAGCAGGCTCGACCAATTGTGTACCCTGTCCTTCGCTCGATTCAGACTGTACAACGCAACAGGGCAAAAGATATCAATACGGTTATGAGATGATGTGGGACGACTCGGGCCAGGGCAATGATTACGACCTTGACATTCAGTACAGGATATTCGTCCGGGATAATAATAACGGCACCGTTACAGTCAAAACGAAAGGCGTCTATGCGGCTGCTGGACATACTGATGTCGGCGGTTACAGCATCAACGGGGTTTCGAGTCCGGGTGAATATTTTGAAATAGGATGCGGAAACAACACTGACAATTGCAGAAGATATTGCAGTAATAATACTACATGTGGAACAGCTTATAAGGATGATGAGGTGACTATTGCTAATTACAATATGCCGCCCGCCAATGGTGCTGGAATGCTGGATTCAACGATAGTAAGGACTTTTACAGTCGCGGACACTAGCGCTGACTTTCTCGAAAACCCTTTGTACTATGCGGCAAAGTACGGCGGGTTTGACGACAGGAACGGCAATAACATTCCCGACCAAACCGCGGAGTGGTACGATTCCGATAGAAACCTGCCGAATACCTATTTTTATGCCTCGAACCCGAACGCGCTCGAAGGCCAGCTTGAAACTGCTTTCCAGGATATCCTCAAGCGGGCCTCTTCCGGCACAGCGGTCTCAGTCCTTGCCTCCAGCGGCGGCAGCGGCGCCCTTATCCAGCAGGCAGTTTTTTTCCCGCTAAAGGATTTCACAGAGGCGGGCGGCAAGCTGAAGCAAATTATGTGGACCGGACAGCTTCAGAACCTGTGGTATTATATCGACCCTATTCTCAAGAGCAGCTCAATAAGAGAGGAGACCGACGACTCTTCTTCTCCCTACAAGCTCGATCTTGCGAACGATTACATCATAAATTTCTTTTTCGACAACACTGAGAATAAGACAAGGGTGAACCGTTCCAGGGATAACCGGGATGGGACATATACGTATATAGATACCGTCGAGATAGATCAGCTTAAGAATCTGTGGGAGGCGGGCAATATGCTCTGGAATAGAGACCTTTCTACCTCGCCGAGAAAACTATATACATATCCCATTAAAGATACTACCGGCGCTAAGCTGACGTTCACCCCGCCCTATGATTTGTCGACCGGCGCGGCGGCTCAATTCACGACCACCAATGAACCAAATTTGAGGCTTGACCTTCAAGTTGCATCGTCGGATACAACAACAGGCGCAAGCATAATCAATTACATAACCGGTTATGACGTGGACGTGGCGGGGTCCCACAGAAACAGAACAGTGAGCAATAAGGTATGGAAACTCGCAGATATCGTGGACTCCACTCCCAGCACGGAATCGTCGATGCAATTGAATGATTACAATCTAACCCCGCCGGGCGGATATAGTGACACCACGTACGGGGCCTATATCGGATCAAATGACTACAAAAATAGGGGAATCGTCTACGTCGGCACGAACGATGGAATGTTCCACGCAATCAGGCTTGGCACCTTCAGCTCACTTTACGACCCGTCGAACAAAAACCTTATCGCGCAATTGTCGGGTTCCGGCCTCGGAACAGAGGAGTGGGCCTATATTCCATATAACACTCTACCGTACCTGCGGTATTTTGCCGATCCCAATTATTGTCATCTCTATTATGTGGATGCGACCCCTTTTCTGTTCGATGCTATGATAGCGAGACCGTCGAGTTGCACGGCGACAAATGACTGGGATTGCACAAAGAATACTGCCACAGATGGAAGCGGGAATCTTGATTTGAGTAACACGAGTTGGCGAACTGTTGTGATCGGCGGTATGGGTCTTGGCGGGGCTTGTAAGGCTTATGATACTAAGTGCTCGACCGATACGCCCAATGGGGTATGCGCTCCGAATACTTTAGCGGATGGCACGAGCATCGGTTATTCATCCTATTTCGCCCTTGACGTTACGGAGCCGCTCACCCCCCATCTTCTGTGGGAGTTCTCAGATCCGGAATTGGGATACACTACCTCGGGGCCGGCGATTGTAAAGATATCCGCTACTCAGTCGGATGGCGTTACGCCTGATAAGACAAAGAACGGAAAGTGGTTCGCTGTCTTCGCCTCGGGTCCTACCGGACCTATCGATACGACGAGCCGCCAGTTCATGGGGACGTCCGATCAAAAGCTGAGGCTCTTTATTCTTGATTTGAAAACAGGGACGGTGTTGAGAAAGATAATCATGGACGGCTCGGTCCAGGCTGACGGCACCAGCTTGCCGACCCTTGCCAACGCGTTTGGAGGCTCTCTGATGTACTCAACCGTGGACGTTGACAGGGCGTACGTCAGCCATCCTGGAAACTATCAGGACGACGTGGTCTATATCGGTTATTCACAGGCATCCGGCACTGGTTGGGCCGGGGGGGTTTTACGCCTCCAGACGAACGAAAACCTCGATCCGGCAAAGTGGACGGTCAGCACTCTGATCAGCGGAATTGGTCCTGTAAGCACTTCTGTTGATCATATCCTGGATACAAGGGGCAAGACTATAACGAAGAGCGGAGTAGTGCAGATAATAAAAGGAGAGTTCTGGACATATTTCGGGTCTGGTAGGTACTTCTATAAGTACGGCAGCACTGTTGATGACACTTCCGATTTATCTCAAAGGGCAATCTATGGTGTCAAGGACCCCTGTTATAACAAGAACGGCGATAACGCCTATGCCAAGAATTGCAGCGATTCTGCGACTGTGGGAAATCTTGTTGATGCGACATCGACAGCGCCCACAACAGAGGATTCAAGTAAGAACGGATGGGTTATATATCTCAACCAATGCGCCAACTCAAGCGGGGCGGTTGTTTCTTCCTGCACAGATTCGTCGATGTTCTACGGCAATGAAAGGGTGATAACAAATCCTGTTTCATCTCCGTTGGGTGCAGTTTTCTTCACGACTTTTGTCCCGTCCGCTGATGCCTGCGGGTTCGGCGGAAATTCATATCTCTGGGCCGTTGGGTATAACACGGGTGGACAGGTATCTTCGGCAGCGCTGAGAGGGACTGCATTGATCCAGGTGTCCACAGGCAGCATAGAACAGATTGATCTAAAGAGCGCTTTTACCGCGTCCTCCGGAAGAAAGACTGGCGCGATAGTAGGTAAGCCACCGGGCCCCGGCGTTGCTCTGGTGTTGCCTCCTCGTCCAGCCAAGCGGATCCTCCATATCAGGGAGAGATGAGATGTTTGAATGGAAGGTCAAGGTTGTGAAGGCTTACCGATTCGACCGTGACCTTTTCGAGAAGAAGATAAAAGGAAACTCAGGATTTTCTTTGATCGAGCTCTTGATCGTGGTGAGCGTTGCAGGTATCCTTATGGCCATAGCGGGCGTCCAATATTCGGCGTGGGTGACCAAGGCCGGCGTGGAGAGGGAGATAAGGGCTATGTATGTTGACCTGATGAATACGAGACTAAGGGCGATGCAGAGAAACAGATTGCATTTCGTGGATTTTAGTGTCAACAATCAATACACGGTTTATGAAGACACATACGACGGCATGCTTTCGACTTATACGCCGGACGGCGACGGCTCTTTGCAGAAGACAAGTCCTGGAGACACGATTGTATTACAGACGCGAACAAAGAATAGTATCATTCCCGACTTGACCTCGGGACTTAAGATCTTTTACTTTGACAGAAACGGGCTTCCGTCGCTGACAGGAGATATAAGGCTTAGCTCAAGCGTCTCGCCTGACTATGACTGTATTTTGTTAGCTCAAACAAGAATAAATCTGGGGAAATGGGATGGCACCACCTGCAATATCAGATAACAAAGGCATGACGCTAATCGAGGTGCTTATTTCCTTGTTACTGTTTCTCATTGTGGCCCTTGCACTTCTACAAACTTCCATCTTGTCTATGGATCAGAACGTTGCGAATGTCTTGAGGGACGAGGCAGTGAGCATAGCGGATCAGCGGATGTCGGAGTTGAGGGACAAGTCGATCGATGACCCGGATCTGAACGATACGGGCGGCTTATGGAAGTCTGAGACAAGTATTACAAGGAACATCAGAAACGCCTCCGTAAGTTTCACGCCTAAGAGAAGGATCTCTACTGTTGATCAAGTCACAAGGAGGGTGGAGGTGGAAGTGGACTGGACATGGATGGGAAAGACTATGACGCATAATATCAGCTCGATAGCGAGGAGCCAATAGCTATGAGGGAGAAGGGCTTCTCTTTGATAGAACTCCTTATCGCAATGGGTGTGTTTGTGATCTCGCTTGTTCTTGTCTCGCAGTTTTTTGTGGACCAGCTTACCATGTTCAAGCAGCAGTCCAAGATAGCCGAGACCAATATCGAAGGTATTGTCGGCCTTGAAATCCTGAGGCGCGATATCGAACATGCGGGATTGGGCTTGCCGTGGAGTATAACTGTCTGGAACAGCCTTGGACAAGTTGCAGGAGTGGATTGGCCGAATCTCACAAGCTATAGCGAGGCGGTCTCGTCCGGGTCCTCGCCGGACCCAGCGAGTTTTAATGACGGCGATCCGGCCTCTGCTCTGCCTACGCCCGCTAATACAAAAAGAGCGCCGAGGGCTATTCTAAATGGTGATAATGTCGGAATCAACGGCTCGGACTATCTCGTTATAAAGTCGATTAATGTGGCCAACAGCCCGGCCTATAATACATCGAATAAATGGAATGATTTGAGCAGCGGGGGCGTGGTCACCGTAAAGAGCCCGGCCCTTGAAAATGTATATAGTAAAGAAGACGGTACCACCGATAACAATGTTAGAGTGATAGTGATCTCTCCAGGCGGCAAAGACCCAACCGGTCAAAAGCCGATCAGGGCACTGATCGTACAGGACTCACCAAGGGTTTTCTATGCGAAGTATAGCGACGTGACCAGTGCTTCTTCGATCTGGCCACCAGACAACACAGAGACCAGAATAATATACGGTGTTGATTCTGATACCGACCTGAGAATGCCCTTTAATAGGGCGGACTATTTTATTTCGCGTTCGAATGTCCCTACGTCTTGCGCTCAAAATACGGGGGTACTTGAAAAAGCCGTGGTCAATCAGGCCGATGGGAAATTTACTTATTTGCCGCTGCTTGACTGCGTCGCCGATGTGCAGGTGGTTTTCGGAATAGATTCGAGTGATCCGCCTGATAATAAAGCGGACTGCTATGTGAACAATCTTTTGGATTCCGTGAGTCCTCTCGACGCTCCGACAATAAGGCAGAAGGTTCGGGAAGTCAGGATGTACGTGTTGGCCCAGGAAGGGCAGTATGACCGGTCTTTTAAGTATATTGCTCCGATAAGCCCGAGCAGCATCAGGGTTGGCGAAAGCGCGTCAGGCAGTCTGCCAGCTTGTGCAGGAGCGGCGCTATTCGGTCGCGATTTCAACTTTACAACTAACAACATTACGAATTGGCAGAATTACAGGTGGAAGGTTTACACTTTGGTTGTGGAATTGCATAATCTGATGTGAGTGCGGTGGGGAGGGACAATATGGAAAGAAAGATAAAGAAATCAAACAACTCATTTACCGAAATGAGGGTTGTCGTCACAAGAGCCAGCCTTCGTAATGAAGAGGGCATAGCGCTTATTATGGTCCTAATATTATCGGCAATTGCTCTCATCGTCATGGCGGGGCTATTATACGTGATTATGTCGGGCACGCAGGTCTCAGGAATACAGAAGCGCTATAAATCAGTCCGGGAAGCGGCAATTGGCGGCCTTGATGTTAATTTGGGGTTTGTTGACCTCAGAGGGGATACATCTCTCGATAACGATTTCATAACGAGTTTGCAGACTACAGGCATCACGACAGCCATCTTGACAGGGGGTTCATGCGCAGGAACGAATGCCCTTGGCACCGCCTTTACGGGGTTGGCGGCAAAGTTTAATACCCCGGCGACGAGCTGGTCCGGGTGTGATAAATCGATAACTATTAATCCGAAAGACGCTTCTACCTATGACATGAGCTTTGATTTGCCCGGCCCCAATCCGGCATCTCCGACATATAGGGTCTATTCGAAAGTCGTGGACACAGTTGAGGGTAATTCGGGACAGGACACAGGATTAGTAAAGGGGGGTGTTGTGGCCAATAGAGAGATTGCTCCCGGAGGTCAGCCGTACCTTTACCAGATAGAACTCTATGCTGAGAACCCTTCAAATCCCTCTGAGAGGGCTAAGTATTCCATCCTTTATCAATATTGACATGCACAGGTTTTTCTTCTTTGCAGCTATCTTCCTTCTGCTCTCCTGTTCGTCAGAAAAACAGCCCGGCGTTGCCGGGCAGGAGGCTTCAACTCCTGAAGTCGGCGCTGCGGCCGAAACATCTCAGGCCCCGGCAGCTTCAGCAGGCGTCTACTCTTTAGAAATTAAACCTGTCGAAGCCACAGGCAGATCAACTTTTTACCTTGTGCCCCAGGGCCTCGGGCTTTCGGATGCGAAGATAGTCTGGCTGGTCAACGGAGAGCCCGCGGCCGGTCAGTCCTCCAACCAATTCAAATCAACAGATATCAGGAAGGGCGACAGGGTCCAGGCCAAGGCGGAGATCGGGGGACAGGAAGCGCTATCGAACGTCGTCCAGATCAGGAACTCTCCCCCTGCCGTCAAGGAAGTGAAGCTCATCCCCGGGGGGCCGAAGCAAGAGGATGAGCTTGGAGTGGAGGTGAAGACAGAGGACATCGACGGCGACGACGTGAGCCTCACTTACGAATGGTCAAAGAACGGTGAGCCCGCCGGAAACGGCAGGTATCTGAGTGTCCCTTTGAAGAGGGGAGACAAGATCAAGCTGAGGATAATCCCTTTCGACGGCGAGGCATACGGACGTCCTGTACTTCTCGAAAGGGAGGTAAGCAACTTTCCGCCTGTCGTCATAAACGATAAGAAGTTCAATTTCGACCAGAAGGTCTTTACGTATCAGGTCCTGGCATCCGACCCCGACGGAGACCGCCTCACCTACTCCCTCAGGTCGGGCCCTCCCGGCATGAGCATCGATTCCGCAACAGGGTTTGTGAAATGGAATGTTCCTCTTGATTTCAAGGGGCCGGTGTCAGCGTCTGTGCTTGTGGACGACGGCCACGGAGGCACTACGTCCTACGATCTCAATGTAATTATCGGTTCTGAATCAGTTCGTCAGCCGCGGTAAGCTAATAAGCCGGGACCAGGAAATCTTTCTCTCGCAGAGCCCCGACTGCCGGCAGGCAGGGCGGGTCATCGCCACGGGCGATTCGCCGAGGAGAAAGCCCGGAATGACAACCAAAGATTTACGCTCTCGTTGACAGAACAATGCTGTCCGGGAAATCTGTTTCGAACAGGAGTGCTTCTTCTTTGCGACCTTTGCGTCTTTGTATGAGCAATCGCCTTGAATTCTTCACCCTGAATGCCGTAAGATGTTTTTATGCCTTTGGGAGGCTTGTTTGAAGGCCGGTTTCAGTGTCTATGGGGGCAGGTAACATGGGTAGAAAGACTATCCTTCTTGTCGATGACGATGGGGTGGTGAGAGAACTTTTAAAGGACTTTCTCAAAAGGCAATATGATGTTCTCGAAGCGTCGATGTATTCCGAGGCGGTCGATTGCCTCAGAAAGCGCATTGACCTCGCCCTCGTCGACTATTCCCTGCCGGACAGAAACGGCCTCGATGTGTCGAAGGAGATCAGGAGGCAAAAAGGCGGTCTGCCGGTCATACTGATGACCGGATACAGTACGGAGGACCTGGTGGTGCGGGCACTGAGGGCCGGCGTGACGGACTATGTGAGAAAGCCCTTCAACCTCTCTTATCTCATGATGAAGCTGTCGGTCATGCTGGAAGGGGAGGAGGAGCGCTGGACCACTGAATATGTGGAAAGCCGCGAGGCCTTTATTATCGATTGCATGGCAGCCTTTGTTGAAGAGAATTATATGAAAGACATTACGAGGGACCAGCTCGCGGAGAAGGCCTGCATGGACAGGCACAAATTCAGCAAGGCCTTCAACAAGAGGATGGGAGTGAGCCTGCCTTATTTCCTGAACAGCCTCAGGATCAGGAAGGCGGCGGAGCTGCTCAAGAACCCCGACCTGAGCATTTCGGAGGTGGCGCGTCTTGTGGGCTATAAGAGTCTTGTCCAGTTCGACAGGGTCTTCAAGGACGCTTACGGCATCCCGCCGAAGGGTCGCTCGGAGCGGTCGAAATAGCAGAGAGTCGTTTTGAGTAAAGGCAGTCGTCTGAATAGCGGGTCGATAAGCATGACCCGTTTGAAATATCTGGCCGCATTTCTTGTCGCGGTCCTCGCATTCTGCATTTATCTCCCGTCGCTCCATAACGGCTTTGTGAACTGGGACGACGACCATTATGTGTACGAGAACCCCCACATTCAGTCGTTCGGCCCCGGCGTCTTTTCGTGGGCCTTTACAAAGTTTTATGCTGCTAACTGGCATCCGCTCACCTGGATTTCGCATTCCGCAGACATCCTGCTCTGGGGGCTGAACCCCGAAGGGCATCACCTTACCAATATTATCATCCATTCGCTGAACACCTTCCTCGTTGTTCTGTTGGCGGTGAGGCTGATGCAGGTTTATGAAGACAGATCGCGCAGCGGTCTCTTCAGCGACAGGCGTTTGCTGCTTGTGGCGCCGGTTATTACAGGCCTGCTTTTCGGGCTTCACCCGCTTCATGTGGAGTCGGTGGCATGGGTCTCTGAGAGGAAGGACCTCCTCTGCGCCTTCTTCTTCCTTTTGAGCATAATCGCCTACACCGGATACGCCGGACAAGAGACGGGCGGCGCAGGACCGATCGTGAAACACCCCAACAAAGATTACCTGTTGGCCCTGATCTTTTTTCTTTCTGCGCTCCTGAGCAAGCCGATGGCGGTGACCCTCCCCCTCGTTTTGCTCATTATCGACTGGTTCCCTTTTGGAAGGTTTGCAAAGGGGGGACCTGTCAAATCTGTTCTTCTCGAGAAGGTCCCCTTTTTTGTCCTGAGTCTGGCTTCGTCCATAATCACTATCCTGGCCCAGAAATCGGGAGGCGCTATAAGGTCTCTCGACATGATGCCCATAGGTGGAAGGATAGCTGTCGGGATCGAGTCTATTGCGCTCTACCTCGTGAAGATGGTGTTTCCGGCCAACCTTGTCCCATTCTATCCTTATCCCAAAGAGATACACTTCATGTCATTTCAATACCTGTTTCCGGCCTTCCTCGTGGCCGGGGCGACTGTTTTATTTGTCGTCCTGTCGGGAAGACGAAAGATCTGGATCGCGGCCTGGGCTTACTACGTGATCACGCTTCTGCCGGTATTGGGCATTATTCAGGTGGGCAGGCAGGAGATGGCGGACAGATATACTTATCTGCCGAGCATCGGCCCGTTTCTCGTTGCAGGGCTCGGCGCGGCCTTTCTTTTCAGGAAATGTATTTCTTCTCAAAAAAGAGCGGTGGCCCTGCCGGCTGCTGTCTTTATTTTTGCTGTCCCGCTCTTTCTCCTTTCTTATAAGACTGTGCGCCAGGAGGGGATATGGAAGGACAGTCTGACTTTTTGGGATTATGTCATCAGGAAACAGCCGGGGTTCGAAATAGCCTATTACCAGAGGGCGCTCGTCTATGCAGGGAGAGGAGACATTGACCGCGCGATCCATGATCTGAGGAGCACTCTTGCCATAGCCCCTGACAATGACAGGGCGCACAACAACCTCGGCTGCGATTACCTCCGGGAGGGCCGCTTCGGGGAGGCCTTTGACGAATTCAATAAATCGGTCGAGGCGAACAAGGACAATGCAGAGGCCTGGGGGAACCTGGCGGTCCTTTATCTGAGAGAGGGAAATGTCGCCTCTGCGGTGTCGGATTTCAAAAAGGGCTGCGGCCTGGGCGACGCTAGGTCCTGCGACGAGCTGCGAAAATTGCACGGCTGAGCTATCTTGCAGACGCGAGCAGTTTTGCGGTCCCTTCCGCGACTACGGACGAGTCGGGTCTTCTTATCGCCGCCGATGCCTCGATGAGGTTCTTCTTCACCTTCAGGACCTTCGCCTCGACCGATAGCCTTTCCCCAGCCATCAGTGGGGCCTTAAACCTTACTGTCAGCTCAGAAGTAACGGCATGTATGTCCTTGGTCTGTACCGCCTGTATCATGGCCTCGTCAAGGATTGCCGCTACCATGCCACCGTGGACGATGTCATTAAATCCCTGGGACTTCTTCTGGAGATTGAACTCGGCGATTACCTTATCGCCGGAAGATGAGAAACTGAGGCCGAGGCCTGCCGGGTCCTGCTTGCCGCAAACAAAACAGTAGTTGTCGTCCTCGATGGTCATTGATTATCGGTGAGCTTCAGTAAGAGGCGAAAGTATCAATAAGGCCGTCCCGGCCGTCTTACTTGTTCATCATCTCGAGGAATTCCTTGTTGCTCTTGGTCCCCATGAGCTTGCCGAGGAGGAATTCCATGCTTTCGATCGTGCTGAGCGGGTTAAGCACCTTCCTCAATATCCACATCTTATTGAGCGTGTCCCTGTCCACGAGCAACTCCTCTTTCCTTGTGCCCGAGCCATTGATGTCGATACTGGGGAATACCCTCTTGTCGACCAATTTTCTGTCGAGATGGAGCTCCATGTTGCCGGTCCCCTTGAATTCTTCGAATATCACGTCGTCCATCCTGCTGCCGGTGTCGACGAGGGCCGTAGCCAGAATGGTGAGGCTGCCTCCGGTCTCGATGTTCCTCGCCGTGCCGAAGAAGCGCTTGGGCTTCTGGAGGGCGTTTGCATCGAGACCTCCCGACAGGACCTTGCCGCTCGTAGGGATGATGGCGTTGTATGCGCGGGCGAGCCTCGTTATGCTGTCGAGCAGAATGACTACGTTCCTCTTGGACTCGACAAGCCTCTTGGCCCTCTCTATGACCATCTCCGAGACCTGGCAGTGCCTCTGCGGGGGCTCGTCAAAGGTGGAGCTTATTATCTCGGCGGTTTCGACCTGGCGTTTCCAGTCTGTGACCTCTTCAGGCCTTTCATCTATCAGGAGTATTATCAGATGGATGTCCTTGTGGTTCTTCTTTATGCCCTTCGCGATCGACTGAAGGAGCATCGTCTTTCCGGTCCTCGGCGCCGCCACGATCATTCCCCTCTGTCCCATGCCGATGGGGGTGATCAGCTCCATGACCCTCGTGGAATAATCATTGGTAGTATATTCCAGTTTTATACGCTCAGTGGGGTAGTAGGGGATAAGGTTATCGAAGAGCGAACGGCTGATATTATCTTCAGGGGACTCATGGTTGATCGCCTCGACCTTCAGAAGCGCGAAATAACGCTCGCCCTCCTTCGGGGGCCTTATCTGGCCCGAGACGAGATCGCCGGTCCTCAGGTTGAACCTCCGTATCTGGGACGGCGAGACATAGATATCGTCAGGGCTCGGTAGATAGCTGTAGTCGGGG
This sequence comes from Nitrospirota bacterium, assembly GCA_021790195.1. GTDB lineage: Bacteria > Nitrospirota > Thermodesulfovibrionia > Thermodesulfovibrionales > UBA9159 > JAJYIF01. The sequence goes on from JAJYIF010000008.1 coordinate 17,314, forward strand.
GACCTCAAGAAACCGAAGCCGTCTGGGAGGATCTCGAGGACCCCGGCCCCGAAGACGTTGCCTGTCTTCTCTATCTGGGCCTGGAGGATGGCAAAGATGAGGTCCTGTTTGCGCAGGCCCGCCGCGCCCTCGACGTTCAGTTCCTTTGCGACCTTTGTAAGGTCGTCAATAGTCTTTTCCTTCAATTCTGAAATTGAGATATTTTCCATTAGTGCACCTCTTCTGGAGCTTTTCATCGGGTAGTATTTTTGCCCGGTAGGCGTTTACCTATCCAGGGGGGTCAAACAATAAAGAAGATTCTTATTCTTTATCTACTTTAGCTGCAAAAACTTTTTTTGTCAATACCCCTTCTTTCCGGTTATAATTCAGAAAAGGGAAGAGACCGGCTGCGGTTCCGCGCTGCCGGGATAGGAGCTGCCATGAGGTATATTTATATCGTTGCGGGGATCATTCTGATTGTCCTGGGCATATCGGGGATCACGTTTCTTAAGGTCGGCCCTCCCGCCTCCGTGGAGCTGGCCCGCGTCAATGATAGGATAATAACCGTCAATGAATTCGACAAGGCGCTCGGAGAGAAGAAGAGCGCTTCTCCTGCTCCCGCCGACAAGAAGCGGTTTCTCGATGAGCTCGTTACGAGAGAGGTCCTTATCCAGGAGGCGAAGAGACGGGGACTCGATCTGAAAGAGCCCTTCCGGAGCTCGATCCAGAACTATTATGAGCAGACCCTCCTTAAGAACCTGACCCAGGAGAAGATGTCCGAGATACATGTGTCTGTGAGCGAGGAGGAGATAGAGGACTATTACAGGAACATGGGTAAGATATATGAGCTGAAGATCGCGGTACTTCCCACTGAACGCGCGGCGGATGAGGCCATCAGGAATTTCCCTTCCTCGACCGTCCGGGCAAGGTATCTCCGCATGGAGGAGATACCTCCCGAGATACTGGACGCAGTTACTGCGCTCAGGGCTGGCGAGGTGTCGAAGAAGCCTGTCCCGTGCGACGCAGGGTTCTTTGTCTTCAAGCTCGAAGGGTATAAGACCGAACCCATGCCGCCCCTCGGGACCGTCCATGACGAGATCAGGAAGACTCTCGAGGAGAGAAAGAAACAGGCGGATATGGAGAGATGGCTCGACGGCCTCAGGAAGAGCGCAAAGATAACCATCAACGAGGCATTATTGAAATAGGAGGACAAAATGCAGCAGCGCACGTGGAGAAGGAGAAATTATTTTGTCAGAAAGGAATTTCAGGGACGGTTTATCCTCAGGTTCTTCCTGACCATACTCATAGGCGCTGTCGTATTCACCGCCATCTTCAGCCTCTTTTCCTCTCATACTATCACTGTGACATATGAAGGGTCCGTCCTGAGGATAGATAGGACGCCGAAGGCGCTTCTTGTGGAGATCCTTCGTACCTACGGCGTATATATATTTCTGCTGGGTCTCGGCATAAGCATAGTCTCCCTGTTCATCTCGCACCGTATAGCGGGTCCCCTTTACCGCCTGGAGAAGTCCGTGGAGGAGATAACAAAGGGGAAGCTTGATTTTAAGATCACGCTGAGAAGGAAGGATGAACTGAAGGAGCTTGCGGCCTCCATGAACTCGATGATGAGGGAGCTCTCGGGCCGCATCGGGGACATAAAGAGAGAGGCGGACATTGTGCAGGGCGCCCTGCTCGGTCTTTCGGAGAGTGCGAAAGGCGAGAAGGTCGTTACCGCCGAAATGAGGGAAGGCGTTTCAGAAGCCGTGCGGTCGATGGAAGATCTGAAGAAGACCCTTTCCTTCTTCAAACTGCATAAAGGTTGAGGTCCATCTCCCGGGCCGGACCCATGCGCAGGAAACAGGTCATTATCTCATCCATATTCCTTCTGGTCCTTCCGATTGTTTCCACAGATGTCTTTGCCCAGCCGACACAGGCGGCGCCGAAGATCTCTTCCCGCTACGCAAAGGTATTTTACCAGAGCGACGCGCTCCTGAGGCTGTTCAACAAGAGGATAAGGCTCGGCTCTCTCAGTTATCTGCTCAAGCGCAGGGTGTCCGAGGAGTTGTCATTGAAGGGCCAGGTCTCCGAGAAGATAGACATTATTGTGGAGCGAGTCGAGACCATCCTCGAGATGAGGCCGAAGGAACTCAGGTTCGATATAATCATCACTCCCGATGCCGACGCGGTCAGGTCCCTGTATAAAAAGATATATCACAGGGACGTGGAATTCTTGGCCTTCTATTCTCCCCTGGCGAAGGCGATCTATGTGTCGGCGGATGATATAAAATCAAAGGTCCTTGCCCATGAGATTGCCCATGCCGTCATAGACCAGTATTTCGGGGTGGCTGCGCCGATCAAGATCCACGAAATCCTCGCAGACTATGTGACGGAGAATTTCGAGGAGTGATGAAGTCAAGGCCGGTTTAGACTTCCGGTATATCAGGACGGGGATAGAGACCCGCCGCCTTAACGATCTTCTCGATGGCGCTCTCCCACTCGATGGCCTGAATGTGCACGCCCCTGACCCCCGGCGTCTCCAGCACCTGGTGAATGAGCTCGACCGTTATCTTGATGCCTTCAGCCTCCTGAAGCTCCTTCGCCTTTTTCTTGTCGTCTCCCGCTTCTTCTTTCGCCTTGTTCATGCGGTTGATCAGGGATTTCGGGACCGACACACCCGCAACAGAGGAATCCATATATTTAAGCATCATTGCGCTCTTGGGGACTATGATCCCTCCGAGAATGGCGGTCCGCTCGTGGAGGCCCATGTTCCGTATCTTCTCCATCTGCGATCTGAAGCCTTCGACATCGTATATGCCCTGGGTCTGAATAAAATCCGCCCCTGCATTAACCTTCTTCAAAAGGTTGACCGGTCTGAAGTCTATGGGGTCCGCCATAGGGGTCCATGAAGCCCCTACGAATAATTTTGGCGCGGCTTCGAGCTTGTCCCCTCCTTCCTGAAGGCCCTCGTCGCGCATCTTCTTGAGTATCCCGACAAGCTGGCAGGTGTCCACGTCATAAACGTTCTTGGCCCCCGGATGTCCCTTGAGTTTTCCAGCCGCGCTGAACTTCTGATGGTCTCCGGCAAGACAGAGACAATTCTTGAGACCGAGGGCCGCGGCCCCGAGCAGATCGGCCTGCATGGCTATGCGGTTTCTGTCCCTGCAAGTCATCTGCATCACGGGCTCGAGCCCTTCCCTTAAGGCTATTACCGCAGCGGCTATGCTCGACATGCGCACCACCGCAGTCTGGCAATCGGTGATATTCGCCGCGTCGCAAAATCCCCTTAGGATGTTCGCCTTCTTCATTACCTCATGCGGGTCGGCGCTCATGGGGGGGCCGAGCTCCGCCGTGACCGCAGGCCGGCCGCTCATAATGACTCTTTCAAGGTTGCTTCCGCTCTTCATTGCTTCTTACCTCCCGCCTGCTCGACCTTCTTTTCTTCCCTTTCCTCGTATTCGCGTATGTGCTCAAGCGAGACCCTGCGCGGTCCGCCGTCACGAGAGGTCGACCAGTTGCGCGCGGGCAGTACCTCGGAAAGTCTGTCGAGGGTCCCGAGCTTCTTCATCCGCTCGACGATCAGATACCAGGCGCAATCTATCTCCTGACTGACCTCGCACTTGCCCTTGTTCGTCCCTCCGCAGGGCCCGTTCATCAATGTCTTTGAGCATCTCGCTACCGGGCAGATGCCGCCTGTGAGATGGAGGATGCAGTTTCCGCATCCGGCGCAGAGCTCGACGAACCTGCCGGGCGCCTCGACCGCCCCGTAAAAGGAGGTGTTTATGCCCGGATAAACAGGGACATTTCCTATCCTCTCCGAGAGGAAGTTCACTCCCACACCGCAGGCCGTCGAGAGCACGAGATCGTATTTCCTGACCTCGTCCAAGACAGGGTCAAAGTATTCCGGCTCGCAGTGGCGCATGACCCCCATGTGATTCACTTCCATGGCCTTCCCTTCCTGGGCGGCGCGCATACGGATAAGGGAGGCTATGGTCTCGGCCTCCTTTTCCCCGCCGGCGTGGCAAACGGCAACACACGTGTTGCACCCGAACACGAGGACCTTTTTGAAGTCCTTGACCATGTCCCATATCTCTTCAATCGGTTTCTGTGATCCAATGATCATGGTTATCCACTCCTTTACCCTCAAGTTGCCCGGAAATCGGATATGGCGAAAAACCTTTTATGGCGATACCTATAGACGGCAAGGATCAGCCAAACAAAAACAAGTCAAACCACAATATCCGGGAGTTCCTCTTGCACACCCAATGTCTAATGTCCAATCGCATTATAAAAGGTTTTGAGCCGTGTCCGATTTCCGGTTTCTATGACTGCAAGATTAATATAAATCGTTCTCACCTGAGACAACTATTTTGACTGCCGCAGCCCTATCTGCTTTATGCGACCGGAGAAATCCTCACAGACCGACGCATAGGGATTTCCGCCGTTGCCTGACTTTACCGGGAGAAGCTCGACACGGTCAGACCCGATCTTCAACATTCCGAGGAGCTCCTTGACCCGGCCGACGCGGGCGCTCACCCTGTGTTCTATACCCCTGTACTTGCAGATTGTGTTATCGCAGCGCACCACGGCAACTCCGTCCGCGCCTGATTCGAACGCCTTTAGCATATCCAGGATATCGATCCTGCTGGTGCAATGGACAGGCACCGCCCGCACGTTCTTCGGCAGGTCGAAACCGAATACGCCGACATGGTGCGTGCATACGAAGGCCGCAATGACCGGCTCCTGTCTCTTCTGATCAATCGCGCCGATGATCTGATGCATCGTATTCCTGATCTCCCTGACGTCATAGCTCACCATGCTGATAGCCTGCGCGGGACACTCCGGCGAGCAAAGCCCGCAGGCCTGACAATACTCCGGCCTTATCTCAGAGACCGAGGCGACCACAGGAGCGCCGTATGGGCAGACGCGCATGCACGTAAGACAGGCCATGCACTTCTTCTGGTCGACCACAGCGCCGCCTCCGCAAGCGCGACACCTTCCCGCCTCTTTAAGGGCCTCTTCCTCGTCGTAGCCGATCTCGAAATGGACCATCGAGTCGCAGCGCACTTCCGGCGCGATATGTTTGATCGCGAGACGGGGCTCCCTTTCGATCTTTCCGGCAACGTCGGCAGGCATCTGGCTGATCTTCTCCTTCTCCTGATCAGGGAGTCTGCCTTCTATGCCTTCTCCCTGGCAAAAGAGATGGACCGCAATGGCCGCACGGTGGCCGTTTGCGACCGCGGCTATGGCCGATCCAGGTCCGGTCACGACCTCCCCCGAGACAAACACGCCCCTGGCGCTGCTCATCTGGGTGGCCGGGTCCCAAACCACCCGGCCGCGCTCATCGAGCTTCACGGAGCTGTCCTTCAGAAAAGAAAGGTCCGACATCTGCCCGATTGTGATAATGATTGTATCAGCATCCAAAACAGTCGTGACATCATTATCGAAAGAAGGGTTGAAGCGACCGCTCTGATCGAAGACGGATTTCACCTTTACGACCTCAAGTCCGAGGACTTTGTCTCCTTCGCGCCTGACCGCCTTCGGCCCCCAGCGATGGTTTATCCTGATCCCCTCCTCGATCGCCTCATCCACCTCCCATTTCCAGGCAGGCATCTCCTCCGCGCTCTCGAGACATACCATGGAAACGTCCTCCACTCCGAGCCTTCGCGCGGTCCTTGCAACGTCCATGGCCACGTTTCCACCGCCGATGACGAGGACCTTATCACCAAGTTTCGGTTTACGATCGAAGGCGACGTCCTCGAGGAAGGGTATGGCGAGCATAACTCCGGGACCTTCCGCTCCCGGGATGTTCAGAGACCGGCTCTGTGAGAGGCCGATGGCAATGAGGACCGCCTCGTGCTTCCCGACAAGGTCTTTAAGCTTCACGTCCTTTCCGATCTCGCAATTCGTTCTTACCTCGATTCCCTTGGCAGTCACATCGTCTATGTCTTCCTTTAACACTTCCCTCGGCAGGCGATAAGGGGGGATGGCCGATGCGAGCATTCCGCCCAGGACCGGGTGACGTTCGTAGATCGTGACATTGTATCCGAAATTCGCGAGGTCGTTTGCGGCAGTAAGTCCGGAAGGGCCCGAGCCGATGATGCCTACGCTCTTGCCCTTTGTCTTCTCCACGAGCCTGCGCTTGTTTCTCCTGTAGTCCGCGGACTTCTCTATGGCGAACCTCTTCAGGTGCCTGACGGCAAGGGGCTCGTCGATAGCGCAGCGCCTGCACGCCTGCTCGCACGGATGATGGCATATCATCGAGCAGACAGAGGCGATGGGGTTCACCGAGGTGATCACCTCGAAGGCCTCGTTGTATCGGCCCTGGGCAATAAGCCCTACATATGCCTGAACGTCAGTGTGCGCGGGGCAGGCCGCACGGCAGGGCGAATAAGGCCTCGTTTCCTTTATATCAGCGCCGTACGGACGGTAAGGTTTTGGATATTCTTCTGCTTTCAAGGGCGCCATCGTTCTTTATTCTAACTTATCGACAGGCCCGCGTGCGTCCTTGCCGAGGTGACGGTGTTCTTCATGAGCATCGTGATCGTCATTGGTCCCACGCCGCCCGGGACCGGGGTGATCGCCCCCGCGATCTCTTTTGCAGCGTCAAAATCAACGTCTCCCTTAAGGATCGGAACAGGCTTGCCCGTCTTCTCGCTTATCTTCTCACCCACCCTGTTCACACCCACGTCTATGACGCATGCGCCCGGCTTGATCCACTCCGGTTTTACAAGGTGCGGCACACCTGCTGCAACTATAAGGATATCCGCGCGTTTGCAGTGCGCCTCGAGGTTCTTCGTGCCGGTATGTACTATAGTGACAGTAGAGTTGGCCCCTCTGCCCTTCTGGAGCATCATGTTGGCGATGGGTTTCCCCACTATGTTGGAACGGCCGACAACAACTACCTCGGCCCCCGAGGTCTCAAAGCCCGAGCGCACGATCAGCTCCTGGATGCCGGCCGGCGTGCATGGAAGAAATTTGGCCTCGGCCCCGCCGATCATCAAACGCCCCACGTTTACAGGATGGAAGCAGTCTACGTCCTTGTCGGGGTCTATGGCGTTGAGGACTTTCTTTTCATTGATGTGCTTCGGAAGAGGGAGCTGGACGAGGATGCCGTGGACCTTCGGGTCCTTGTTGTATTTATCGACGAGCTTGAGCAGGTCGGCCTCGGACAGGTCCTCGGGCTGATCGTCCTGTATCGAGTTAAAACCTAGCTCGTGAGCGGTCTTCTGTTTCCCGGTCACATAGCTGACAGATGCGGGGTTCTTGCCTACCAGGATGGTGACCAGGCCCGGAACGACCCCGTGCTTATCTTTCATCTCCTGGACCTCTTTCTTGAGCTCTTCTCTGATCTGAGCAGCGACCTCTGTGCCGCTTATAATCTTTGCAGACATATTGATTCCTCCTTGTATTTAAGTGTCAGCCTATAAATGTCTTATTATCGTCATGCCGGACTTGATCCGGCATCCATAGGTATTTAAGTCACTGGATTCCGGCTTTTGCCGGAATGACAACTGACGGTATCAACCCTGAGCCTTGATTGTATCGCGTCGTATCTCACAGGCTGAAGCCCCGCGACCACCTCTTAATCTCTTTTCTTTATAAGTTCGAGCAACTCGGCCCTTGTTGATTCCTTGCTCCTGAATATCCCTCTCACCGCAGATGTGACGGTCCTCGCACCGGGCTTCTTTATGCCCCTCATCGAGAGACACAGGTGCTCGGCGTCTATTATGACCATGGCGCCCTTAGGCTTGAGTTTTTCCATCAGCATGTCGGCAAGCTGCGCGGTCAGTCTCTCCTGCACCTGCGGCCTTTTGGCCAGGATCTCGACCGCCTTTGCAAGTTCTCCTATCCCGGCGATCTTCCCTGCCCCCGGAATGTACGCCACGTTGGCTTTTCCGATAAAGGGAAGCAGGTGGTGCTCGCAGACGGAATAAAAAGGAATATCTTTCAGAAGCACCATCTCGTCGTGGCTTTCTCCCTCTATGTGCTTCAGTATCTCTTCAGTGGGGGTTTCGAGACCGGAAAAGATCTCCTGATACATCCTTGCGACGCGCTCGGGCGTGTCTTTTATGCCCGGTCTTTCAGGGTCCTCGCCGATCCCCTCGATGATGAGCCTCACCCCTTTTTGTATCTTCTTGATATCCATGGCTTAGGCGCTTGTTTAAAGGACTTTAATTTAACATTTCTTATCTATAGTTGACAAGGCGGAAAAGGGAGCAATTTTCACAGAGTTTTGTTTCCATCTGTCTGTTATTCCGCGCGGGTGCGTTTCCTGTGCAGCCCGAACCGTGGTGAAGTGAGGATGAGCAGGAATTTAGACTGAAGACGAAGGCTGGAGTGAGCCAGGCAGGAAGCTTTCTTTCAGCCGCCCTGTCTGCAATCGCAGCAGCAGCCCTTGATCTCGAGCGTATGGGTCATGCCGTCGAAATCGCTTTCCCTGCAGAGTTCGTTCTGGATGGCCTCAAGTTTCGGAGAGTAGACCTCTATGACCCTGCCGCACTTCATGCATATGAGATGGTCGTGGTGACCGTGGCCGAAGGTGTGTTCATAATGGGCGTGCTTGTCGTTCTTTTCGACCTGCTCTATGAGGCCGCTCGCGACAAGAAGAGGAAGTGTCCTGTAAACGGAGGCCTTTGAGACCTTCATGCCCTTGTTCTTCATCCTGAGGAGCAGCTCCTCGGGATCGAAATGACCGTGAAGCGCAAAGACCTCGTCGAGTATCCTCTGTCTTTCCTTGGTGAGCTTGAGGCCCCTCTTATAGAGGAAGTTCCTGAAGACCTCCTTCTCCATGACACTATTCTAACCCGAAGGGCGCCGATATCGCAAAAAACCGGACATAACAAAGGAGAGCCGCGGCGCCAGGTCGCAAAGAACGCAAAGTCAGAAAGGATTGACGGATTTGAGGAAGCATGACCGTCCTCTCCTATACTTGGGTCCAATCACCAGGCACCCGCGCCGATTTGCAGATTAGCTCCTCATATCTGGATACGATCTCCGCGGCGGCAAAATCTCTTGCCCGTTCTCTTGCCGTTTCGGAAAACTTTTTCCTCAGCGTCTTGTCTCTCAGCAACCTCGATAAGGCCGCCGAAAGGGCGTCTACATCCTCGACCGGAACAAGCACACCATGACTGCCATCCTGCAATATCTCGCGAGGTCCCGATTTGCAGTCCGATGAAACGACAGGAGCGCCGCAGGCCATCGCCTCAAGTATTACCATCGGCAGTCCTTCGTAACGGGACGGAAGAACAAAGATGTCCGCCTTGGACATGAACTTGTAGGGGTTTCCCTGAAAGCCCGCGAAAGAGACCTTTCCTGTTATCGCCAGGTCCCCGGCAAGCATTAAGAGCGGCTCTCTTCCCTGTCCTTCGCCGAGTATTATCAATCTCGCGTCCATTTCTTCGAGAACCTTTCTGAAGGCTTTGAGAAGAATATCGAAACCTTTTTGCGGGACCAGCCTGCCGACGGATAAAAGGACCGGGACCCCTTCCTTGAAAAAGACATGCCCTGCGGAAACCCTGCTCAATTCCGAAATGAGGTCCAGGTCTACGGGGTTATACAGCACCTCTGTCTTGTGAGGCGGTATATTGAACTCTTCGACAAGGTTCGCCTTGATTCCTTCTGAAACCGCGACGATCTTGTCCGCGAACCGGTAGAATGTCTTGATCAAATGCCTTGTAGAAAACCAAAGCATCCGCCCTCCTTCCTTTGTCTTGATGACTTCAGAAGGAATGATATGCTCGCAGACGATGACCCTTATTCCGGAGATGAGTTTCAGCAGGATGGCCATGATATTGCAATGGGTCAGCATGCTCATGATCAAATGCGGCTTTTCACTTAAGACCGTACGGATAAAACCGACATACTGCCGGATCTTGTCAATGGTGGTGTCCGAATTGCGATCAACAACGATAACCTTTATCTCCTCCGGGATGTTTTTCTTAAAAGGCGAATTCGCATATGGCTGCAACAGGACGAGAACAGGCTCAATCCTCTCACGATCAACGGAGCGGAGGATTTCGACCATGACCCTTTCAGCTCCGCCGCCTTCGAGGGACGGGATAAAAAACAGGACTTTCAGCATCCGACGAAGGACTCCATCTTATCGTATCGATCCGTCCGGCGCTCCGCGATTGGCCAACAGCCGTTCATAAGCCGACAGAGATGTCTCAAAGCCAAAAGCGCGGGACCTTTCCAGGGCAAGGGCGGACAGATTGCCCCTTAATCGCTTGCTCGTTATAACCGACAGGAGCGCTCCGGCCAGCGCGTCTGGGTTTTCCGGCGGGACCAGGATGCCGTATCTGCCCCCCTTGGTAATTTCAGAGGGACCAGCATGGCAATCCGTTACTACCACTGGCACCCCGAGGGTCATGGCTTCAAGGACTACGTTTGGGAACCCCTCGTATCTGGAGGCCAGACAAAACACGGTGGCGTGCTTGAAGTACTTCCAGGGATTTTGCTGGAAGCCGGAAAAAAGTATATCATCGCGCAGGCCGAGTGATTCCCTCATGGACAACAGTTCTCTCTTCAAGTGGCCGTCTCCGATGATCAGCAGTTTTGCCGGTGTCCGGTCCCTGACTTTTCTGAAGGCCCTTATGAGAACATCGAAGGCCTTTTGGTAGACTAGCCTTCCCGCCGAAACAACCAAAGGGCCTTCGATATTCAAGCCGGCCTCTTCCTCCGCCATCCCGGCAATCATGTCTCTGTTAAGCGGGTTGTAGATCATGTGGACTCTTTCGGTCTCCATCCCGAACTCGAGGAAGTTGTCCGTCACTCCCTGAGAGTTCCCGATAAGCGCATCGGCATCGGCATATGCCCTGCGGATGAGCGACAGTTTCAGTCTTCTCAACCGCTCACCGGAGATTTCGTATTTTATGAATTCCCTCATGGGGACTGTATCGTGAATCACATGGGTAAAAGCGCCCGGAGAAAGTTTTCGGGCGCCGTAGGAGATGAGGGCCGGATACGACATGCAGCTCATGATCACTTCAGAGTCCAGCTTGCCTAGCATTCTCCTCAGTCTCAAAACCAGCCGGGGAAGCTTTGTCCTCTTTCCTTCGTCGAGGCTGAATGTTTCTATGTCGTCCGGGATCAGGTCCATAAACTCACCTTCGTTTCTCAGCAGTAGGAGCCTGGGGTTTAGAATCCGCCTTTTCTTAAGGGCCGGCAGGAAGTTCCGGACCAGCTTGGCCTCGGTCCCGCCGAGTTTTACGGTGCCTATGAAAAAAGTTACGTTTGTCATTTTCTTTAATATTAGCGTTATGAGCTATGATGAAGCAAACAGTAATGATGCGAACGATAAAGTATAATAACAAACAGCCGGTATTGTCATGGAAAAAGGACCCCTTGTAAGCATTCTGACAGTCGTATTCAACCAGCGTCACTATATCGATCAAACCATCAGCTCTGTTTTGGGGCAGACTTATCGGCATTGGGAATGGATAATCCTTGATGATGGTTCGAACGACGGCACAGGAGAGGTCATAAAGAAGCTGCGCGACGGCAGGATACACTATACTTCGCAGCGGCACGCGGGGGACCGTCGTCTCACCGGGTCGTGCAACAAGGCGCTCTCGATGTGCAGGGGCGAGCTTGTGGCCTTGCTCGACGGCGACGATTATTGGCCGAGGGACAAGCTGGAGGCCCAGGTAAGGTGCTTCGACAGCGACGATGTCGTATTGAGTTACGGTGAATGCTGCGTAGTGGACCCGCATGGTATGAAGATAGATTATATGGGGCTCCCTGAAGACACGGGCATTGCCTGTAACGACCCCGTCGGGTCTTCTATAAAGATGTTTCTCAAAAGGTATTGCTTTATGGCGGTTGCAACGGTAATGCTGAGGAGGAGTGCGCTGGTCGGCATAGGCGGCTTTGTAGAGGCCGAAGGACTTTTCCAGGATTTCGCTACATGGACAAGACTTTCTCTTGAGGGCAGGTTTTCGCCGCTTCCACGCTGTCTGGGGTTTTACCGCAGGCAGCCCATGTCTGTCAGCCTGAACAGAAATGCAGAAGAGTTGTATTGCTCCGGCATCGAATACCTGAAGAAGTTCATGGCCGCCTACGAGGGAAGACTCCGCGGCCTCGGCTTCGAGTATGACTTAAAGGCCCTTGAGGAACAATGGCAGGAAATGATAAAGACATTTGTTTCTTTCCTGCCTTACAATAGGGCCGTCTTCATGTTGAAGATAGGGTCTTTTGAGGAGGCCGGGTCGGAATTCAAGAACTTTATGGACAAATCCCCTTCTATAAAGACGAGGTTCATTTATATCCTGATCGCTTTCTCGGGTTTGCTGAAGGTCGACATAGTGAACCCTTTGGCAGCTCTCAAACAACGGGTCCTGCGGATGATAGGGACACTCAGACCCCGGCAGCTTAAGATACCTTCTTACGCCCAGCGGGCGGACCCGTCGGACGGCATACAATCGTCCTCCTGTCGGTGACTATCATCTGTACGCGGACGTCATGAGGCTCTGACCGTATGAAGTCGACTATCTGCTCTTCGTAAGCAAGGGCTATCAACGGAATCCGCCTTGTCAGGCGCGAGAGCATTTTGTCGTAATATCCCGCCCCATAACCCAGCCTGTTTCCCCCGGTGTCAAAGGCCGCGCCCGGAATGATTATGAGGTCCGATTCGCCGGCGTCTCTTTCCATTTCCTTTCTGACGGCGGGCTCGGGTATGCCCATGAACCCGGATGAGAGCTCGGACAAACTGCGGATCTGGTAGGGCCTCAACTCCTTGATCTTGTTGTCCACTACCGGAAGGAACACTCTTTTCCCGGCTGCGAGCGCGTCTTCCATTATCGAAAAAGTGGAAACCTCGGACCTGAAGGACGCGTAGAGGAGGACTGTTTTTGCCAGTCTGAATTCAGAGGTGGAAGAGAGCCTCTTCCTTATTCCGGCGTCCTTTAATTTCCTGGAAGCCGGCCCTAGAAGATCTCTCTTCTTTAGGACAGATTCCCTGATGCGGGCCTTTTCATCCGATGCGGCTTTCAAGGGCAGCCTTGATCCTTGTGACATCTCCGACAGCGCTTTCTATTTCGAAAGGCGAGATCCCTGCAATATCCGACTCCATGATCTCATGACTGAAAGAGATGTGACCTATAAGCTCCATGCCTTGCAGCTCTCTCATGATAAAATCGAGGTCCTGCTCGCCTCTCACCTTGTTGGCGACGACAAAGACCTTCTTCACCCCAAGGCCGACCGCCATGTCTCTGACCGTATTGGCCGTCTGGATGCTCCTCTGTCCGGGCTCCACGACGACGATGAAGGCGTCCACAGCCTCGGCCGTCCCCCTTGTCAGGTGCTCTATCCCGGCCTCCATATCCACTATGACTACTTCATCGCGGCTCACCACCAAATGCCTGAGAAGCCTTCTCAGGAAGACATTCTCGGGGCAGTAGCAGCCTGAAGCCGCCTCCTTGGACTTGCCCGTTCTGAGAAGGACTATATTGCCGGACCTGTAGCCGAACTGTTCCGGGATGTCGTCGACCCTGGGGTTCAGCTTGAATATCCCTCCGCTCACCCCGGGTCTCGCCCCGGTCCGCTCTTCGATCAATTCCGTTATCTCAGCGATGGGCCTTATCCTGTCCGCGTCCGTCTTCGGTATGCCGAGGGCCGCGGCGAGGTTCGCATCCGGATCGGCGTCCACGGCGATGACCCTTTTCCCTTCAGACGCGTAAAGCCGGCTCAAGACGGCGGACAGGGTCGTTTTTCCCACGCCGCCTTTGCCTGTAACTGCAATTTTCATGCTTTCAGTATACCAGAAATTCCATCTGCCATGACCCCGCTGTTCATTGACACCTCTCAATTTTTCCTGATATACTGGCTGCATAAGCGCCTGATCGAAGCATAGAATCTCCACGAGGGAAGAAAAGGGGTTGATGAATTCTAGAGAGATGCACTGCTATGCGCCCGTCTCCCGCCTTTTTGATTATTTATCCGCCTATGTGACATCATGTATATAATTTCGTTGTCTTTCCCTGATTAGAAATGAGCCTTGTCGGACGATTAGAAGACCTTGCCCTCTCTGACATCTTCCAGATTCTGAGCATAGGCAAGAAGACCGGAACCCTCGTGATAGAGAGCGAAGAGGGAAACGCCTTCATAGTGTTCAAGAACGGGCTGATTGTGAGGGCCGAGACCGACATACTCGAAGGCAATATCGGGCAGGACCTGCTGAAGAAGAACATTGTGAAGGACAGGATATTCGCCATCGGCCTCAATGTCAGGAAGGAGCTGCCGGGAAAGTCCATAGCCGAGATACTGTTCGAGCTCGGCTCGGTGAGCAAGGAGTCTCTTGACAAGACCGCCAAGAAGAGGATCGAGAAGATAGTTTATCATCTCCTTCTCATAAACCAGGGCGATTTTCGCTTTGAACTCGACAACCTCGATGTCAGGGGGCTGAGCAAGGTCGATGACACGGGATGGGAGGTCTCCAAGGGGATCAGCCCGGAGTACCTTCTCATGGAAGGCGCAAGGGTCCATGACGAGGAGATGCAGAAGGAGGACCTGGGTGAAGGCCTCACGGAAGAGGCCGCAGGCGAAACATGGGAAGAGGACTGGGGGGAGCATCCTCATGCGGTCGAGCGGAAGGACATCTCCGCCCTCAAGTCCCTTACGCAGGAGCTGAGGTTCCCCAATTCAACGTCCGAGATCACCCTCCTCGTCCTGAGGTTCGCAAGCGACATGTTTCAGAGGGGAGTATTGTTCATGGTTGGAGAAAAAGAGCTTGCCGGGCTGGGGCAGTTCGGTCTGGACATCGAAAGGGCCGACGAAAAGATAAGGGAGACCGTTCTCATGTATGAAAAAAGCCCTTTTCTAAGGAAAGTCATAGAGAACGGGCAGCCGTTCAAGGGCGCGCTGGAGAGGGACGGTGTCACGGAGGCCATAATGCGGGAGCTCGGGGGAGGATGGCCCGCGGAGATCGCCTTCTTCCCCGTAATCACGGAGGGCAAGGTCGTCGCGCTTCTCTATTGCGACAACGCCGGCAGTGGAGAGGGCTTTTCCGAGACCGAGGGGTTGGAGATATTCATAAGCCAGGCGGGTCTGGCCCTCGAAAAATCGCTTCTCGTGAGGAAATTGCAGGAGTTCCAAAAAGAGCAGGGGAGACCCAGGCACTGAGAAATCAGAAGGTCCTCTGAGTAATGATTTTTTTGCATCCTTCTGCTAAAATTACATAACGTGTCTGAGGGAGGCAAGGTGAAGTCGGTTCTCGTTGTTGAGGATTCCGCAACTACAAGGGCGATGATAAGGGCGGCGATCGAAGATATGGGAGAAGACTTCACCGCGCTGGAAGCCTCTACCGGCTTTGAAGCGCTCAAGATGCTGCCCCGCGAGGAACTCGATCTCATCATTACCGACATAAACATGCCCGACGTGAACGGGCTTGAGCTTATCAATTTCGTAAAATCCAACCCGAACTACCGGCACATACCAATGGTGATCGTCACCACCGAGAGGAGCAGCGAAGACAAGGAAAGAGGACTTTCCCTGGGAGCGAGCGCATACGTCACAAAACCCTTCAGGTCCGAAGAGCTCCAGGCGGTGATCGCGAAGATACTCAATCAATGAAATCTTCTAAGAAGGATTTTATCGCAGAGACTGAGGAGCTCATAGAGGAAGCGGAAAGGCTCCTGACCGAGGTCCAGGAGACATACTCCTCAGGCGTAAACCCGGATACGATAAACGCCCTCTTCCGTGCGGTCCATACCATCAAAGGCATCTCGGGACTTTTCGGCTTCAAGGACATTGCGGATTTCAGCCACGCCTTTGAGTCTCTTCTGGACGACATAAGGCTCGGAAGGCTCGGGATCACCGAGGATGTGGTCAGGTTCCTTTTCAGCAATACAGACGCCATCAAGAAGGTCTTTGAAGATATAGAAGCCGAGAGGCCGCACGACGTGTCGGGATATCTGAAGAACATCGCGTCTTTCAGAGAGGCGGCGAAAGAGTCCGGGGGGGAGGGCAGGCCCGAGGACTTGCTTGCGCGGATCGATCCGTCCATCATCAAGGTCCTCTCCGAATACGAGGAGCATAGATTAAAGACGAATATAAAGGAAGGCAAAGGGATCTATCTCGCCAGGGCCGTCTTTTCCCTTACTGACTTCGACAAGCTTCTGAACGACCTTACCGGCAGGATCAAGGCCCAGGGGGAGCAGATATCGACCCTGCCCACCTCATCCGACCTGCCTCCCGAATCTATAGGGTTCAACATCCTGTTCGGCAGCGTCAGGCCCCGGGAAGATCTGGCGCAGGCGCTCGGCATCCCGGTGGATGAATTTGTACAATGCAAGTCAGCCCCGGCCCCTCCCCCTCCAGTCCCTGCGCCGAAGACGCAGGAGGCGTCGCTGAAGAGCGCGAGCACGTACGTCAGGGTCGATATAGAAAAACTCGACAGGATCCTCAATACCATAAGCGAATTGAACCTTGCCAGGTCGGCCACGAACAGGATTGCGGCCGAGATGAAGGAAGAGTTCGGGCACACCCCGCTCGTCATAGACGTGTTCAAGATATCGCAGTCCTTCGAAAGGAGGATCACCGAGCTCAAGGAGCAGGTGCTCGAAATCCGGATGATACCCATAGGCCAGATCTTCTCGAGGCTCGGCCAGGTCATACGGCGCTACTCCCGCGAGGCGGGCAAACAGATAGAGCTTGTCCTCTACGGGGAGGACACCGAAATAGACAAATATCTGGCGGAGGAGATAATCGACCCTCTCATGCACATAGTCCGGAACGCGATAGATCACGGCATGGAGACCGCGGCTGAAAGAAAGGGCCTCGGCAAAAGGGAGAATGGGACGATCGTGCTCAAGGCGTTCCAGAGGGGAAACCATGTCATCATCGAGGTGAAGGACGACGGCCCGGGAGTGGACGTGGAAAAGGTGAGGAGGAAGGCGGTGGAGAAAGGCCTCATGGCAGAGGGTGCGGAGATGACCGACCGCGAGATCCTGGACTTTATCTTTATGCCCGGCTTCAGCACGAAGGCGACGGTAAGCGAGATCTCCGGAAGGGGCGTGGGCATGGACGTGGTGAAGGAGAAGCTGTCGAGCCTCGGCGGCTTTGTGGATGTGGAGACCGAAAAAGGAAAAGGTACGACCTTCACGCTGACTGTCCCGATAACCCTCGCCATTCTCAAGGCCCTGATAGTGCGGGTCGGCAGGGAGAGATTTGCGATCCCGCTGACCTCCTCCTCGGAAAGTCTGGTGATCGAGCACAAGGACATCCAGACGATAGAGGGAAGGGACGTATATAACCTGAGGGGGGAGATGCTCCCCATCGTGAGGATCGCCAATGTCTATGACATTGACGGCGAAGTCTCGGAGAGGTCCTTTGCGGTTGTTGTGGGCTTCGGGGAGAGAAGGATCGGACTTTTCGTCGACGAGATGATAGGGCAGCACGAGATCGTCATAAAATCCCTGGGTGACTACTTCAAGGGATTGCGGGGATTTGCCGGCGCAGCCGAGATCGGAAAACATGAGGTGGTCCTGGTCATCGACGTGGAATCGGTAATAGAGGATTCCCTTTCAAAGCAAAGGGTGGCGCACCATGTATAAGAGGTTCTATCGTTTCGATGCGAAGCCTTTCAGCAAGACCCCTGATCCCAGGTTTCTCTATATGTCCAGGACCCATGAAGAGGCCCTTGCCCGGCTGCAATATGCCGTGGAGGAGAGGGAGATCGCCGTGCTGACAGGCGAGATAGGGTGCGGCAAGACGACCCTTACGAGGGCGCTTATGGATTCCTTCGATGAGACCTACAGGGCCATTGTGGTGCTTAACCCGAGGCTCACCTCGATGGATTTCGTGAGGACCATAGGCGAAAGGCTCCAGTGCGGTTCTGCGTCGGACCGGAAGAGCGACCTTCTGAATGTGATCTATGCGAAGCTTTATGAGGATTATAAGGCCGGGATAACTCCCGTTCTTATAATCGATGAGGCCCATCTGATCCCTTACAGGGAGACTTTCGAGGAGATAAGGCTGCTCACGAATTTTCAGATGGACGACGACAACCTCCTTGCGCTTGTCCTTGTCGGCCAGCCTGATTTGATGAAGAAGCTTCAACTTCCCTCCCTTGCCGCCCTGAGGCAGAGGGTGGGGCTTTTTTGCCGGCTCGAAACCCTGGGAGAAGATGAAATAAAGGCCTACGTCGAGCACAGAGTTGCCGTCGGAGGAAGGTCGGAGCCGGTCTTTACCGATGCTGCGATCCGCGCACTTTACAAATACTCCGAAGGCATTCCAAGGGTCATAAACAGCCTCGCGGGCATGTCGCTCCTTGAAGGTTTTGCAAGAGATGCTGCGCTCATAGACGAGTCGGTTGTCCGTTCAGCCGCAAAGGAGATCGGTCTCAATGGATATCGCAAAGATAAGGAAGAAGTTTAGGGGGGTCCCTGGCCAGGAGGCTGAAAGGCCTGCTGCGGAACAGGAGGACGTACCCCGGGGCGCCGGGGAAACGGAGTTTCCTGAAAACCCTGTCCCTCCTCCTCCTCCTCCTCCTCCTGTTGTAGAGGAAGCGAAAGAAGCGGAGGCCGGTGAAGGGGATGAGGACGCTACGGTGCAGCTCCTCGCGTTCAAACTCGCAAAGGAAGAATACGCCTTCAGGATCGATGAGATAGAAGAGATCGTGAGGCCCCAGGGAATCACGATAATACCGAACACCGGGCCGCATCTGCTAGGCATCACCTCTCTTAGAGGGAAGATTATCCCAGTGATAGACCTGAAGACGATGCTGTCTCTCGGGTCGCCGGGGACGGCCGGAGACAACAAGGAGAAGATACTGATCCTGAAAGGACCGAAAGGTCCCATTGGGGCGATGGTGGACAGCGTCATCGGGGTGATAAGGCCGTCCGCCTCCAGGATCGTCGAAACGCCGCTTCATCTGCCGGACGCAGAGATGAAGTTCATCGAGGGAGTCGCGATAGTGGACGGCAGGTTCGTCTCGGTCATACGGATGAGCGAGGCGGCGGCGATATAAGGCAAAAGGAGAAAATTTTGATGACGAAAATTTATCATATACGGAGGCTTTATGAGAAAGAGACTTGAATTCAAGGTCCTCGCAATCGTTGCTGCGATGCTCTTGACCGTGGCGCTCCTCTCGGGGCTTATATCGGCCTACATACAAAAAGACACGGTCCTTGACATTACGCAATCCGGCACCGAGACTACGGCCCGCATGGTCCTCGACAATATCGAGACGACCATGCTTGCCGGAAAGGCCGATGTCACCCGCAAGAACGTGGAGGACATGAAGCAGATCCGGGGAATGGAGGCGATCACGGTCATAAACTCCGAAGGCAGGGAAGCGTTCAAGCCGGACGCCCCCATAACCGATGCGGGTCTCATAAGCGAATTTGAGAAGGGCAAGCTGAGCAAGCCCGAAAGAAAGAACGGACTGCTCATCTATTCCCTGCCGCTGAAGAATGCGACGCGTTGCCAGGAGTGCCATGGGGCCGATAAGCCGATACTGGGCGCCGTGAAGGTCTCGCTCTCACTGGAGAAGGAGTTCCAGAAGGCCAGGACTCAGATTGTGTCCATGGTCGCCGCGACGGTCGTCGTGTCGCTGCTCATCAGCATTGTCCTCTGGCTCCTGCTCAGAAGGATGGTCATATCCCCCATTAAGGCGATCAACTCGGCCGCTGCCAAGATCTCTGGCGGGGACCTCTCCTTCGATGTGAAGGTGGCGGGCGACGACGAGATAGGGACGATGAGCGGTATTTTCAAGGAATCCTTCAGGTCTCTCGGCGTGATCCTCCAGAGGCTCAAGGACCTCTCGGGAAGAATCTCCAGGGTGACACAGGATGTCGAGAAGGAGTCGAGGAAGGTCGTGAACGGAGCGGAGGTGGAGGCGGAGGCCCTTTTGAATATATCCAATTCCGTTTCCGAGCTGAACTCTACTGCCTCTGAGATCTCCGAAAGCACGGAGGGCCTGGCGGCCTCAGTGGAGGAGACATCGGCGTCTATGGACCAGATGGTCTCGAGCATCAACAACGTCAATGAGAACATCCACGACCTGTCGACTGCCGTCGAGTCCACTTCTTCTTCCATAGAGGAGCTTTCTGCTACGATCAAGGAGGTGGCCTCCAATGCCGAAGAGCTCGCAACTGCATCAGAGGAGACCCTTTCGGCCATTTCCGAGATCACCTCGGCGATCAAGGAAGTGGAGCTCAACGCGAAGGAGTCTTCAAGACTTTCGGAGAAGGTCACGAGCGATGCAGCCACCTACGGCATGGTGTCGGTCGACAAGACCATAGAGGGCATGAAGAACATAAAGGCGTCGGTCGAGCGTACCGCGGACTTTATCACCAAACTCGGGGGGAGGTCTGACGAGATAGGGAAGATACTTAATGTCATAGACGAGATCACCGATCAGACGACCCTCCTGGCCCTGAACGCTGCGATATTGGCGGCGCAGGCCGGGGAACACGGGAAGGGGTTCTCGGTCGTGGCCGACGAGATCAAGGACCTTGCGGAGAGAACGGCCTTTTCTACTCAGGAGATAGCCTCCCTCATTCAGGCCGTTCAGCAGGAAGTAAGAAGCTCTGTGGAGGCGATGCACGAAGGCCTCCGCTCTGTCGAGGAAGGTTTCAAGCTCTCGCGCGAGGCCGGCGACTCCCTGAGAAAGATCCTCGACAGCTCCAAAAAATCTTCCGAGATGGCGCTTTCCATAGAGCGCTCCACTACCGAGCAGTCCAAGGCGGCGAAACTCGTCACAGAGGCGATGGAGCGCGTCAGGAACATGACCGACCAGATCGCCAAGGCGACTTCTGAGGAATCTAAAGGCATCCTCCTTATAATAAAGGCCACTGAGAAGATGCGCGACGCGGCCCACCAGGTCAGCAAGGCGACCGAGGAGCAGACGGTCAGCAGCCGCCATATATCAAAGGCGATGGAGTTCGTCTCGGAGCGGAGCCAGCAGATATCGAAGGCCCTCGGCGAGCACAAGATAGGCACGCAGCACATATTGAACCTGACGGACGGGCTGAAGGGCATTCCGCTGGACAACAGGAAGCTCGCCTTCAGGATCACAAATACCCTCAGGGACCTTCATCAGGACTCGGAGCTGCTGAAGATGGAGATGGAGCGTTTTAAGTTTTCGGAGGAGAGGGGGGCGGTTCTCAAACTCGGGGTCCTGCCCCTGGAGTCTCCTTCGACCATGTTCAAGAATTTTCTGCCCCTCGCGGATTTCCTGAGCAAGAAGCTGGGCAGGACGGTCGAGCTCAAGGTCGCCGTGGACTTCGAAGGCGCCCTGAAGGACATAGGACAGAACGTCACACAGTTGTGCGCGCTGGGGCCTGCCACTTACATAGAGGCCCAGCGGAGATACGGCGTCAAGGTGCTGGTAAAGGGGCTTCGCGACGGAAAGCCGTACCACCGCTCGGTCATTATAACGCGGTCGGACACCTCCATAAGGTCTGTTTCGGACATCAGCGGGAGGTCCTTTGCCTTCGGAGACGTGCATTCCTCTGCCGGCTATATCGTCCCTAGACTGATCCTGAAAGACGCGGGCATCGAACTGGAGGACCTGCTCAGCCACAGCAATCTGGGGCAGCACGACGCCGTTGCTCAGGCGGTGCTTCGCGGGGATTTCGATGCTGGCGCCGTTATAGAGTCCACCGCAAACAGGTATAGGGACCGCGGTCTGCGCTTCGTCCATCTTTCGGAAGAGATCCCCGAGATGAACATCTGCTACAACACTTCTGTTGTCGACAAAGAAGTGTCGGCCATAAAGACCGTACTGATTTCGCTCAATGATTCTTCGGCTGAGGGGGCCGTGATCCTGAAATCCATCGACAAGGACTATACGGGCTTTGTCGAGGCCGACGACGGCGACTACAGCGGCATCAGGTTCAAGATGTCGAAGCTGGGAATGATAACGTAAGGGCGGTGCCGAAATGATAAAGTTCAAAAATTATTCCCTGGTCACGAATTTTACCGTCATCATATTGTTGATACTCGTGGTGGGGCAGGGAGTTCTTTATACCTGGCTCCTCCTTTACCAGAAGAGTTATCTCGAAAAGAGGCTGAGGGCGGAGGTCGCCGCCATGGCCCGGCACGTTGCGGAGATGGTTTCCGAAGACACGACCAACGCAAAGCCTTTGGACCAGTTTCTCGATGTTCTTATTAAGGAAGGGCTTGTCCTGTCCGTGACGGTCTATGACGCCTCCGGGAAAACGCTTGTTTCGAAGGCCCAGACCGAGAACATGAGCGAACCGGACAGGGGCGGGCTGAACCCATACTCCATCTTTTACATCCCCTCCGTGAACACGGTCGAGGTCCCGCTGAAGGACGGCGAGGGGAAGGTCGAAGCGGTCTACAGCGGCCGGTCCGTGAACGAGCTCATGAAACGTTTTCTTTTTGTCCCGCCTTTCATGCAGGGTGTCACTTTTCTGGTTGTCGTCTATGCCATAGTCAGGTTCTTCAGGAAGAAAGTGTCCGACCCGGTGAGGAGTATCAACGACGCCCTCGGAAGGATCACCGCAGGAGACCTGACCGTGGAGATGCCCGAGACCGCCGACAAGGAAATAGGGAGCATCGTCAAGGGCCTGCAGTTCCTTGTCGAGAGCCTCTCTTCGACCATTGCGCGGTCCAATTCGCTCTCTGGCAACGTGGCGGCCGCAATGGCCCAGCTTACCGTCACCCTTAACGCGGTCGGGGAGAGGGCCAGGAAGCAGTCCAAGTCTATCGACGATGTTGTTTCGATGATCCGGGAGGTAAGCGAATCCCAGAAGAGGACGACGGACAATACGGACAAGCTCTCCCGCGTCTCTTCGGAGAACGTGGCCTCCCTGCAGGAGATGAAATCCGTGGCCCAGGAGATCGCGGTAAGCACCGGGAGGCTGTTCAAATCGAGCGGCGATTCCTACGCCATGATAGCCGAGCTTTCACAGACGGCAAAGGCGATTGCCGAAAGCTCCGGAGAAGTCTCCCGCGCCGTGGAAAACACCGCTACTTCCGTAGAGCAGATAAGCGTCTCTCTGAACGAGGTCAGGGACAATACGAAGAGGTCTTCGGATCTGAGCGCGACTGTGAGGCAGCTCCTTACCGACCGGGGCACGCTCGCCGTGGCGGACGCGATAGAGGCCATGGAAAAGATAGTGGATGAGGTGAACTATTCCGCCAAGATCATAACCCGTCTCGAACAGCGCTCCAAGGACATCGAGAAGATCCTTTCGGTAATAAAGGAGGTGACCGAGAAGACCAACCTGCTCAGTCTGAACGCGGCCATACTTGCGGCCCAGGCGGGGGAATACGGCAAGGGCTTTTCGGTGGTGGCCGACGAGATACGGTCTCTCTCCGACAGGACCTCGTCGTCGGCAAGGGACATAGCGAGTATCGTTAAGTCCATACAGACGGAGATCCACGACGCAGTCGGCGCGATAAACCAGGGCGTCATAAAAGTCGAAGAGGGCAAGGACCTTATCTTCAAGTCGGGGGAGGCGATGGGCGAGACCCTCGAGGCCGCTCAGAAGTCGGTACAGATGGCCCGGCTGGTGGAGAAGGCGACCGCTGAACAGGCCGAGGGGCTGCGCCAGATACGCATGTCCATGGAGAACGTGAAGGTGATGATAGAGCAGGTGGTGAATGCCACCGAGGAGGAGAAGCGGGGTTCCAGCCATATGCTCGAGAGCATAAGCGACGTGAAGGAGGTGGCGGAGCTTACCAAGAAAGCGACCGAAGAGCATGCAGTGGGGACGAATGTAATTTCCAGGAACCTCGAGCTGACCCTTGAGATGGCGTCACAGATAAACCAGGCCGCTATGAGCCAGCTCAAGGTCAATGAGGACGTGGTTTCAGCAGTGGAGCAGATGAAGAATGCCGGCGTCTCGGCGGTGCGGGACATGGAAGAGGTCACGCTTTCTTTCGGCACCCTCAGGAGCGAGGTCGAAAGCCTGAAGAAGGAGATGGAGGCATTCAAAACGTCGGAAGCACGCAGCTCCAGGGGTTCGAGGTAGACTTCCTATGCCGAGGGTCGCGGTTGCGCGCGCAGGAGATGAGCATTTCGGTATCGACATCAACCGTGTTGTCGAGATACTGAAGGCGCAGCGTATATACCTTTTGCCCCAGTTGCCGTCCTTTCTTGCCGGCGTGGTCAACATCAGGGGAGATGTCATACCGCTTCTTGACCTGAGAAAGCGCTTTGGAATAAGCTCGTCGTCCGAGAAGGAGCGCATTGTAGTAGTGAGGTGGGGCAAAGAAAAGGTGGGGCTGCTTGTGGACGGCGTTAAGGAGATTGTCAACCTCCAGCCCGAGGAGATCACAGGGCCTCCTTCAATGTTCAGGGGGCTGAAGACGGAGTACCTTACCGGGATCGGCAAGAAAGGGGAGAACATAATAATCTTGCTGAATATCGACACCCTCCTCAGCTCGGAGGAGAAGATACAGATGGAAGGCATAACTAAGAATACGGGAGCCGAAAATGGAAGAGACAAGAAGGCCGCCGGCTGAAGGGGACACCGAGATACGCAGAAAGGCGGTACTCGAACTCAGGGGCAGGCAATCTACTGTCGCAGTTCGGATGCTCCTTAAGGCGATGGAGGACCCAAGCTGGAGGGTGAGGAAGGCCGCCTCAGAAATCCTCACGAATGAATACCCGGTCGAACACTACGCGGACGGGCTTATCAAGCTTCTGGCAATCGAAGAAAATGCCGGGGCAAGGAATTCAGCTATAGAGACGCTGGTCAGACTGGGGAAGAAGGTCACGACACATCTCGTGGACGCCTACGATTCTTCCGGCAGGGACGTGAGGAAGTTTATCGTGGACATCATAGGCGAGGTGAAGGACAAGAAGGCCCTTCCCCTTCTGCTGAAGGCGTTGAAGGACGAGGACGACAACGTCAAGGCGTCGGCGGTCGAGCACCTCGGTCAGATGGGAGACCGTTCGGTCGTCGATGCCCTGATAGAGATCCTGAACAGCGGTGATATCTGGACGGCCTTTCCCGCTGCCGATGCCCTCGGAAGGATAGGGGACAGGAAAGCCATTCCGGCCCTTCTCGGAGCACTGAAGGTCAAGGCACTGAGGGAGCCGGTGCTCAGGGGTCTCAGCCATTTGTCGGCGCCCGAGACCTTGGAGCATATCGTGCCGCTCCTAGCAGATGCATCTAGGAGCATACAGGAAGAGACGATGATAACGGTGGGGACCTTCTACCATAAAGGGGTCCCGGCAGACTTTATCTCCGGGACGATACACAGGCTTTGCGGCCCCGAAGTAATCCACAAGATAGCGAAACATGCGTGGTCCGCCAAGACTGATGTGAGAACGGCCGCAATACTGCTTTTGGGACTTATGCAGGACGAAAGGGCGCTCGGTCCGCTCCTCGATCTTTACTCAGAAGAAAGCGTTGCCGAGGACGTTAAAAAGGCCCTTGCATTCATAGGAAAGGGCAGACCGGAGTCTCTCATCGGGCTCCTTCGTTCGGACAATGAGTATCAGAGGCGGTTGATCGCAGAGGTGGCGGTGGAAGTCGCGTCCCCTCTTTACCGCCAGCTTTTTGAGGACCTCCTTTCCGACAGGGACGGACATGTGAGGGCCTTTGCGGCGATAGGCCTTTCGAGGCTGCGGGACAAAGGCGCCGTGCAATCTCTGAAGAGGCTGCTTTCCGATCCATACGAGGATATACAAGAGGCCGCTGTCGCGGCCCTTAGCGACCTCAGGGAGGGTCTTGATGTGGAAGAGTTCGTGGCCTGTCTGAGGGCAGAAGACGCAGCTCTGAGGAAGAATGCAGCCTTTCTCCTCGGAAGGATAGGGGCGAGGGACAGCATTGCCGCACTCGGTTTTGCGCTCAAGGACGCTGACGTTACGGTCAGGCAGGCAGTCGTGGAAGCGCTCTCTTCCCTCAAGACCGAAGAGGCGGCGAAGTACCTCGTCTTTGCGCTCACTGACGAAAACCCGCACATAAGGGCCTCTGCGGCCCTGAGCCTCGGCTCCATGGAAGGCAGGAGGCCCGATCCCCTGATCCTTTTGCTTTCAGACCCGGACGATTCGGTAAAGGTTGCGGCGGTCAGGGCGATAGGCATGACAGGAGACAGAAGCGCGGTCGGACATCTTGTAAATATGCTTGTGAACCAGAACGGCTTCGTCGTGACGACTGCAATAGAATCCCTCGCCAGGCTCGGAGGGGAGGAGGCGGGAAATGCGATCGCAAACATGCTTGGCACGAACGACCCCGAGATAAGGCGAACCGCCATACGCTCTCTATCCTGCTTCAGCGGTTTTGAAGAGAGAGTTCTTTCATTTCTCCATGATCCGGACTGGGCCACGAGGATCGCAGCGCTCGAGACACTGAGCAGGTGCGCCGCCGGGAGGCTTGATGAAAAGATCGGGGAGCTGTACGACCGGGAGGAGGACCCAGCGGTGAGAAGGATCATGGAGGAGCTTTTTGGCGTTCGGTAGAGAAGAGACAATACCCCTTGTGGAAGACGAATTCAGACTCATCAGGGACCTGATAAAGGGCGAAATCGGGCTGTTTTTTGACGACGGTTCAAGGTTCCTCCTCGAGCGCAGGCTTTCGAGAAGACTAAAGCTTCATCACATCAACGATTTCAGGGACTATTACCGTTTTCTCCTTTACGACAGGAAGAGAGACGAGGAGATGACTGCGCTCGTAGACCTCCTTACCGTGAACGAGACCTTTTTTTTCCGGGAACAGAGACAGCTCAAGGCCTTCAGCGAAGAGATACTTCCCGAGATAAGGGAGACCAACAGAGAGAGGAAGAGATTGCGGGTATGGTCGGCGGGCTGTTCCACCGGAGAGGAGCCCTATACAGTGGCGATGCTCGTGCTGGAATACGGCCTCTCCGGCTGGGACGTAGATATCCTGGGCAGCGACATCAACCAGAGGGTCCTCACGGCGGCGAGACAGGGCCTTTACAGGAAGAATTCCTTCCGGGTCACCGAGAAGCATTACATGGACAAGTATTTTAAGGAGGACGAGGGGACCTTTCTTATATCCGAGGATGTCAAGCGTCTCGTCAGCTTCAGCCATCTCAACCTCCTGGACCCCTTCAAGGTCAGGTTCGTAGGGAAGATGGATGTGATATTCTGCAGAAATGTTCTGATATATTTTGACCAGACTGCAAGGAAGAAGGTGGTGGACAACTTTTACGACAGTCTTGTGGATGGCGGGTATCTGCTGCTGGGGCATGCCGAGTCTCTTATAAACATATCCACATCTTTCGCGCTGAAGCATCTGAAGAACGACATGGTGTACCAGAAACCGACAAGTCAGAAGGTTGCGGCAAATGCACGGTAAGATAAAGGTCCTCATAGTGGACGATTCATCGTACAGCCGGCAGACCATTAAGGAGATGATCGAGACGGATGCCGAGATAGAGGTGCTGGGGGTGGCGTCGAACGGTGTGGAGGCGATGGCTAAGACGGTCAAGCTCAGACCGGACGTCATAACGCTCGATTTCGAGATGCCCGAGATGGACGGGTTCAGCTTTCTCAGGTGGATCATGAAAGACAGACCGATGCCGGTGATAATGGTTACGTCTTTTTCTGATTCTACGACTGTTTTTAAGGCTCTCGAATTCGGCGCTGTCGACTTCGTAGCAAAACCTTCCAAGAGGGCCTCGATGGAGCTCCACAACATTCAGGATGATCTTATTCAAAAGATTAAGAGCACGCGGCATCTTAAAATGGACAGGGTCGGTATATCGAGCGATCCTGTCGAACAGGCCCCGGAGGACGACGAGAGGGTGGCATATGCTCTTGATCAGGACGGTCCCTCGCAAAACATCAGGGTTGTAACCATCGGAGCATCTACCGGAGGTCCCACCGCTCTGCAGGTCGTTCTGACAAGGCTTCCGGCTAAGTTCCCCGCGGCGATCCTTATCAGCCAGCACATGCCGAGGGGTTTTACAAGACCTTTCACCGACAGGCTTGCCAAACTGTCCAGGATCGGGATAAAAGAGGCTGCCGACGGCGACCTTGTGGAGCCGGGGAACGCCCTTGTCTGTCCGGGCGGCTATCATATGACCCTAAAGAGCAAAAACGGCCTCGTCCGGGTTGCGCTGAGAGAGCCGGCGCAGAAGGACAGGTACATCCCTTCGGTGGACCTTATGATGTCCCATACGGCGGAACAGTTCGGTCCTTCGGCCATGGGGGTCGTCCTCACCGGCATGGGCAACGACGGCAAGAACGGCATAGTGGAAATAAAGAGGAAAGGTGGGTATACTATAGCAGAAGCAGAATCGACTGCGGTGATTTTCGGCATGCCCAATGAAGCGATAAAGACCGGCGCCGTCGACAGGGTGTTGCCCCTGTACAAGATAGCTGGGGAGATTACGATGACTCTTATGGGAAAAAGGGACAAAAAATGGAAAAAGAATTGACAACCAAGAAAGTTGACGAATTTCTGGAGATCTTCAAGAAGGGAGAAGAGTTCACTAAGGACCTTCTCAAGGAGAATGAAAAGCTCCGTTACAGGATCGCGGAGATGGAAGACTCGCTTCAGGGCTCGGCCGGCGAAGAAAAGGTGCGGGTTTTCGAGGAGCGCATCAAGAAGCTTGAAGACGAGGTCGTGGCCGTGAAGGAGAGGTACAAGCGCGTCGAAGAGGAGAACAAGGATTTCGCGGCAAAGTATATCGAGGTCGAAGAGATAAACAACGCCTTGGCCAACCTCTATGTCGCAAGTTATCAGCTCCATTCGACGCTCGATTTCGACGAGGTGCTCAGGATCATAAAAGAGATCGTGATCAATCTGATAGGCGCCGAGATATTCGCCGTGCTTCTCATCGATGAAAAGACGAACGATATCGTCCCTGTTTCGACCGAAGGTGTTACGCTTGAGGCGATCCCGAAGGCCAGGATCGGCGAAGGGATCGTCGGCTCGGTTGCAAAAGAGGGGGAGAGTTATTTCGCAGCTGACCTGCGCGAAGGAGGAGACGTAGAGAAGGGGATGCCCATGGTCTGCATCGCGCTCAAGATAAAGGAGCACGTGATAGGCGTTATCGCGATCTATTCGTTGCTTATGCAGAAAGAGGGGTTCAACAACGTGGACTACGAACTTTTCAACCTCCTGGCGGGACATGCGGCGACCGCCATATTCTCGGCGAAACTCTATACACAGTCCGAAAGGAAACTGACTACCATACAGAGCTTTCTTGAACTCTTGAAAGAGAAGCCGAAAAAATAGGAGGTAAGATGCCGAGCATCCTGGTCGTTGAAGATTCCCCGACAATGAGGCAGCTTATCACCTTCGCCATGAAGAGGATATCGGGGGCGAAGGTCATCGAGGCGACCGACGGCGTAGACGCCTTGAAGAAGCTTTCTTCCGAAAGGGTGGATCTCATCCTGGCGGACATCAATATGCCTGTAATGGACGGTCTCAAACTGGTGAGCCTTGTCAAGAACAATCAGTCGTACAAGGACATACCGGTCATAATAATCACGACTGAGGGCGCCAGGGAAGACAAGGAAAAAGCCCTCGCCATTGGCGCGAATGCGTATCTCCCTAAGCCGATCCAGACCCAGGAGCTTATTAAACTCGTCAGCACCTTTCTAGGCTCTTAAACCTTTCGCAAGATCTCCCGGTCGGGTCAAGACCGTCCCTTCATATTCTTGCTCAGGCCCGGCCCGAATGCATCTGTATAACAGACGGCGGAAGTTCCTTTATCCTTTCCCTCCGGTAATGACTTCATGCAAGGCCCTGCCGAGCTCCTTCATCTTATACGGCTTCGCTACCACCCCGCTGAAACCGAACTCTCTGAAGTTGGAGATAACGGCATCGTGGGGATACCCGCTCGAGACGATGCCTTTCGCCCCGGGATCGATCCGGATGACCCCCCTTTCGGGCATCGCCTGGTCGTTGATGACTAGATTATTGACCACCTGGCCCATCTGGCCCTCTTCAACATCGACAGGCCAGACGTCGTCGGCAATCGAGAACTCACACTTCGCATTGGAACCCCCGAGTGCAAATCGCGCCGAATCCCTCACTATCTGCCCCACAGAGACCGTCTTCTTGAGCGGTTTTCCCCCTTTCGAAAAGGTGAGCAGCTGCTGCGTCAGGTCCCGCGCACGCTCCGACGCCTTTTCCGCTTCATCCAGTCTCTCAAAGACCTTGTCTTCCTTCTTCGTGAGCATCTTTGCAAGAGAGATATTCCCTAAGATACCTGTGAGGAGATTATTGAAGTCATGAGCGATGCCCCCTGCAAGCACTCCGATGGATTCAAGCTTCTGGGCCCTTATGAGCTCCTCCTCCATTTGCTTTCGCTCTGTAATGTCGATGAGGGTCCCGATTATCGCGGGCCTCCCCTCAAACTCCGTTCTTGTCCCGTTAGTCTCCATATCGATCAGGACGCCGTCTCTTCTCCGCCCGCGGAATGAAGCGAGGATGCTGTTCAGCTCTCCCCGGAGACACCTTTGAATGTTCTCCTCGACCAGCTCGCGGCTGTCTTCCGCAAGCACATCGGAAAACAATCTCGAAGAGATCAGTTCATCCTGTGTGTATCCGAAGATCTGGACGAATTTGGGGTTAATGAATGGTGAATGGTTTAATAATTGTTTTCCCCTCCATTGCTTCAAGCAAAAACCTTCTTACAAATTATCACAAAACATCTCAATTATCAACCCGTTTCCTACCATGGGTTAGGCAGTAGAAAGGATGCGGCATCTCTATGGAAGCAGGGAGCGAGGCTTTCTGCCGAAAGACGTAAATCCGCCTGTCCTTGCTCAAGATCCGCCTGAATATAAGAAACTGGGCGTCACGGCTACATGGCGAGATTTTGTGGAAAACGGTCGGCCGTCTGCAATTCAGACCAAATCCCCGCTTGTCCTGAGGGACATTAAGCACTTAAGAAACAGCCGCATCAGACATTCTCATGGGTAGCCCCATCATATTGTGGTCATGTTGCTCGGAAGCATAGAGTTGGCTTAGCCGGGGCCTTGGGAAATAGGTCCAGGCCGCCGCAATGGAAATATATGGCGGTTCGATAATGGGAGCGATTACGAAAACCACAGGCCATCCGTTTTACTTTCTCGATCTTGCCGTTGATCGCCTCGCCCAGGGCGTTGGTGATCCGATGCCGCGCATAGGTGACGATGTTGTCTATATGTGCCTTCACGGTCTTGGCCACTTTCTTCATAGGCTCAAGCCGACAATGAGTGGCCCAGAAATACCACCGTTTAAAATACTTCCTCATAGAGGCTCCGTACCGGTAATTCCACAGATGCCGAAGGTTCTCTTTGATTGCCCACGCCCGGCATACTCGCAGGTCTTGGGCTCTCAATGCCTCAAACTCTCCCCGCCGCCACAACGGGATATTCTCCTCGCTCCACAACCACAGATATTTTGTCCCCTTAAGAATTTGCTCTCCGCCTTCCGAAAGTTCGCGGTGTTCGCTCTTTCTGACCTCGTCCACCGCCTCCAGAACATGCTTCATGACATGAAAACGATCAAAGACGATCTTCTTTTCCGCATCAGGCACATACGCCTTGGTAGCCGCAATGTAGGGATCCCACATGTCCATCGCCACGGCCTTGACCCCGGCAAGCTCCTCTTTCGTAAACTGCCGATAATAACTCTCAAGGCTTCCCTGCCCCCGATCATCCCATACAAACTCAACCGTACCGGCATCAATGTCGTATACCAACGATTCATATTTGTGCCCTTTGGCTATCGACTTCTCGTCCACCCCGATGCGACTGGGTATCCGATGCTCTTTGCGCGCCCGGCCACGATTCACCGCCCGCTCCAGAGCGTGCCAGCTTCTGTCCCAGCTCAAATCACAAAGCCGCGCCGTTGCCTCAATGCTGCACTCCTGGGCCACTCGGATCACCCGGCTCTCAAAGGCATACGTCATATCGGTGCCGTTTTCACCCATCTCCGAGTCAATCTGCTTTACCCCATGCTTAGGACAGTTCACCCTCGGCGGCCGCACATGAATGTAGGTCTTCATCTGGCAGGTGTCCAAATGCCGATAGATGCGCTCCGGCGCATGATCGTACATGCCGTAAAACTCCCCGCATTCAGGACATCTCACTCGTATGTCAGGCTCATGGTCAATGTAAATATCAATCCGCTCCGCCCCTTCATCCACAACCACCTGCTTCACATACCAAGGCAGCTTGATTCCCAATATCGTCGTATAAAGCGCTTTCTCATCCATAGCTTCTTAGATTACTCAAACTACTATATCTTGTATACACCCATTAAGAACCCGGATGCGCCAAGAAACAAAAGGGCGAGAAGTGTTACCGCCCCTTGTGTTAGTCTTCTGAATCTCTTCTAACTGTCAGCTCTTCTCTGTCTCCTCAGATAATAAACCGCGCCGAGTCCGGCAAGGAGCATAAATATAATCATACCCCATTCGTTCATAGCCGGGACCGAGGCTGGGGCGGGTGGATCTTGATATTCATAAGCACCGATGTCACATTGCGAGTGCTGTGGCCGCGTCACACCGCGCTGATCGACGCCGTTTACCGGAGCTGCGGCGCAGACCGCATTATTGCCCGCGTCGATTGCCGCGCTTCCTAAAGGAAGGGCGATAGTCTCGGTCGGCCCTCCGTTATTTGCCAGAACATTGCTCCCAAGCGGGTCGCTCCCAGGAGTCGGAATCGTGGCGCCACAGGAGTTTGCGATCGTACCGCCGAATTGTAGGTTGTTGCCGCCATTCGTAATCGTCCCCGATCCGCCGCAGTTACCCCCTGTAGGACTGTCAGCCACAATCGTATTCGTAAGAGTAAGGGTTGTCCCAGAAGCACCATAAATTGCCCCCCCTGCTTTAGATGCGCCGTTCCCTGCAAAGGTACAGTTGGTGACCGATGCCGAGTTGCCTAAAAAAAATATTGCTCCGCCGTTATATGTAGTGCTGTTTCCGGAAAAAGTGCTGTTTGCGAGAATCAATACGTTATATTCACCAATGGCGCCAGCTTCGCTATTGGTGGCCTGGTTTCCGGAAAAAGTACTGTTCGTAATTGTAAGAGTCCCATAGTCGTGGTCGATTGCGCCCCCAGACGGTGCAGTGTTATTCAAAAAGGAAGTTTTGTCGATAGTTACATCTCCTGCATCCAAATCGAGTGCACCGCCAAAGTATGAATGCGCAGCACTGTTGCCGGAAAAAATGCTTCCCGAGATATTGAGAGTGCCCCCATTAAGCTTGATGGCGCCGCCCTGATAGGCACTATTGCCTAAAAAAGAGCTGTTTGTGATAGTGACCTCGACCGCCGAAGTGTCCGAAAAAATCGCGCCGCCCCTCTCCGCGGGGGCGTTATTATTCGAAAAAGTACACCCTGTAATGTCCAGGGTGCCCTGATTGTAGATCGCGCCGCCTGGGCCCGGGACTGATGCCGAAGAGCCCTTAGTCAAGGTAAGGTTGTTGAGCGTGAGCGTGGTAGAAGCGTTAATGTGAAACAACTGCCATTTGTTGTCTCCGTCCATGGTAACATTTTGGCCTGTGCCGTCAATCGTCTGGTCCCTGGTGATGTTGGGCAGGGCAGCGCCCAGAGTGATAGTGCCGCTGACTGAAAAATTGATAGTGTACGGCCCCCCGCTATCTGCGCCGCAATCGGCATTGGCGGGAGTCCCGTCCGCCGCAAGTATCGCTTCGCGCAAAGTGCAATTGCCATCGGTAGTCGTATTGTCCAATAGCGAATTGACGGTAAACGTTGTCGCCGCCTGTGCGACCGGCACATGGACAAAGGATATCATAAAGAAAAGTAGTGCTAATATGAAAATGAATAGAACGCCTCCCCGTTTCGTAGTTCCCCTGCCAAACAATTCATAGATAAGGCCGTCGGGCGGTCTACTTACAAGGGTTTCTAATGAGAACAACGCAGGATTGCCGCGATTCTCGATCATACTAACCCTCCTTTTATAGATGCATTCCCCCAATATACCTTTTGCCGCTTTATAAGCTCGCACAATTAAAACATATCGTCCGGGGTTTGTCAATTTACCTGGATGTTTTCTTTATCTGCTGTAAACGCCGGGGTAAGAGGATTGTTATGGAAAGGCAAGAGTGAGGGGCATGGCGGCAACTGGAAAGGGGGAGGGCGGACGTATTCAAGCGACTTTCAAGATGATGACAATACACTTCCATGAACAGGTAATATTGCGCTAAAAGGTATACTATTAAAGAGGGTTTGTTTGCGAAGGGTGCAGTTATTATCTTTCTTGGAGAAGAAGAGATAAAGAAATATCTAATCGCCTTTATCGTGACAATGCTGACGGGTTGCACAAGCTTGTCGCCGCCGCCAGTGAGCATATTAAGCCGGTTCGACGCTGATCAGGCAAGGGGAATGTTGAAAGAGGGGACCAATACAATAAAGGGAAGTTGCCGTATTCAGCAAAGAGGCAGCGGTGTCGTAACGTGTGCGGGCCGGCAAGTGAACTTGCTTCCGGCCACAGATTACGCCATAGAGAAAATGCGATTTCTCTATGGAAGCAAGGAGCGAGGCTTTCTGCCGAAAGACGTGAATCCCCCTGTCTTTGCTCAAGATCCGCCTGAATATAAGAAACTGAGCGTCACGACAACATGTGATGCCAAGGGTTACTTTAAATTCGAAAAGGTGGCCGACGGCAGCTTCTTTGTTGTTATGGAAGTCTCATGGCAGGTCGATGGATTCCCGCAGGGAGGGTCATTGATGCAGCGAGTCGAGGTGTCGGGCGGACAAACAAGGGAGATTGTCCTTGGACTGTAAGCGGTGCCTTTTCAGTTCATGAATAACTTTCCACGCGGATTACATCTCAATGAAAAAGGGGAATACGGAACAAAAGAAGATAACCGTTTAACATGAACACGACGCCCAATATAGAGGTGGCCAGAGCAAAGTAAAATATCTGCCTGGAAACCGCCAGTATCGAGATTGAAGCCATTACGATAGAAATCTGGAGTAAAACTTCTGCATAATCAAAATAGGGATCTTTGGTCCGATATCTATCGCGCTCGCCTTCGAGTTCCTTGGCTTGCTGCTCGATTTTTTTCTTCTCGGCATCATAACGTCTCTCTTCATCGCTCATTTTTTTCAGCGCTGCCTCGTATTGTCCTCTGTCTTCCCGACTCATCAAATGACCCGACTTGAGGAGTTCGGCCTCCATCCGCATCTTCTCGATGTTATAGAGATGCTGCCGAATCACCTTGGACTGGTAGAATGCCCACTGGTCAGAGGATTGCTGTTGTGCAAGGAGCATTTCTTTAGTTGCATTGTTGCCTCCCAGTGACGTGACAGCCAGCATGACGGCAAAGACAGCAGTGGTAAGCGCCACTTTTTTGGTGAATTGTTTTCTGCCGGCCTCAGCAAGTTCTTCAGTGTTCGGAAGTTCTACCTCGGGCATAACATGCGCTCCTTTCCGCTGACCATTATCTTTAT
This sequence comes from Nitrospirota bacterium, assembly GCA_021790195.1. Classification (GTDB taxonomy): domain Bacteria; phylum Nitrospirota; class Thermodesulfovibrionia; order Thermodesulfovibrionales; family UBA9159; genus JAJYIF01. Next base: position 52,595 of record JAJYIF010000008.1, read on the forward strand.
TCATTATACTAAAGACACCGCAGTCACGCCAAAGACAGTAAATTCGGAATGCTTGATTGTCACTTCTCACAGGAGACTGTCTAAGTATACAGATTCAGATAAGAGCACGATGAGACACTGATACGCGCTGTCCGCCTGATATCAGATACCCTGGCCGACTCTTAGGGAACGTTGGTTTCCGGTACAAACATGTATGGCCTGCCGCTTCATAAAGCCAAAAAGAAAGAAATAATATGGAAGCGTCTCCATGTTTTTCGAGGCAATTCGCAGGGCGACGTTTGACATTTTTTTGGTCGGTTTTGCTATATTAAGGAGCGCGGGCAGCTCGGCCAAGACGGTCAAGCAGAAGCCCTTCATTGATATTGAGGCGGGGAACTATGACGGCAAAGACTCTTTATTGGCTTCAGTGTGGCGGATGCGGCGGGGACAGCATGTCCTTTTTCAACATAGAGTCTCCCAACCTGGCAGATCTTTTCAGCTATCTCGATATTGAAGTGCTGTGGCATCCGTCTCTTTCCAGAAAGTCATCATCTGCTCACAGGTCATTGATTGATGACCTATTGGAAGGCAGACAACCCCTTGATATCCTTTGTATAGAGGGCTCTATCATCCGCGGCCCTGGCGGTACGGGGATGTTCAACACCTTCGAAGGTCAACCCAAGAAGAATCTTGTAGCTGCCCTCGCCGGAAAGGCCGGCAGCGTGGTCGCGGTAGGCACCTGCGCCAGTTTCGGCGGAATAGGCGCGGACGGTGACATTGAGGCCACCGGGGCGATGTTCACCAAGACAAAGAAGGGCGGCTTCCTGGGTGAGAATTTTCTTTCGGCAAGCGGCACGCCGGTCATTAACCTGCCCGGATGTCCCTGTCATGGCGATGTCCTCTGCGGCGCTTTGACAGCGCTCTGCACCGCCACGAAATTGCCATTGAACGAGTACAACGTTCCTCTCCAATGGTATGGATTGTTGGTTCATCAGGGATGTGTCAGAAACGAATATCATGAATACCGCGTGGAGGAAAAGGATTTCGGCGATAAGGGCTGCCTCTTCTTTCATCTGGGATGCCGGGGACCGATTTCCTACGGTCCATGCAACAAGCTGCTCTGGAACCGCCGCAGTTCCAAGACGCGTGTAGGCGTTCCGTGCGTCGGATGCACAAGCCCGGATTTCCCTCAGAGTTACCCCTTTTTCCATACGCGTAATCTTGCAGGTATTCCGCTCGAATTGCCGGATGGGGTTGACAGGGCCCATTATATGGCCTACAAAGCCATGGCTGCCGCAGCTGCCCCGATCAGACTGAAGAAGAGAGAAACAGAAGTTTAAGGACAGAAGTGATATGGCATCCAAGAGAATAAGCGTTTCGATGAACCGAGTGGAGGGCGACCTCGAGGTCCGAACCGAGATCAAGGGCGGCGTAGTAACAGACGCCTGGTGTTCCGGGACCATGTTCAGGGGATTCGAAAGGTTGCTCGTGGGCCGCGGCTCTTATGACGGCCTTGTCATCACGCCTCGCGTATGCGGGATTTGCAGTACAAGCCATCTCGTAGCGGCATCAGGGGCACTGGATATGATAACAGGGGCGAGGGTCCCGCCCGATGCCATAAGAATCCGCAATATAGCCCAGATCGCTGAACATATACAGAGCGATATCCGCCACTATGTGCTTATGTTTGCCGTAGACTTCACAAATCGCTCTTACAAGGGCCAGGCGCTGTTTGAAGAGGCGGTAGCCCGGTACGAACCCTTCAAGGGAAGTTCGGTCGTCGATGCAATCCGGGAAACAAAGAGGGTCCTCGAAATAATTGCCATCATAGGAGGCCAGTGGCCCCATTCCTCTTTCATGGTGCCCGGGGGTGTAGCCTCGATCCCTAACAAGAGCGATCTGCTTCAGTGCAGCCTGCTCCTGCGTCAATACAGGGCCTGGTATGAGCAGCGTATCCTCGGGTGCAGCATCGAACGCTGGCAGGAAGTGAAATCCTCCAATGGGCTGGATGAATGGATCGAGGAGCGGCAGGAACACCGCGAAAGCGAATTGGGTTTCTACTTGCGCTTTGCACGTTCCGCCGGTCTGGACAAGACCGGAAGAGGGACGGCATCCTTCCTCAGCTTTGGCTCCCTTGAGAGGCCTGAAGGCACTACAGTGGGGACATCCGGCACAAAGACTCTTATTCCGGCGGGCTTTGCCCGCGCAGGCGGGATCAACGGGTTTGACCAGGACAAGGTTTCCGAGCATGTTGCCAGTTCATGGTATGTGGATTACGAAGGGGGCAGACACCCATTTAGCGGGGAGACTCAGCCTTATGCGACCGGAAAGGAAAACGATAAATACTCCTGGGCAAAGGCGCCCCGATATGAGGGTCATTCTGTGGAGACCGGTCCCCTCGCAGAAATGGTTATTGCGGGAAATGAGCTGATCGCCGACCTGATCCGCAAAGAGGGACCAAGCGCCTGCGTCAGGGAGCTTGCCAGGCTCATACGGCCGGCCGGGCTGATTCCCGCAATGGAAGGATGGATCACCGAGACCAATGGAGGCGGAAAGTATTACGCGGATCCGGGCAATGTGCCGGACGGCAAGGGTTTCGGGCTTACGCAGGCTTCCCGTGGAGCCCTCGGGCACTGGGTCAAGATAAAGGACCGCGTGATTCAACATTACCAGATTATTACCCCTTCGGCATGGAATTTCTCTCCCCGCGATTCCGGGGGTAGCCGGGGTCCGGTGGAAGAAGCCCTTGTGGGCACAAAGGTTCGGGATCCACAGAACCCCATTGAGCTGGAGCACATAGTAAGGTCATTCGATCCCTGTCTCGTCTGTACTGTTCATTAACGCTTTGGGGAGGCTCGTGACAAACCACAGATCTGAATCTATTTCGGAGTCCCGGGAATCCCTGCAGTCTGAAAACAGAATGCTCCATGAAGAAATCCGCACGGCACACAAGGCCTTCAAGATCATTTCCGAGCTCGTAGTAGAACAGTTCCAGAAGATGGAAGAGGTCCAGCTGCTTCTGGAAGAGAAGGCCGAGTCCGAGCGTCAACTGCGAGAGTCGCTGGCAATAGCAAAAGAGTCCGCCGAGTCTGCCAACCGCGCCAAGAGCACTTTTCTTGCAAACATGAGCCACGAGCTCCGCACCCCCATGAATGCGATCATCGGCTATAGCGAAATGCTCATGGAAGAAGCGGAGGACCTCGGGCAGGACGGGTTTGTTGCGGACCTGAAGAAGATCACTTTTGCAGGGAAACACCTCCTTAGCCTGATCAACAACGTCCTGGATTTTTCCAAGATCGAAGCAGGAAAGATTGAGCTTTATCTTGAAACTTTTGACGTGCCGGAAATGGTCCGTGACGTGACGGCCACAATAGGCCCGCTTGTGGATAAGAATTCGAACCGTCTGCAGGTAGCCTGCCCCGCCGACATAGGCGCCATGCGCGCGGACCTCACCAAAGTCAGACAAACCCTGTTCAATCTTTTGAGCAATGCCTGCAAGTTCACAAAGAACGGCACCGTGTCGCTTGAGATCAGGCGTGAGATCGGCAGGGATGATGGTCCCGACCAGTTCGTCTTTGCCGTCAGCGATACCGGCATCGGCATGACTGCGGACCAGGAGAAGAACCTTTTTCAGGCCTTTTCCCAGGCCGATGTTTCCACGACGCGACAGTTCGGCGGCACGGGTTTGGGGCTTGCCATAAGCAGGCAATTCTGCGTGATGATGGGCGGTGATATAACGGTTGAGAGCGAATACGAAAAGGGATCGACCTTTAGGGTCCGCCTCCCCGTAAATGTTTCCGCCGGGTTCGTGAAGAAAGTGGAAAAGACTGCGGCACAGGAGGTTGCCGTATCGGCCATTCCGGATGCAAACTCCATATTGATTATCGATGACGACCCTCAGGCAAGGGACTTGCTGTCGCGGTATTTCAGAGGGTACAAGTATTCCGTGACATCTGCCGCAGGCGGCGAAGAAGGGTTGAATCTGGTCCGGCAATTGCACCCCGACGTGGTCATTCTGGATGTGCTGATGCCCACGATGGACGGATGGGCAGTCTTGTCGGCTGTGAAGTCAGATCCGCAGATCGCGGATATCCCGGTCATAATGCTTTCCATTCTCGACAATGAGAATATGGGGTTTGCGCTCGGGGCTTCAGATTACCTGACCAAGCCCGTAGACCGCGACCGCCTGCTCACCGTCGTCAACAAACACATGCCCGATAGAAAGATGAGACGTGTGCTTATTGTCGAGGACGATGCCGCTACGCGGGACATGATGACGCGTATGCTCGAAGATGAGGGGTGGACCGTTTCGACGGCACAGGATGGAAAAGTCGGACTGAAGCAGGCAACGGCGATCAGGCCGTCGCTTATCTTGCTGGACCTCATGATGCCTGAGATGGACGGTTTTGAGTTTGTCGAACAGATACGACTTGTGGAAGACCTGAAATCCATCCCGATTGTGGTGGTTACGTCAAAGGACCTGACACAGAGGGACCGCGAGCGCCTTGAAGGGAACGTGAGGCTCATTTTCCAGAAAGGTGCGTACAGTAGAGACGATCTTCTCGGCAAGCTGCACGAACTGGTCGCTGGGTATATGTCGGTGAGACGTTCCAATGCTCCCGGAACCGAATAATCCAAGGAGGGGAAAACCGTGCCAAGGATACTATTAGTGGAAGACAATGAGATGAACCGAGACATGCTCTCCCGGCGTCTTCAGCGCAAGGGGTACGAAGTGATAATGGCGCTTGACGGCCAGGAAGGCATAAACATGGCATGTTCGGAGTCGCCTGACCTTATCCTTATGGACCTGAGCCTCCCCGTAATCGACGGATGGGAGGCCACCCGCCGTCTCAAGGCCGCGCCCGAGACCTGCTCCATACCTGTCATAGCATTGACCGCACATGCCGTTTCAGGAGACAGGGAAAAGGCCCTCGATGCAGGCTGTGACGATTACGACATCAAGCCGGTGGAGATCACAAGGCTCCTGAGCAAGATCGAAGTCCTGCTGAACGGCAAGCCGTCGGCATGACCAGCAGCGAGGACACAGGCGGGAATCATCCTGACTCATATTCCGTTTCCTTCATACGGCATGAGCTGAAAACGCCGATCAACGCCGTCATCGGCTACAGCGAGATGCTCCTTGAAGACCTGGCCGAAAGCGATGACGCGGCAGGCGGCCTCCATGCCGGCATCGAGCGCATCCGTGCCGCGGGTCATGAAATGTTGGACCTTGTTAATGACCTGAAGTTAGAGACCGATCTGGATAATCGTGGGTCCAGGTTCAGACACGCCGGTCTCAGAATAACCAATTCCGTCATTGATATTGCCGGAAAGCTCCTGGAAGAAGCTTGCGAGGGCAGGGATGTCGCCTTTACAAGTGACATCAAAAAAATCCAATCTGCCGGAAAGCTTCTGTTGTCGATGATCGAAAGCTTCTTCGGAACCGAGACGCAATCTGACTCAAGGAGCAAACTTGATTGCGCCGTGGAACCACTGTCTCACTCCGTCGATCACGCCATTCCTCTCTCCGCTTCTTCTTCGATTAAGAATGCAGAGCATGAACCGGGGGGGCAGACGATCCTCGTTGTGGACGATTATGAGATGAACAGGGACCTTCTCTCCCGCCAGCTGACAAAACAGGGTTATTCGTATGAGACCGCATGCAACGGACGCGAGGCCATAGAGATGATGCGTCTGCGCCGGTTCGATCTCGTGCTCATGGACGTTATCATGCCCGAGATGGACGGGATTCAGGCTCTCAAAGAAATAAAGAAAGACCCTGAGCTGCACCATATCCCTGTGATCATGGTCTCTACCCTCGATGATATGGAGAAGATCGTGCAGTGCATAGAGATAGGCGCTGAAGATTACCTGCCCAAACCCCCTGATCCCGTGCTCTTGAAGGCGAGGCTCGGGGCCTGCCTCGAAAAGAAACGGCTGATCGACCAGGAAATAGAGAGCCAGAAGAGATTGAAGAAGCTTAATGAGGCCCTCGATGTCCGAAACAGGTTTATACGTAAGACCTTCGGGCGGTACCTTTCGGACGAGATCGTGGAAAGCATCCTCGAAACCCCGGAAGGTCTGAGTCTTGGCGGCGAGAAGCGCAGCGTAACCGTGATGATGAGCGACCTCAGGGGTTTTACTTCCATTGCGGAGAGGATCTCCCCTGAAGAGGTCGTGGCCATGATAAACATATATCTTGAGGTGATGACGAGTGTTATCATGAAGTACAACGGCACGATCGGCGACTTCATCGGCGACTCGATCCTGGCGCTGTTCGGGGCCCCGATACTGAGGGATGACGATGCAGTGCGCGCCGTGGCCTGCGCGGTAGAGATGCAGCTTGCGATGAAAGAGGTGAACAGGCGGAACCGGGGGGCCTCATATCCGGAAGTGGCCATGGGCATAGGCATCAACACCGGTAACGTGGTAGTCGGAAACATCGGCTGCAGCGAGCGGGTCAAGTATTCGGTCATGGGAAGAAACGTGAACCTCAGCTCGCGCATCGAATCCTATACCGTGGGCGGGCAAATCCTGATCTCGGCGACCACTCTTGAATCATGCCACGAAGATTTAAGGATCGACAGGCAAATGGAGGTCATGCCCAAGGGCGTCAAGGAGCCTATTGCCATATATGAGATAGGGGGGGTGGGCGGCAAGTTCAGTATCTATTTGCCGGAAAAGAAGAGGCTGAGACTTACAAAACTCAAACAGCCTTTGCCCGTAAAGTTCGCTATTATCGAGGGGAAAAACGCGGGCGCGCGGCCTTACGAAGGAGCGATATTAAGCTCGCACCGCAATGGGGCTGAAATCCGCGCCGGAATCTTGCCGGAAGTATTAACGAATCTGAGAATCTGCCTGCATGATAATGCGGGCGAGACTTCTCCCGAGATATTTGCCAAGGTTACTGAGAATGTCGCTTCCGATCCGCCTGTCTTCAGGGTCCACTACACCTATGTCTCACCTGACGCGGATAGTCTTCTATCAGAGATTGCCGCGCGAGGCCCGAAGGTATGACGGCATGGGATCGATTTGCCTGCTGCCTCAGATGGAGCCGCATCTAAGTCTTTGAGTCTTTGGGGTCAGGCTTACTCTTGTGCATTTAGCTGCAATCATATTTCCTGTTGTACTCTGCAGATTGATAAGGATGCTCCAAAAGTTTCGATTGTGAGTCTGTGTACAACAAATCGGCCATCAACCCTCCAATCTCTTCTTTGGTTATAGTTACGTCATGAGAAATCTTGCCGATCAGCAGGCAGGCCTTCCTGAAATCCGTTATATGCCTCAGTGCCCGCACGGTTTCTATAGAGCCCTAGGAATATACGCCGCGTATCCATAAAGGGCCTTTCCCCTCAGGACAGAATACGGGCAGTAACCGCGCCCCGTAAGCAGGCTGTTTCTTCTTACAATGACAAAGCCCAGATGCTTGAGCAGGTCGGTGCCGCCGTCGATGCTCTCCTGCAGAGCCGGCAGTATTTCCACGCCGAAGTTAAAAGTGCCGTCGAAGCGGGTCACTTTCGGGTAGACTCCTTACAGAAAATCGGGCGGTCCGCTCTCTTCTTCCCACATAGCCCTTTCTACGGCCTTCTGATTCCTATAGTCATGACGATCTCCCCTTTGTTTTTTACTTTAGCGCAGTGGGTCCTGTTGTCGCAAGAAGTTCGTAAAATGCATGCTAAACGTTAAGATATATTCTGCCCATGGGCAGAATATAAAATTGAAACTTCACCAGCGTTCAGGTTTTCAATGCTGAAGTTTAGCTATCTTCCTAATCAAAAGTTCAAATTGACATGACTCTTTTCTTTTGAGTAGGATTACTGAGGAACCGCAACGACAGCATATTGGAGGAGGGAAATGAAACAGACGAGGGGACTGATGAGCACAGCAATAATTGCGCTTATATTACTGTCTATTACTTTACAATTCTATTCTGCAGAGGCCTGGACAAACCCATATTTCGGCACGACGTGGAACAATCCGACTTCATCTCTGGCGCAGACAATGATCATGAACAATATTATGTCCAAATCCCTTAAGAATAATCTTTCACAGGGACGACCTGCGGGAAACTATCCTTCCTCTTTTCAAGGAGAAAGAAGGGAGCAAAGAACTCCTGACTATATTTTCCAAGCGACACCGAGGAAGATAATGCCTAAAGTTATAGCCGATAGAATGAGTGATAAGGCGGATAGGCGCAGAGAATGGGAAAATACATTCATTCAATTCATAGATTCCTTCGAGCAAAATGCGCGGAGGGAGCATCTCCCGCACAATCTTGTATACGCCATATCCTTCTTCATTTGGGCCAATTATTCCGTTGCAAAAAACGGCATCTCAATAACCGATGACCAACAAAGAGACTTGTATAGAATGATAGCGCCATCTTTCGCCAACAATGCTGATCTCAAGTCAATGTCGGATCTTCAAAAGCAGGGACTGTATGAGACGAGGGTCATTGAGGGCATGTTTGCTCTGGTCGGTTTCAATGGTGCCCGGGAGAGAAATGATATCGACGCGCAAAAGAAGATAAGAAAATTTGCGATGAACAATTTAAAGGCTGCCGGTATCTCCTATCAGCAAATACATTTGACTCGCCAGGGATGGTCAATAAAGAAGGCGGGGTAAGAAAACCGTCACCTTTCCGAAGTATTAACACCTCATATTATCGGCGACAAGAGAGTATGGGAATATCCCAATAGAGAGTTTAACCGAAGCTGTGCATATGCCCCGCGGCTTGCCGCGTGGGAACCGTGCGTCTTCGGGGTCCAGGGCGTCGGAGCCGGAGGCGGAGACCCTTGGCCAAACACGGGGTCTAGTGCCCCGTGTGCGGAGCGGGTCCGGGAGCGCATCGAGCGACCGGGCCCTTACTTCGGAATATCCCCATCTTTTGTCCCGTTACTCTCTTATGCTTGCATCAGTTTTGAGCGATGACCCCGCTCTGCCCAGGGGACGAGCGCACTGACCGAGTGAATCAGAGAGCGACGCTGCTTCCTTGGAGAAGGACTCTAAGCCAACAAGAGCCGTTCTTAGCTGGCCCTGCACATTCCGTAGCTTCTCGGTGCCCTTGTCTTTTGGCAATGCAAGTGCTTCCCGGACACCGTTGAGCGCAGCCCCGGCTGCATCAAGTGCTGGCTTTAGCGCTTTCACACTGGCCTGAGCGGCTCCCACGCAACGCCGTGCCCCCGAGGCATCCTTTGTGAACTGTCTTAAGACTGAGGCCCCTCCACCCGCCCACTGATCGGTGTTCCACGATGCACAAGGGCAGTCGATGGGAACCCCGGCTCTGTATGCGGGCGGCTCCTCCGGAGGTTGCTCGATGATAGGCGGCTCGTCCTGAGGAGGTTGTTCGATATCAGGAGACGATGGCGGGCTTTCGCTCGTTCTTTGTGATCCCTTGGGCGAGGCTTTCTCATTGCCCTTTTGGGGAGGTTCGGCCGAAATCTGTCTAGCCTTGCAGACTTCATAGAGTTTCCGATCAGTCTCCTTTTTTGCCTGCTCTACCTCCGCCATTAGTTTCTCGTACCTTTCCAGCTCATTCGCGACACCAACCAAGTCTCCGAGGTCTTGAGCTACCTTGTTCAGTGCATCACTTGTTGTCGACAGTGTATCAGCCGCGCTATAGAGGCTCGCAAAATCCCCAAGCTTGCCACCGAGGCCTCCCTCTAGTTTCAAAGCAGCGGAACCCATGAGATCTTCCACTGTGGTCCAATCACCATTAATCGCTGCCGCCACCCCGTTCCCGAGCTTCAAGGTCCAACGACTGAGATCCGCCGCCTGCTGAACAGGTTTTGCTGTTTCTGAGCTCTTACTGGCGATGAGCATCATAAGGTCTGCCAATTTATAGGCTGCCTTCCAGGTATCGCCCTCAATATTGTCGCCTGCCCCTATGAATTCCTTGCTTGCGAGCATAGCCGTGACCTTCGCTGCTATGCTTTTGATGTCCTTTATTTCTTGCTGCCTCTCTTTGCTGAGGCGCTCTATTTCTTCCTTGCTGCAGGCCACCACTCTTATCGGCAGAGATTTTGCCCCAAACTCACCACACTTTGTCTTCGGCTGAATTGTCGTGGAGCCCTCCTTTACACTTTGCACAAGAAGCAATCCGGTCTGTGCAACCGCGCTTGCAATACCGCGGTCTGTAACATGGAAGTCGAGGACATCTACTGCATCGGGAGGCGCCAGACCGAACGGCACCGACACGGGGGGCAGACTCTTGCCGTTTCCGTCGTGCAACGGGACCTCAACAGTTCCGCCACTTCCAACCGACCTGAGATCGAAACACGTCACCGACACTTCGTCCTCAGCAGTTGTCCCATCTGGTGCGTTATAAATTACGCGCACCAGAGCGTGACTGGGCTCCTTGCACGAGAACCTGGCAGAACTGCCGTGGGTCGTGAAAGCAATTGTTTGACTATCAGCGGACCATTTGTAGGTACCACCTGATGGTCGGCTTTCGGCCTGAAACGTTCCGCCTTTTCCTGTGCGCTGGTCCCCGCAGCCAGAGATTTTGACTTGAGTCGTCTTATCCTCATCTGCGGGATAAAATTCCCATTCTACAACAGCGTCAGAGTGCTTGTTGGAGCCGGAAGGACCACCAAAGTGCCCAGGTATTGCCATTCTGCCTATAATGTTTGCGACCGTGGCGGAAGGCAGGGGCAGATCCTTAAAGTCAAAAAACAAATGACTCCACGTGTCGACTCTGTCCTTCCAGGTTCTGCCGCAACGCTTGTTCACCTCATCAGCCTTAGGATTGATCAGCTCACAGCTGGTATCGTAATCGACATCTAAGGTAGCATTATTGACGGACATTTTGAGACTGTAAGTGTTATTTGCAGTGTTAATGGTTAGTTCGGGATAATAATCGAGGTCCAGGCGGAACTTTGCATCGTCCTTGCTGATCACTCTTCTGCCAGTTCCAGTGTCACGCCCTTCGATACCGCTGTCTTCGCCTTGCGGATCAAGATGATAGGTCTCAAGATAGTCAAAACTGATTGTAATTTTTTCTACCCCACCATAGTAAGTTCTGCTGTTCCAGAACAAGTTTGGATGCGTTTGTACTGGAGAACCGACTGTATGTGCGCATTCAGAACATAGAGGGATCTCTACCAAGAGCTTCTTAACCGTCGAACTCCTATCCATACTGTTATCGCTCTTTTGTTCTTCTCTGTACTCGTCCTTAATTCTTATAACGCCCTTCCATGCTTTTACTTTGAGCCACTTGTTATCTATATAATGGACCGATTCATCAGAACCATTCTTACACTTATCACTGTATTTGTCCTTAACCAGAGGAGCCAACGTCACATCCGTACTCTTCTTATTCTTCTTTTTTCCCGCAGCTTTATTGGACTCGTTAGCCCACTTCTCTACCGCCTTCCTCTCTGCCGAAGTAAGTTTATTCCTTGCTTCAATCTTGTCCAGGATACGCTGTATATTGGGCGGAACATACTGCCCTGCATTCCCAGGAGAAATCGTAGTGATAGCAAAAAAAAGCCACGCGACGATTACTAATGCAAACAGGCGACTCGCTCTCAATAAAACTCTTTTCATAAGAATTGCACCCTTATGTGCATCGGCTACAATTTCATCTCCTATTTGTGCGGTCTGTCGAGGAGATCCGCGAGTTTTTTCAAGTCGATTGCCTGTCTAAGCTCTTCAATCCTTCGATAATCCAGGCCATGAAAGGTAAATGATCCCGTGTCAATCTCGTCACTCACGGTGATTAACTGAAAGGCTGTCCTCGGAAGGCTCTTGTCGAAGAAGTCAGGATTGATCCTTACAACGGCCCGTGCTCCGGGATCACCTGGGTCTCCCATTCCCGAAGCGCGGTGTCTGGGATCAGACTCGGGTATATTTGCGATATACGCCGGTGATTCCCGTCCTTCAGGAGAAAGAGAATCGAGTTCCTCTTTCAACTGACGGGCATTTCCCAATGCGTGCGGACCTGCTTCCTGGCAAAGGCGGTCTCGGAGAAATTCCTCGCGGCTTAATTGCAGCCAGAGAGGCTTTGGATTGTTCGTAATGACGATCATCTTGTTATACACTGGGAAACCCTGCCTCTCGCCGCCGTACTTAGGAACCGAGTATATGGTCCCTTCGCTTCTCATAAATTTCCAGGGTTCACAGGTCTCGCTGAGAGACGCACTTCCAGCGATAACAGAATTGATAGCGTTAATATAAATATCCTGCGTACAACCTTCAGATGCGACGATCGTCTTATGTTGCTCAGGGATGTCCAGATATTCAAACACAAAAAGAGAGAATTTCCCCATAACAGGCAGTTGAGATATTGGCATCTTTTCGTGGTTTTTGCCTTCATAAATCCATAAAATGTAGAGTGCCGGTCGCACCTCCACTCCCATCGGAGGGTTCAACATTTTGACTTGTTTAAAAACATCCTCAATCCTTTGAAGCTTCTTCATATAGATATCGCGCTCCAGTTTGGTCAGCCGATAAGACTTTTCATCGCTGTAAATAGACCTATGCTGCCACTTCCCGACTTTATCGGGCAAAGCGTTAGTTGCCTCGGCAGAAGGAGCAATATACTGGCTGGTGAGAATTGGCAAGAGTGCCATACAGCCGATGGCGCCAAACACAAATAAGGCAGCCTTCATCGACTTGCTCGGATTCACAAATCGTTTCATAATCGCCTCCTCTATATTTCTTTCAGCTAGCACTGTGCAGAAGCCGGTGGCAGTAACAATTACTGCTCTACAAGCTCCACCCTCCTGTTTTTCGATTTTCCATTCTCGGCATTATTGGAGGCTACCGGTGATAAGGAGCCTACACCATAAGCCTTGAGCCTCGACGGATTTATGCCATATTTTGAAACAAGCGCATTCATCACCGCCTCGGCCCGGGCCTGCGATAGTTTCATGTTGGAATCAAAACTGCCCGTGTTATCCGTATGGCCCACAACATAGAGACGTATGTCCTCTGTTTTGAGCAGTTTGGCAATTTCGGCTATGGCCGCGTCAGATTCAGGCTTGACGTCCGACTTTCCGGTATCAAAATAAATACCGTACACCGCTGTGTGCCCTGTCCTTTTAATATCGGTATTAAATATCTCGGCAGTGGCGATGACGTCCTGTTTCATTCCTTCTTTTTCAACGATTGTGAGTTCGTAAATATTCCCAAACGAGAGAACCTTGATCCATGTTTCTTTTCCTCCGTTATTCACCTTCATCGTCGACTTGTTTCCGCTCGCCTCAAACAACACACTGCCGCCTATCTTTTTGATCGCATTCTGGACATTGCGGACTACCTGTAGCTCGCTTGGCGCTTTCTCGCCTGCCTTGAGAAAATATCTTATATAGTACTTATGGCCTTCAATTGATACCTCCTGAGAATATTGATTAACAAATTTGACAGAATCAAATTCCTTCTCGTCATAGTCATGGATAAAGAATCCTGGCATTCTTGAGACCAGAGGGTGGTCCTTGCTCCCTGCCGCATCCGGTTCGCCGGACCCGCCAGTGCTCTGACTGCCATCAGCCTTTCCAGAAGTTTTAGCAGAGCCTTCATTACCGGCTGGTTGCCCCGGATTAGGTTGCCTAACTGCCTGCGTGCCGCCCTTGTCTCCCTGAGCCGACTGTTGTGGTTGAGCGCCCGTACCCTTTGCCATGCCCTGGCCTCCTGTTACGCTGTCAAGCCAACCTGCGTAGACAGGCGATGACAGAAGCAGCGTAAATAACAGTATTGCTATAAATCTATTCATATTTCCTCCTTGTCTCCCTAAGACATTGATTCACTTCGCAATGATCTTTTGTTAATCCGCAGGACCCAGCTCCCACTCTATAACGGCATCTCGGGCATACTTCTCGTTAAAGTAATTGGGCATCGTCTTACCTCTTAGCCAAGGGAGCTGACGTCAAATTGATACCCTTTCTCTACCAGAAGAAATCGCAGCAACAGCAAAAGAAAGCCATGCGATCATTACAAGAAGGAGAAAGCGACCCGAAGTGTCTGGAAGTCTTTTCATAAACATTCTCTCCTTATGTCGGTTAGTCTGACTGTCATCTAAGGCTCTTGGGCATATTTGGGTTTATCGTGGGAACGTTGCCCTTGAGCATATTCGCTCCGCCGCTGACAGACGGCGGCTTTACAGTAATGAAAAACTCAGTCCCAATGTGCTGATTAGCGCCTGTTTGTGGATCCTTACAGCTATCATCCGCCACGACAGCGAAATGATACTTTCCTTCTTTTACAGGCTTGAATGTGAGAAGGCCCGAGTCGCTCATGGCTACATCCTCACTGGGAGGATAAGGTCTAAAAGTTTTAAGAATCACATGATAAGTGATAGGCGGCACACCACCGGTTGTCTGGAACTGGAATTGGTAATTCTGAAGAAGCGCAGCGTCGGGCAGGTAATGTGAAGTGACGAAGCTGAGTGGTGAACTACAGTCCGTCTGAACAGGTTGTGCGGGGTGAACTTGCTGTCCCCACGCCGGCTGCTCCAGCGCGGGCGCCTTCGCTCCCGGCGCCTGGCCCCAGTCAATCGCAAAGGCAGATACCGCACAGAAAAGGACAAATAGAAAAACTGCCAGAAAGATTTGCACGTTTTCCATATCTTGCGTTTTCGTGATTCTTGATTCCTCCTTTGATATTGCTTGAGTTATTTCCACACTCGTCAATCTCTCCGGGCAAATAATCATCTCAATCCCAACTGGCCGGATTTAGGCGGTATTTGTCAGCCAGCCATAATTTCGACCGGTCCCGGTTCTATTCCCTTCCTGACCTCCTTATTCAATGTCATCAGTTTTTGTTCAGGCGATAACATCCCCATGGCTTAAGCACAAGCGCCTCCCCGGCTTCTGGATCGCAATGAGGCGTAAACTGAGCCTCTTTTGAAAAGCATCTGTTCTTAGTATCCTGAGTAGTCGGTGAGCAGCAGAAGAAACCATCCTTATCAGACCTGAGAATCCCAAACGGATATGCGGTTTGTGTAGGATCTGCATCGCAGCTAGGGTTTTTGACATACGTGTAGCCGAGATAGCTATGGACCGTCGGCTGTGGTGGCGGTGTAACAGGCTTATCGTTTATTTGCATTGCAAGCTCATTGCTTGCCAGGTTACAACGGAGAATGCTGATTTCCTTCACATAATTCTTCCGGCTTGCAAGGGCATTTGAATCATTGGCGACAGGTGAGTAAATGTCCGGAACTATGAAACTCAGCTTGCCTTCATACGTCTGCCAGTTGCTGTATTCCCAGGTGACAGGAACGTCCTTAAAAGGATCGTCATTGGGGTTATGCCAGACTCCGGCATCCCCGAGTGCCGGATTACCCTGCCGGTAATCATTGAACCGGACACGCACGGCCCACTGACAAGAGGGAGTCGCGGGCCGCAAATTGCCCCCTATAACCGTGATCTTATCTCCCGCATAAGCTGAAGTCGGCGACAGACTCTTCAATACGGGAACGGATTTACTTACAGTGAAAGGGAAGGATTTCACCTCTTTGTTGGGTCTCACTGCTGTCATGCGCAGCGTGCAACCCAGCGCGCATGCATCCCCGGCCTCGACCGGCACAATCACCTTAAGGGACGTTGTATTTATAACGATATTCTTGGCGGGATAAAGCTTCCCGCGGCTGTCCACAAAATCAGCGTGACAATCCGCATCCAATCTTTTGCCGCTTATGGTCACCTCATCCAGGACCTCGGCCGTTGAAGTCGACAGGGAGCCCGCTTCGCATGGCGGTCCTTGCGAGAGCGCATCCACTTTCTTTTGAGCAGGCCCGGTCACCTGTGGTACAGTTCTTTCCTTGACTGTGTTTGGCTGCTGCTGAATAGTTCCTTGTGTTTGACCCCAGTCAATCGCAAAGGCTGATGCCGAAAATAAGATGAATAAGAGAAAGCCCACCGGCAATAACCTCAGGTTTCTTCTTTTAGACGTTTTCATGATTTTTAGTTCCTCCCCTCTGCTCATGAAACAGTTCGAGTTGTTAAATTACTTCATAGGAGCTCCAGGCTCGCAGCTGAAAAAACAAGCTCTATCTGTATAGGAATTGGAAAGATGAGAGTTGGGTGGGCATGTCAAGTTAGCCGGCGGCTGCGCTACACACTCAAAGGAACAAGCGGACTCTCCTGAGCAGCCACCGAGCTGAGCATACCCAGGGGGACAAGGATTAACAGGTTTTGTGCGTTGGCAGCCGTAATCTAAAGTACTCTTGCAATAGTCAAGTTGATATCCCTCAGGACAACGAATAGCTGCACATCCCGCCAATGCCGCCTTTCCCTCCGGAAGCGTCGTTTTTTGCTGCTGCTGGATTGGCGCTGGCGCCTGACCCCAGTCAACTCCAAAGGCTGGTGCAGAAAAAAAGATCACAGAAAGAAAACCGACCAGCAACAATTCCAGATTTTTCCTATTACGCGCCTTCATGATTCTTGGTTCCTCCTTTTAGGGATTGTTCTTGAGTTATTCCCGCACTCGTCAATCTCCGGGCAAATAATCATCTCAATCCCAACTGGCCGGGTTGCTGTCGATGTTCACAGATCTGTGTCCGTATCCGGCCTTCTTTTCTTACCATGAACGGGGATTAGCAAACGGCTTAATCTTCTCCTCATCTTTCACGGGTCGTTTTGGTGTAATTATTCTCAGGACCTTATAGTTCATTGATTGATCTTTTCATCAACTTTTCCCCCCTCTGATATCAAAGCATTCAATCGTGAGATTCTTCCCGCATTGCAAACATTTGCCTTGCAATCACAGCTCCGTTAGCTGTATTCCCCACCTCGGCACACTCCTCCATTCCTAGACAACCAACCCTCTTCTATCAGGTAACATGCAACATCTCACCTATTTGGGCACCTGCTCGCAGCCCACAGAACAGCCATCTCCGAATGGGCGAGTACCTATCAACTGACCCATTTCCCCCTTCACTTGTGGACATGTCGGCAAATTAGCAGGCGGCTGCGCTACGCAGGTGTAATCTCTAGTACAAGGCGCCTCCAGATTCCATACAACCTGATATCCTGGGGCGCAGGGGTTTGCCGGCCTTGCGCGTTTGCAGCTATAATCTCCTGCACCCCTGCAATAATTAAGTGTAAACCCCTCAGGGCAACGAATAGCTGCACATCCCGCCAATGCCGCCTTTCCCTCCGGAAGCGTCATTTTTTGCTGCTGCTGGATTGGCGCTGGTGCCTGACCCCAATCAACTCCATAGGCTGATGCCGAAAAAGAAATGACAAAAAGAATACCGACCAGCGAAAACAGTTTCTTCATATTCCGTGTTTTCATGACTCTTGATTCCTCCTTTGATATTGTTTGAGTTATTTCCACACTAGTCAAACTTTCCACGTCTTTTACCACCATCTTCCCTTTCCGTCCAGCAACGAACGAACTCGGAGTCTCATTCCTGTTTACATCTGCCGTATAAGTTCATAAACCGCGGCCTCAATGCATGACCTCAATGCCTTATCCACGCCCTCCTTTCTCGATGACTTGTATCTTGCATCGGGATTAAGGGGGACCGACTTCCCTCCAAGGGCGGCAATGGATTGCGCCAGGTTGCCTATCCCGTAAACCCCGTGTTCGGAGGATTCTATGTTCTTTCTGACATCTACGGAATCGACGACAACGCCGGTCCGGGCATCGATTATCCTTACGTCGATCCCAATGCTGTTTGTCGTAGATGAACCTCCTACATCCATTCCGCCGACTGATACGCCGCCTTCGCTCTGTCTTTCTCCGGCATTGGCCTCACTTACCGTTCCTTCAAAAATCACCTGCGCTCCGACAAGTTTCTGGTTGGCCGTGTCTCCAGTCGTTAGTCCTTGTGCATTGAGTTGCTTTTCCCGGACTACTCCTTCACTCAGCCGTTGCCGCTCCACGACCGTGAATGAACCAGATTTGATAAGAGCTGTAGTGAACATATCTGTGGCTGCTCTTCCGTTTATCTCCGGCACACTGCTTCTGAACTCGTAGACTGTAGCAACAGGTTTAGGATGGTTATTGTTATGCCTTAAACTTTCCAGTTTCTGCGTTGTCCTCGAATTATCCACATACGGCTCTTCCTCTCCGGCATATACCGGAAAAGAAACAAACACGGATGCAAACAAGACCGCAACAAAAACGATTTGCCTCAATTTGATCATCTCCCTCTCCTTTCATAGATAGTCTTTCTATTGTTCAGGATTGTCATCATTCCCCAGAATCGTTTCCCCCCTGCTCATAGGATTCAGTATCCCCCACAGTTCATCGAGATTGATAAATGCCCTTTTCCCTTCAATTTCGGGCTCTTCCACAACACCCACAATCTTTTGTGGATTATCTTTCTCATAACGGTAGATCCGAACAATAAAGTTCCTCAAATAGGCCTCCAGATCAAGAATTGTTAATGTAAACGTTACCGGATGGAATGTTACAGATTTGATACATATTTTGACGGGGAGGGCAAATGCCGGTGAACGACAAGCCTTGTTACTGAAGAGATAGGGCGCGGAAGAAGAAAGCCTATTTTGAGTTTCTTATCTTATTCCGAAGGGCTTCGGTCTCAGGAGATGGTTCGGTCCCGAGGACCAAGGAAAGTATTTTGCGGCAGCGCTCGTACGTTGCCAATGCTTCGGCATTTTTCCCTATTTTATGGAAGGCGAGCATAAGGCGTCTGTAAAATTCCTCCTGGAGATCATCCACTTCGAGTGCCCTCTCATGGCATTCTACTACCCTTTCCCACTGTCCTCCCTGCTCATAATAACTGGCTAATCTGCCGATGAGACGGATGAACTTGCTCTTTAACCGCTCTCTCATCGAAATCGTCCAAGACAGTTTGTGGTCACCGGGAAGAAACTCGCCTCTGTATATATCCACCGCATTTTCATATGCCTTGATAAGCTCGGGTATCCCGGCCGTATCGCTTTTTATTCTATGATTTGTCCTGTAGTCTTTCCAGAGTTCTTCCGACTTTTCCTCGAGGCGCTGAAATGCCCAGGCATCGACCCAGCAGTATAGCGGAGAAAGAGTTATGCGCCCTTCCTTAAGTTCTATCGCGCCTTCCTGGCCAATCAGTTGTCGTAAGCGATGAAGAGTTGTCCTGAAGGAGAGGCTTGCGACGTCACCGTCTGCCTCCGGCCAGAGGGCATCTGTCAATTGCTCGTCGCTTACTTCCTTACTGCCGAACGCAATAATCGCTTTGAGCATAGCCAATGGCTTCTGCTGAACCTTTCCGGCGGATTTTAGGGGCGCACTATCCTTTTCGAGTAGGAACCCTCCAAGGGTATGTATTTTGACGGGCCACGGTCATTTTTCGACATGCACCGGCGGCTGCTCAGGAGAAAGCTTTCTGATGCGAATCAGATCTAGGACATAATCAGTTTCTGTGCCATATTCGAGCGCCTTGACAGCAAGGTTGGACATGGCAACAGGATCCCACCACCAAAGGAGTTGGAAATATCCATGCTTTTTCCCCAGAGACAAGGCTTCCAGCAAAAGTTCTATGCCCAACTTCTCTTGTCCACTGTCCAAGGCGAATTGCGCCCGTGCGAGCCTGCATTGGAACTCCAGGACAGAACTCTTTGAAAGAATGGACAGCTCGAAAGCCCGTTCCAGATACTCTTCAGCTCTGTTGTCGCTGAGCGCGTGAAGAATCTGAGCCGTCGCATACAGGAGGACTATCCTTGCGAATATGTAGCCCGTTTTTTCGTCAAACTTCAACCCAATCTCGGCGCTATCTAATGCTCCAGAGAAGTTCCCTCTCAAGAATTCGTACAAACAATTCACTATATGATATGCGACATATATTTCCTTACGTGACGGACTAAGCGTTGAGCTCATCTCTTCAAGATACCGCTTTGCCTTTGCCATCTCACCTTTGATCAAGAAGCTGTAGATCCCGAGGGCAAAAAACATGTGGTCCCAGAAGTGCAGACCTTTTGCTGCGCCGAATTCCAGGCCTTCGGAAATTCTCTTTGCCGACTCTTCCGCGGTTGACGCATACCATAAGTGCCTTCCAGCAAGCATAACGCGTGACAAAAGCTGTTCCGAATTCGATGTCTGAGGTGAAGATGTCAATTGCTTGACCTGTTCGAGCAAGGCATCACATTGACGAAAATCGCCTATCCAGGAATAATATATATTTGCGACCATCATTGCGAACAGACTGCTATTGGCAACATTGGTTTGTATCGCGAGAGAAACCGAGCGCTCAATAAATTCCGCTGTCCGCGGATAATCCGGTCTGCGAATGAGAAGCGCAAGGCTGATCGCATTTGCGGCCCTTATCTGGACCTCCGGAGTATTTGTCGAAAGAACCTCCTCGACCCTTTCAAAATAGACAGATATCAGATCGTCGAGGGGATGAAAGTCGTTCCACTCAGCCATGAAGGCATCGATAAGGGAGGACCATGACAAGACCATGCCTACATTATCATTTGTGACTGTGAAAAGGTTAAACGCCTGTTCGAGTTCGATGCGTGCGCCGGCAAGGTCATATCCCATGTGGCATATGCCGGACCAGTAGAGCAGCCACTGTGAGTTCTTTATCAAGTCCCTTGGAAGGGCCGAAAGCCATTTCGTGATTGTCTGAGCGCGCCCCGCTGCGACAAGTGGACCTGCATAGTTCATCACAGCTCTCGTGATGGACTCCCAGTCCCGAGACTCGATGTAAAGGTCAACGGCGCTTTCAATAAAGCCATTCTCCTCGATCATCGCTCCGGCCTGCTTCTTGAGAATCGCGAGCTCATCAGGTTCGAACCGTAGCTTTGCTTGAGACTGGAGGAATCTCCTGAAGAGGGGATGAAACTGAAAAGTGATCTCATTACCGGGAAGCAATTCAATAAAATAGTGGCTTCTGCCCAGACCTGACAATATTATCCCCGCGTGATCAGAGCCGGAGAGCGTGGTAGCAATGGACTCAGTTATCACCGGCAACAAAGATGTTTTTAAAAGGACTATCTGTGTCTCGGGATCAGTTTGCTCGAATATCTCGGTCGAAAAATAGTCGAATATGGCAGATAAAGAGAGTTCGCTTATGCGTGACAAGTGATAAAGGCCCCGCCGGTCTCGCTTCACCGTCTCCATATAGAGCACGAGCCCGGCCGCCCATCCTTTTGTCACGTCATAGAGTTCTTGTTCTTTGCCCAGCGGAAATACGTCGCCAATTCGCTTGTGAATAAATTCTTCAGACTCGGTTTTGGTGAATCTGAGGTCGTTCCATCCGATAAGCAGCAATCTACTTCCTGCTATAAACGCGGACATTTGGGACACAGGATCAGACCTGCTTATCAAGAAGACCCTCAGCCCCTCCGGTAATACAGCAAGGCCGTTTGCGATTACGTCATGAAAGCCCTCTGCCCGCGCCTCGTGATAATTATCCAATACTAGGGCGCAGGGAGGCCTCAACCTGCTGAAGAGGTCTTCAAAAAAACGTCTTGTAAAAGCAGGCACACCGAGCATATACTCAGGTGTCAGAACAGGGAGCGGCTTCTTTTTTCTAGGTACCGCGTTTCGAGCCGCCTTACCCATATAATAGAAAAAAGTCGCAAGATCCGAATCTCTTGAATCCACCTGATACCACAGAGAAGGAATGTTTCTGGCGTCAAGATAACTGGCGATGAGGGTTGTTTTCCCTGCACCAGCAGGCCCATTTACCCAGACAACGGGACGGCTTATTTCCGCATCGAGCAGGCTAAATAGCCTTTCCCTCTGCAAGATATTCGACATGGCAGGCCGTGTTATCTTGGCTATTGGTGGACGCTTATTCATCAAAACCTGCAGTTGCGCCATGAACCGGCCCACGGGCGAAGCCGATGCAGGGCGATAATATCGTAAATAGCAAAGAGAAAACATTAGGACAAAATCTATTCATTTGTGCTCCCTACGGTCCGGTACCGCGGCGATTTCTCTTTTTTGTCTGCAAGAAGCATGTTTCCACGCCTCGAATTCGACGGCTGATTTTGAAAGTAATCTACTTTGGATTGAATCTAATTTCCGATAGAATCAGAGGGAAAAGCTAATAGGCGGGCCTCGGAATTCCTTTGATGAGACAATAGTTACACAGCGAGCGCTCAGTCTTTCGAAAACGACATGGGTCCTTGAGGTTTCATAACGGATGATGGATGGCTGCGACGCTCCTTTCGCAGATGAATAAGAGGAGGCGAATTCGCAAATAATACATTTAGGATGGTTCTTAAGATCAATGTGATGGTGAATACAAGCAATCAAAATGGAATAAAGAATTGCGGTAATGAGAAGAATTGTCGTAATGCCAATTTTTAATATATTCAACTTGCCCCCCTCGTTCCGAAACAAAAAAAATTAAGAGGCACGGAACGATCTATGCCCTCTTCTACTTATATTATTATTATTAAGATTAATATACATAAAAAAGTATTTGATGTAAAGAACAAAGTTTAAGTCAAGATTTTCTTCAGGTTCTGTGTTGTGATAAAGATAACACTTTTTCGAATGGCGCCCGGTGTCCGGACTACCTCACGACTAGAGACCGTCCTACACCCCGAGCGAGTATCGGCTCAACCCCGAAAGCTTCATGGAAAGGGAAAACAGCACCGGGACCGAAAAAAGCTAAGTGGCGGGAGAGATCCTGAACAGGGCATGTGCCGCTACCGCCTTCTTTATTTTTCATTAAATGTAATCACAGGTAGCGAGATCGAGACCGATTTACCTAGCATATCTCGATACGGTTTCATAATCCTTATCGGTCGTAAGGACAAATCTCCGTGCCCCGAAATTCTTCAAGACACTTCTGCCGGGCGGGTCGGCATGCATGATCAAAAGAACCTCATCGAGCCTATTCTTGACGAAAGCGTCAAGGTCTTTTCTCACTGCCAGGCCGTTCTCCGGTGCTTCTGGAGATGTTTCAGCCCGGACCGTATCCCGCCTTCAGCTGCCCGCAAGCCGCGAGGATGTCCTGGCCTTTGCTCTTCCGTATGAGCGCGGTAATATTGCCCTCCAACAGGATCTCCTGAAATCGGGCTACCGCCTCGTCCGGTGAACGCTCGAAATCGCATCCTGCGAAGGGATTGAACGGGATCAGGTTCACCTTGCAGGGAACGCCCTTCAGGAGTTTTATAAGACGTTTGGCGTCGTCCGCCGAATCATTGACGCCGCCTAGCATCACATATTCAAAAGTTATCCTCCTCCTCGGCTCAAGCGGAAATCTTCTGCAGGCATCCATAAGGACCTTCAAGGGATATTTCTTATTGATAGGCATGATCCTGTCTCTCACCTCATCCGTGGTCGCATTGAGCGATATCGCGAGATTGACGCTTGGCGCCTTCTGCGAAAGTTCGAGTATCTTCGGGGCGATGCCGGAGGTGGAGAGGGTTATCTTCCTTTTCGAGATCTTCATGGGTCCCGCCATCCTCCATAATGCCTCGACCACCTCGTCAAAGTTCGCAAGCGGCTCGCCCATCCCCATAAGAACGATATTTGTGACCCTGCCCTGAATGAGCCTGTTCACCGAAAGCACCTGGTCCGCGATCTCGTATGCCCTGAGATTGCGCTTTGGTTTGAGCTTCCCAGTGAGGCAGAACAGGCAGCCCATGGCGCAGCCGACCTGGGAGGAGATACATTGCGTCAGACGGTCCTTGTCAGGTATGAGCACACTCTCTATGCTCTCGCCGTCTTCGAGTCCGAAGAGGAATTTTTCGGTGCCGTCCGCGGAGGTCTGCCTGTCGAGCAACCTGAGACTGCTTATAAACGCAACTCCGGAGAGGCTTCTCCTCAGGTCCTTCGACAATTCGGTGATCTCCTCTATTGATCCGATCCTCCCTTCATATATCCAGTGAAGGAGTTGTTTCGCCCGGAAGGCAGGAAGACCTTGCTCTTTGACGAATGCGTCCATCTCCTGCTTTGAAAGCGCCTTGAGGTTTATTCTTTGCATAGACCGGTTCTTCTCCCGAAAGTCATTAATTATAACAACTCTTGTCGTTTCCTTGTCCCTGCCTCTTCCGGCGGAGCCGGCAAAAGTCCCCTCTTGCATCTTTGCGCTTCAGTCATTATTATGTATACAAACTTGAACGAGGCGGGTGATGACATGGATGATTTCGATCTTGAATGTTTGCTGAATGAGATTTGCGACGAGGATGTCGAGGCGGCGGCCAGGGAGATGAAGCTCGGCCTGACCCTTACGGCCGACGACCTGCAAAAGATCTACTCCATCGCATGCAGGCATGCGCAGGCCCGGGTTGCCTCCGCCATGCGGGTCCGCGATGCAATGACGCGGGATGTGCTTTCGGTCAGCAAGTATGACGATATCAGCAATGCCGTGAGGCTTCTTGCGGAAAAGAATATCAGCGGACTGCCGGTAGTCGACAGGGAGAACCGCGTGGTCGGCATTGTCTCGGAGGCAGACGTTGTCTCTATGGTAGGTTCGAGGAGGGCGCACACGTTCAAGGAGCTCCTGCGGTCTATCGTCGGGCATCCGCTTCCGGAGCGAAAGATCGGACACCTCGTGGGAGATATTATGACATCCCCAGCCATCACCGTATTCGCCGATACCGAAATCAGCGAGGCGGTGCGGCTCATGGACAGCCGGAGGATACGGCGGCTTCCTGTGGTGGACAAGGACCAGAGACTCGTAGGACTTATCTCGCGCTCTGATATCGTCAAAGCGATGGGCAGGAAACTTACCGAAGCCGGCAAGGAAGCATAACGCCGCTTCGGGTAGTCGGGCAGCCCCGGGAAAGATCAGGCCGCCTGTCTTATCTCCCCTAGGATTGTACGGATAGCGTTTTCCTGCGACTCGATGCTCTCTACAAGCCTGAACTGCATGAGCGCCCTCGTAAGGTTCTGCCCTTGCAGCTTTACTTTGAAATACAGATCGCCCTCCAGGTGGTCTGTAAGAAATCTCAGGCCGAGCTCAAAGGCTATCAGGCGCACTGAATCGTAGAAGTAGTCGAAGTCATCCGATGTGAGGAACTCTCCCGCTGCTGCGAGATAGCCCCTCAGGATGGCGCGGCAGAGGTCTGTATCGAAACGCACTTCCTGCCAAAGTTCAGCTTCTTCTCCTGTAGCGTTACAGCCCGAGCGCAGGCAGTCACCGATGTCATAATGTACGAGCCCCGGCTTGACTGTATCCAAATCGACGATGCCTACGGCCTGCCCCGTCGAGTCGTCGATCATTATATTGTCTACCTTCGGATCTCCGTGAATCGGGCGGGGAAGGAGTTTGCCCGTCGCCTTCGCATCCTCAAGCACGTGCGCCCATGGACGCCGCTTACTCACAAATCTTTGGCAATAAGTCATTTCGGGTGATTTGTCCATTCTCTCTTTCTTCTGAAGGACATGGTCATAGCGCCTCAGATAAAGGGGGGTAACATGAAACCCTTTCAGCGTGTCGGACAGTCTTTCCGGGGGCAGGTCTGCGAGGAGGGCGTGGAAAACACCAACCGCATATCCGACTTCGCAGGCGTGATCGAGATTCCGTATAGTATCGAAAGACCGCGCGTTTTCAATAAGGCCGGCAGCGCGCCAGAAGGACCCTTCCGGGTCGGTCCAGTGGTCGCCGCCGTTATCTGTAAAAAGGATTAGAGGGAATTCCCAGCGTCTGCCGGCCGGAAGCGGCTTTTGTTTCAGGCGTCCTTCGATATGCTCTGCGGCGATGCGCATATTGCGCATGACGAGGTGTGGCTGATGAAACACGCGCGTGTTGACGCGCTGAAGGACAAACCTCTTTCCCTCCGGTGGATTCAGCGTGACCAGGAAGGTGTCATTGATATTGCCGCTGCCGAATTCGCGGACATCAACAACCCTGCCCTCGGGCGTGAAATGCTCTGCGACTGTGAAGAGATCAAACACTGCCCTTATGGAATTCTATATTGATGAGACGTTGAAGTCATGCCGGCGAAAGCCGGTATCCAGCGACTTTTCAGGAAATAGAACAACGTAACTGGATTCCGGGTCAAGCCCGGAATGACGAACAACTTACTGTAGGCGATTTCATTACGTCCCCATCTCCCAGCTCTTCAGGTATTTCCTTTGTTCCGGGGTGAGGGTGTCTATCCTTATCCCCATTGCCTTCAGTTTGAGACGGGCGATCTCCTTATCGATCTTTTCCGGGACGCTGTAGACCCTCTTTTCGAGCTTCCTTGCATTTCTTACCATATATTCCGCGCAGAGCGCCTGATTCGCAAAACTCATGTCCATGACTGCGGAGGGGTGCCCTTCTGCAGCGGCAAGGTTTATGAGGCGACCTTCTCCCAGGAGGTATATCCGCTTCTTGCTCCTGAGGGTGTATTCCTCGACATAATCCCGCATGGCCCTCCTCGCCTTCGACATCTTCCTGAGACTCTTGATATCTATTTCGACATTGAAATGTCCGGTGTTGCAGACTATCGCGCCGTCCTTCATGAGAGGGAAGCAGTTTTTCGAGATGACGTTTATATCACCTGTGGCCGTCACGAAGATGTCTCCTATCCCGGCCGCCTCGGCAAAGGGCATGACCTCGTATCCGTCCATGGTCGCCTCAAGCGCCCTCAAGGGATCGACCTCGGTTATGATGACCCTTGCCCCGTGTCCCTTCGCCCTCATGGCGGTGCCGCGGCCGCACCAGCCGTATCCGCAGACAACAAAAACCGCGCCGGCGATGAGCCTGTTCGTCGCCCGGATGATGCCGTCCGTAGTGCTCTGGCCGGTGCCGTACCGGTTATCGAATAGGTGCTTGGTATAAGCATCATTGACAGCAACGATGGGGTAGGCAAGGGCCCCGTCGGCGGCCATCGCCTTAAGCCTTATGACGCCAGTGGTCGTCTCTTCCGTCCCGCCTATGACGCCTTTAAGGAGATCTCTTCTTTCTTTATGCAGCGTGGAGACGACATCGGCGCCGTCGTCCATGGTGATCTGGGGTCTGAGGGCAAGCGCGTCCTTGATGTGTTTGTAATATGTCTTTGTGTCTTCTCCCTTTATGGCGAACACCGAGATCCCAGAATGTTTGACCAGAGAGGCCGCCACGTCGTCCTGGGTGCTCAATGGATTGGATGCGCAGAGGGAGATCTCCGCCCCTCCGGCCTTGAGCGTCTCCATCAGGCTTGCCGTCTCTGTGGTCACATGGAGACAGGCCACCAGGCGCTTTCCCTTTAAGGGCTTCTCTTTTCTGAAGCGGTCCGTGATGCTCTTCAAGACCGGCATTTCCTGCGCGGCCCACTCTATGCGCAACTTGCCCTTCCTCGCCAGGGCGAGATCTTTTACATCGTGCTTTACCAAGTTCATCCTCCGGATATAAGGTTTAGGCTGAGGTTAAGGTCAAGATTAAGTAAGTTCTCAACCTTTGCCTTAGCCTTAACCTGAGTATTTACAGTTTTGCTTCTTTCCTCAGCGCTGCGGCCTTGTCCGTCCTCTCCCATGTGAAATCATTGTCGCTGCGCCCGAAATGGCCATAGGCCGCGGTCTTCCTATAAATAGGCCTTCTCAGGTCAAGGGCGTCTATTATCCCCTTGGGCGACAGGGGGAAGTTGTTTCTTATGAGCCTCACCATATCTTCCTGAGGCAGTTTACCCGTCCTGAAGGTGTCGACAAGTATCGAGACCGGCTCGGGCAGGCCGATTGCATATGCGATCTGCACCTCCACGCGGTCTGCGATCCCGGCAGCGACGAGGTTCTTGGCGATATACCTCGCCATATAAGCGCCCGAGCGGTCCACTTTCGTGGGGTCTTTCCCGGAAAAACATCCGCCGCCATGACTGCCGACCCCGCCGTAGCTGTCGACTATGATCTTCCTGCCGGTGAGGCCGGTGTCTCCCATGGGGCCCCCGACTACGAAGCGGCCGGTTGGATTTATGTAATACTTGATCTTTTCTTCATCGAAGAGCTCGGGCGGGACCACCGGTTTTATCACCTTCTCTATGATGTCCTCTTTCATGTCCTTCATTATTACATCAGGGCTGTGCTGGGTCGACACCACTATAGTATCGATCCTGTGAGGCATTCCGTCCTTATATTCAATGGTCACCTGGGTCTTGCCGTCGGGACGGAGGTATCCGAGGATATCTTTCTTCCGGACCTCGGTGAGCCTCATCGCGAGTTTATGGGCGAGCATTATAGGCATGGGCATCAGCTCCGGAGTTTCATTGCAGGCAAAGCCGAACATAAGGCCCTGATCGCCTGCCCCGCCGGTATCGACGCCCATCGCGATATCGGACGATTGTTCGTGTATTGAGGTCACAACCGCGCAGGTCTCGTAGTCGAAGCCGTATTTTGCCCTTGTGTATCCGATGTCCCTGATCGTCTCCCTCACGATGGAAGGGATATCGACGTAGCAGTTGGTCGTTATCTCTCCCGCGACAAAGGCGAGCCCGGTCGTCACCAGCGTCTCGCACGCGACCCTGCCCGTAGGGTCCTTCGACATAATGGAGTCCAATATAGAGTCTGAAATCTGATCGGCTATTTTATCCGGATGTCCCTCGGTCACTGACTCAGAGGTGAAATAATAGTTCTTTCTCGGCATAGTTCAAACCTCCTGGCATGGAATCAGATATTCTAACGTCTTCGTTGAAGAAAATGGAAGAAAAAAATGGTTATGAAGCTGCCTTGACAGCCTTTACGATCTTGACGGCTACCCTTCTGTGTCTCGGCCCGTCAAATTCACAGAAGTAGATTGCCTGCCACGTCCCTAAGAGGAGTTTTCCGTCCTCCACGAAGACGATCTTTGAAATCCCGACGAGGGTAGATTTGATGTGGGCGTCTGCGTTTCCCTCCCTGTGGGAATAATCCGCCTCAAACGGAATGAGTCTGCTCAGGGCGGCCTGTATATCTCTCTGAACGGAGGTATCGGCCCCCTCGTTGATGGTGACGCCGGCCGTCGTGTGGGGCACATAGATATAACATATCCCGCTCGTTATCCCCTCATCTTTGATCGCTTCCTGGATCTTGTCGGTTATATCTATGAATTCGTTCCTCGCCCTGCTCCTCACATTTATGTATTTGACCATCTAATCCCCGCTGAATATTGTCTTATAAAAGCTTTCTTCGATCTTGAATTCAATGCGCAACGCCACAAGGTTTTCAGGCGGTCCCAAATCCGACATTTTAATTATATCTTTTTCGGTCGTAACAATCCAGTCGGAGCCCGATTTCTGCGCGGCTTCCTTGATCCGGCGCAAGTCTTCGGCCCTGTATTTGTGGTGGTCCCTATATGCAAGAAATCCCTTCACATCAACTCCGACTCCGGCCAGAGACTCCCTGAAAGAGACGGGATTTGCGATACCGCAAAAAAGGAATGCGCCTTTTCCTGAAAGAGTCGCAAGGGGCAATTCCGTGTCCGACAAGGTCCTGAAGAGGGACGGACTGTGCTCGCTCATGTAAATCGGAGCATGTGGATTGTATCTGCTGATTTCGTCCCTTAAAACAGTTACGTCAGAGCGTCCGGCTGGTCCGGGGCCTGTTTTTGTAAGCACGATCACGTCAGCCCTTCTAATCTCATGCAGAGGCTCGCGCAGGACACCCGAGGGGAACAACTTTCTGTTCCCGAAGGGATTCATGCCGTCGATCAAAAGGACATCTCTGTCTCTGTAAAGTCTCCAATGCTGAAAAGCGTCGTCGAGAAGGAAGAGAAGCCCTGGTCCTGAATCCGGGACTTCGGACTTCAGGCGCTCGAGCGCAAACATCCCACCCTCATATCTGTCGCCGCACTTGACGATGGGAATGCCTCTCAACCTCTCGGCCATAAGGGATGCCTCGTCTCCCGCCGCCGCCACATCCATTATAGGACCGTTTCCAATGCTTACAAGGCACGGCCCTTTTGCCTTTCCCCCGTATCCCCGTGTGAGGATGCAGGGCCGAAATCCCCTCTTCAATGCCTCCAGGGCGACAGCAATCACGGCGGGCGTCTTGCCTGTCCCTCCGAGAGTCAGGTTCCCCACGCTTATCACCCGCCGGGGAAGTCTCTTCCTGTTCTTCAGATCGCGGGATTTCTTGAGGGAATAACCAAGATAGTAGATAAACTCCAATGGGTCCATGATTGTTCAGAATCCTATCAAAACTGGAAGCAAAGTGCAAGCTTTCGGCGCCATTGCGATATGTGGTATTTTAGTGCTATGTGGAGCGTCAGGATGAGGGCGTCAAGAAAGGCAAAGTTCAAAGGTCAAGGTCCAAAGGTCAAGAAGGCCAAAGATCCGCAAGCAGACGAAATCCATATATCCGGCGCGGAGGGACTTTATGGGCTTCCGGAGGTTGACAGGGTCGCGAAAGAGTATTTTATCCGGGCGATGAAGCACCAGAAGGGTATGCCGGACAGGGTTGTCATAACGTTGGAGAAGGTTGAACAGGAGCCGCGGGAGGTCCCCTTGCTTCAGTTCTCGACTGTTCAATGCGACCGTCCCGGTGAAGCGCGGAAGATCATAAGCGGACTTCTGTCCTCCGTGGGAGTGTCGGACAAGGCGATAGGAAAGGGTATCAGGGTTGTAGCATCTATGGCTATGCATGGCGCGGCCCTGATTTCATGCGAATCAGCGGCTCGCATGGAGACCGACAAACAGAGGGGGATAAGAGTGTCGCGGCTGGGCATAGATAAGGATTCCGAAAGAAAGTTGCAGAGAAGACTTTCAGAAAGCGGCATCAACACGCCAACGGTAAGAGAGGCGATAATCTTAGCCTCAAAGGTTGCATCGCACAGGGACTTGGTTGCCGAGTTGTGCGTGTCGGACGACCCTGATTACACTACCGGGTATGTGGCTTCAAGAAATCTCGGCTATGTCCGCATACCGAACATAAAAGAGAAGGGCAGCCAGTCAGGCGGGAGGGTCTTTTTTGTCAGGGAGGGTGCAAACACAGAGCGGATCATCGAGTATCTTGAAAAAAGACCGGTCATGGTGTGGGTGTAATCAAGATTTCTTATGTGATCCTGCTGGAAACCTGAACCCATAAGGGATATAATTGTTTCCGATGAGCTCGCCGATAATCCTCATAGCGAACCCGATAGCAAAAAGGGCCTCTGAGCGGAAGATCAGGAAGGCGGTGGAGCTGCTCAATTCCTCGGGACGTGAAGTGAAGGTCTTTCTCACCGGCAAAAGGGGCGACGCTGAGGAGATGGCAAGAGAGGCGGCGGAGAGCGGGCCGTCTCTTATTATCGCCTCGGGCGGCGACGGGACCTTCAACGAGGTGATGAACGGGATTGTTGATACAGGCGCACCGATGGCTATTCTCCCCATGGGCACGACCAATGTGCTGGCAAAGGAGCTGGATGTGCCTGAGACCATAGAGGGCGCAATCGGCGTCGCCCTGAGGATGAATGTTCATATTGTCTCGGTCGGCAAAATAGATTTTCTTTCAGATTCGGCGCCTGCCACCCGCCACTTCTTCCTTATGGCAGGGATAGGCTTCGACGGCGAAACAGTGCGCTCCGTGAGCAGCGCCTTGAAGAAATGCTCTGGAAAAGGGGCGTATATTTTGGGAGGCGTGAAGACGCTCATGAAATACTGTCCCGAACCCCTGGCCTTTACGCTGGACGGAAAGAGATATACGGGTTATTCCGGCATCATAGGCAAGGCGTCGAAGTACGGCGGCAATTTCAAAGTGACGCCGGACGCGAGACTCGGGAATCCGGATCTTTATGTATTCGTCATGCACGGCAACAAACAGGTCGATTTGGTCAGATATACCTTCGGTGTCCTGACGGGCAGGCACCTCGGCTTCAAGGACATAACGTATAGCAGGGCTTATTCCATCGATGTTGAAGGCAGCGCCTCTATTCAGATTGACGGAGACTATGTCGGCAGGACGCCTGCCAGGATCACCGTCGCCCCGGATTCCCTGAGACTCATTTATTAGGGCCGCCGCCCCGGGCACCGAATTATTGACAGTGCGGCGCATTATTTGTGATACTGAAAGGCGATGCCGAGCCTTCTGCTGATCGATGACGAGGAAGGGATAACGCTTAGTCTCAGGGCGCTTTTCGAAAAGAAGGGCTATACATTTATCAACTGCTATGCAGGCAAGGAGGGGCTGGCCACTGCATTGAGAGAGCTCCCGGACGTGGTCCTTCTGGATATCCATCTTCCGGACATGTCCGGTATGTCGATACTGGAGCAACTCAAAGCCGTCCACCCTGATATCGCAGTGGTCATTATGACCGGTTACGGGGAGATAAAAGAGGCGGTCGAGGCGATGAAGCTCGGGGCGGAGCACTACTTCCAGAAGCCGGTCGACCTGGACGAGCTGTTTATTGTCGTCGACAGGAGCGCCAATATCGGGAGGCTAAAGCAGGAGGTCTCGATTTCGAAGAAGTCCCCCTATCCGATAGTCGGAAGAAGCAGGCAGGTGCAGGGTCTTATCCGCATGATCAACCTTATGGCGGAGAACCATTCTACGACGGTGCTGATACAGGGTGAGACCGGCACCGGCAAGGAACTAGTCGCGCGCAACATCCACTTATCGAGCAGGAGGGCCGACAAGCTCTTTGTCGATATAAATTGCGCCTCTATCCCCGAAAATATCTTCGAGAGCGAGTTGTTCGGATATGAGATGGGCGCCTTTACCGACGCTAAGACAACGAAGAAGGGACTCCTCGAGATCGCGGACGGCGGCACGCTTTTTCTGGATGAGGTCGCTGATATGCCTCTTGCCCTGCAGGCAAAGCTTCTGAGGGTTATCGAGACCAAGACCTTCCGCAGGGTCGGCGGCACGAGGGACATAAGGACGGACGTCAGAGTGGTCGCCGCCACGAACAAGGACCTCGGCGACTGCGTGAAGAGGTCGGTTTTCAGGGAGGACCTCTACTACCGCCTGAATGTGATGCCCATTATGATTCCTCCCCTGAGGGAGAGGACCGAGGACATTCCCCTTCTGGCAGAGTTTTTTGTCGCTGAGAGCGCGGCGAGCATGAATAAGGTCGTCAAGACAATCGATAAGGACGCCTCGAACGCGCTTTGCGCATATGCCTGGCCGGGAAACATAAGAGAATTGAAGAATGTCATTGAAAGGGCAATGATCCTCTGCCAGGGACAGGTCATAACAAGCTCCTTCCTGGCCCTGCCTTCCCACCCGACCGCTGATAGCGCGGTCATACTCACGCTGGACGAGGTGGAGCGCATGCATATCAAGAACGTGCTTGAATCCGCCGGAAACAACAGGACCAGGGCGTCTAAGATCCTCGGCATCTCGAGATCGACCCTGAACGAAAAGATAAAGTCATATCAACTTTCCTGACCGGTTTCCGGTCACACTGTCCGGTTTCCGGACAAACAAATATCCAGGTTTAGGTTCAAGGGGTCAACCCCAACATTGCATTCCGCCGGGGTGAAGCCCGAAAAAGCTTTATTTTTTCTTTCCAGGTCTTGACCTTAATCTCTTCCTAATTTCTTGCGTTGACTGGCACTCATCTTGCTTTTCAACCCTGACAGTCCTGAAAGTAAACTCTTTGAGAGGAGGCCAAGGTGAAAAGAGTCTTGATAGTTGATGACGAGCCGTCAATCCTTCTGAGCCTTTCGCATCTCTTGAGCGGCGACGAAGTGGTTGCGATAACGAGCAGCAAGATCGAAGATGCGGAGGAGGCCCTTGACCGTTATGCGTTCGATCTTGTGATAGCTGACATCCGTCTGAGCGGCATATACGGGATTGAAGGTCTTGAGCTGCTTAGTTACATCAAAAAGGTCCGCCCGCAGACCCCTGTTATAATAATGACGGCATACGGGTCCGATTCGATGAAGGACGCGGCTTACAAGAGGGGCGCCTTTCATTATTATGAAAAGCCGATTGATATGAACGACCTTGCGATGAAGGCTCAGTCCTGCGGCATACCCGTGGGTCTCAATAAGAAAAGAGGAGGTGCGAAATGTCTTCCGTAAAGAAGGTCCTGATTGTAGACGATTCAAAATTAATTCATCAGATGTACAGACTTGTCCTCATGAGATTCAAGGATTGCAAGCTCATCGATGCGATGAACGGTCTTGAGGCGCTCGAGGTCCTGTCGAGGGAAGAGGGCTTCGATCTGATTCTGCTGGATATCAATATGCCCGTTATGAACGGGATCCAGTTTATGCAGAAGCTCAACGAAATGGGCGTCCACCGGAAGATACCCATCATCGTAGTCAGCACTGAAGGCAAGGAGGAGGACACGATAAGGGCGATCAATCTCGGCGCGTGGGGTTATATCGTGAAACCCTTCAAGTCCGAAAACCTCTATGATCTGATCGGGAAGGTCGTCGCCAAGAGGGACGCTGTGACGTCTGCCGGGAACGTCCCTTCAGCCTGAGGCGGCCGGGGGAGCTGGGATATGGATTATAACGAACTCATTCGCGATTACCTGGACGACGCAGCGGGGCACCTCAATGACTTCGACGTAGCGCTCCTGTCCTTCGAGAAGAACGGTATGAACAGGGACCTCATCCAGAACGTCCTGGGCTCCCTGCATACCCTTAAGGGGAATTCCGGCATGATGGGTTTCGACGCCATCAAGAGGTATGTCCACAAGATAGAAGAGCTCTTGAAGAAAGTCCTTGACGGGGAGATAGAACTCTCCGGAGCGGTTGAAGTACTTTTCGAAAGCGCGCATGTCATAAGGGGCGCTCTTCACGAGATTGAAAAGGAGCGCACCCTCCGTTCGGACCTCGGGGAGAAGATCCTAGACATCGAAAGGTTTATGAGCGGCTCAGCTCCGGGCCCGGGCAGGGAGGAAGTGGAGCTTACGTCGTATCTCGGGACCAAGACCGACACGATCAAAGTGGATTTCAAGAAGCTCGACGACCTTCTGAATCTCGTTGGGGAACTCGTCATTTTTAAGACGAGGCTGAACCAGATGGGCGAAAAGATAAAGACCGAAATCGTCACGAAACCCCTGGCGAACGAGCTCAACGGGGCACTTGAATCGATGGGCAAGACCATCTCGGGACTTCAGGAGGGCATTATGAAGGCGAGGATGCTGCCGGTCAGGCACGTCTTCAATAAGTTTCCGAGGATGGTGAGGGACCTCTCGCGGTCGATGGGAAAGGAGATGAAGCTGCTATTCGAGGGGGAAGACACGGAGATCGACAAGACCGTGATAGACGCCCTCGACGAGCCTCTTCTTCACATGATAAGAAACGCTGTGGACCACGGTATCGAAACTCCGGGCGAGAGGATTGCGAAGGGCAAGGGACGTGAGGGCCGGATTGTGCTCTCGGCTTCGCAGGAGTCAAACCATGTCGTCATAACCGTGAAGGATGACGGAAAGGGGATCGATTTCAGGTCCGTGATGGATGAGGGAGTGAAACGCGGCCTGGTCGCCCAGGACGAGACCCCGGACAATGAGACCGTCCTCTCTCTGATCTTTTCGGCGGGATTTTCGACAAGACAGGAGGCCACGGAGGTTTCGGGCAGGGGAGTGGGCCTCGATGTTGTCAGCAAGAATATCGCGAAGCTCAACGGCTTTGTCGATGTGGCAAGCACCCCGGAAGAGGGGACGACTTTTACGATAAAGCTTCCGCTCAGTCTGGCGATAATACCCGCGTTGATGGTGGAGGCCGAGGGAGAGGTCTATGCCATGCCGATGAGCGCCGTCGACGAGAGTATCAAGGCAAAGGACGAGGATATCCATGTCATAAACAACCGCGAAGTGATACGGTTCAGGAACACGGTCTTGCCCGTGATCAGGCTGAACAGCTTTCTGGGTGTCGGAAAGAAGAGGCGGAAGAAATTTTATCTCGTGGTGATCGGCAAGGCGGACAAACGCCTCGCCGTTGCCGTCGACCGGCTCCGGGGGCAGCAGGACATTGTGATAAAGCCCCTTGATGACACCCTCGGGAAGTCCTATGGCATTGCGGGCGCTTCCATCCTAGGCGACGGAAGGATAGTTCTGATCGTGGACATTATGTCTATTTATAGAAAAAGGGAGGTGGCCGAAAATGGGTAAGATAACCTTGCCGCCGTCGGGACTTGCGGAAGACGTGCTGTGTGAAATGGACAGTCAGCCCGGCGAGCTTCAACTTGTTACATTCACCATCGGAGAGCACTACGGTGTTCCCATCAGCCAGGTCCAGGAGATAATCCGCGTAGGGACGGTCACAAAGGTCCCCAATTCGCTCTCTTACATGGAAGGGGTGATAAATCTGAGAGGGCGGATATTGCCTGTGCTGAACCTCAGAAAGAGGCTGCAGCTTCAGGTAAAAGACCTGACAAAGGAATCAAGGATCATAGTTGTGGAGACCGGCAACAAGACTATCGGACTTCTTGTGGATGCTGTTTCGCACGTGATCAAGGTGTCATCGGAGTCCATAGAAAAGGCGCCGGAGGAGGTACTCGAGATAGACAGCGATTATATAACAGGCGTGTGTAAGCTT
This sequence comes from Nitrospirota bacterium, assembly GCA_021790195.1. Lineage (GTDB taxonomy): Bacteria > Nitrospirota > Thermodesulfovibrionia > Thermodesulfovibrionales > UBA9159 > JAJYIF01. The sequence goes on from JAJYIF010000008.1 coordinate 88,774, forward strand.
CGGAACGACCTTGTGATATTGATCGACCTGGAAAGGCTCATCAGGCGGGAGAACATAGAGATCAGAGAGGAAGACGCCGCATCGCCCCTTGCGAGGGGCATGAAGCCCGAAGGGGAGGAGAGATTATGAGGAAGACGGGCTGGTGGGGTGAAGTGGAAGGTTTTCAGAAGGTCTGAGCCATGTCGTTCGTTTTCGCGACCATATGCTGAAAGATATAAAAATATGAGGATAAGGGTCTTGTTAGGGGTGGGTTTCGGCCTCGTACTGGCCCTATTGCTTTTCGCGATATCGATGGGTCTGTACAACGCAAGAGAGACCCGCGACATTGCCCCCATCCTGAAGGTCAGCAATGAAAAAGCGCATCACGTCTCAGAGGCAAGAGAGGCGCTGACCGTAATGCTGAGCTCAATGCCCAGGCTGCTTCTGTTTAAGGACGATAAGTCGATGCAGCAGGAAGAGCTCGCCAAAATCCAGGCGGCCAGGACGGCGTACGAAGAGGCGCTGGACAAAGTCGACAAGAGTGAAAAGAGTGAGGACGGCAGAAAGATAATCGACAATGTGAAAAAGGCCGCACAGGACGCAAAGCGGGCGGACGATTCGGTAATAGATTCGATCACGGCGGACAAGGCGCCTGATGCCGCAACCCTTTATGCCAACAGCTCGGTCCCCTTGTCCGAAAAGGCCAGCGAGTCGCTGAGAGAGCTTGCCCGTTACGAAGAAGGCCAAAGGTCCATGCTTGAGCAGAAAACGGAAGGGATATCCCGCAATGCCCTTACGCTCATGATCGCCTTTTCGGTTATGGCGGCTATGACGTTAATAGCGCTGGGCTTTTTCATCATGCGCGGCGTGGCCCGGCCGTTATTAGAGGCCCTGAGAGGAATGAAAAGGCTGTCCGGCGGAAACCTGACGGCAATCTCGGCAGGCGCCTCCCGGGGCGAGGTCGGTCAGTTGTTCTCGTCTATGAACGGTATGGCCGCCAACCTGAGGGACCTCGTGAGAAACACGGTAAGGTCATCTTATCACGTTGCCGTTATAGCAGAGAAGGTGTCGGGCGGTTCTGACCGGATAACCAAGTCCGCGCAGGAAGAGGCCGTGGCGACCGAGCAGGCCACATCGTCCGTGGAGCAGATGGTATTTTCGATGGCGCAGGTCGCAAGAAACACCGAGTCTCTTGCAGCCAACGTGGATGAAACGTCTTCCACGATAAGTCAGATGGCGGCCTCGCTTGATCAGGTCGGAAAGAGCGTCTCGAACATGGCTGAGTCCGTCGATCAGACCGCGGTCACGATCGAGACGATGCTCGCCTCTCTTGAGATGACCGCCGGCAGCGCGGGATCGATGATGTCCGCCGTGGGCGAGACTTCCTCTACGGTAGGCAACCTTCTATTGTCCATCGAGCAGGTTTCAAGGGCCGCAGAATCTCTGAGGACCATAGTCGTCGAGACCTCCGGAACTTTTGAGGAAATGACCGCGACTGTGAGGGAGGTCGCCGAGAGGATAAGCGGTGCCGACATAATAAGCCAAACGGCCTTCAGTGAGGCCGAAGAGGGAGGGAAGGCCATCTACCAGAGCATAGAAAGCCTTGAGAACATCGGGAAAAGCGCCGAAAAAACCATGGCGGCGATAAGACAGCTCGGGAAACGTTCCGAGGATATAGGCTCTGTGGTCGAGGTCATAGACGAGATAGCTGACCAGACGAACCTCCTCGCCCTTAACGCTGCGATAGAGGCCGCGAGAGCCGGTGATGCCGGCAGGGGGTTCGGGGTCGTTGCAGACGAAATAAGAAGACTTGCGGAGAGATCCATGGGGGCGACGAAGGAGATAAGCGTGGCCATAAAACAGATACAGGAGGAGACGAGGGTGGCGATCAGGGCCACAGAGGAGACCTACCGGGAAGGCAAGGGGGGCAGGACCCTCGCGGAGAACAGCCGGGACGCGTTTACCGCTATCATCGCTTCCATGAAGGACAGTTCGGAGGTGATCCGCGGCATATCGCGGTCCGCTTCCGAGCTTAACGACGCCATAGGGCGGACGATGAAATACGTTACAGATATGAGCTCGGCTACCGAGCATGTGGCCTCTGCAGCGGGAGAGCAGGTCGGCAGCGCCGGCAACATCAGGAGTGCGCTGGACAAGATGAACAGGATGGTGAGCGAAGTGAGCCTGTCGGTCAACGAGCAATCAACAGGCGGCAGACTGATACGGAGAGCCGTTGGGCAGATGAATGGCCTCGTCCGGGAGGTCAGGGTCGCGGTAGGGGAACAGGTGGAGGGAGTCGGGCAAATAGTGCGTTCGGTGGAAACCATGCACGCCATGACCCGGGGGGTTGCAGGCGCGACAGCGGAGCAGAGGGCAGGCGGTGAGACAATTGTCAAGGCCATGGAAGGTTTGGGCCGGATATCCTCAGAAAACCTGCGGCTTTCCAAAGACATGATGTCCATGGCCGGTGACTGCCTTTTCCAGGCGGAGACCCTCCAATATTCCATAAGCGCCTTCAGGATCGATTCTAACGGAAAGAGGTGCTGGGAGATAATGAATTGTCCGGAGACGTCGAGGCGTGAATGTCCGGCATATATGTCCGAAGAAGACCGCTGCTGGCTCATCTCGGGGACCTGGTGCAAGGGGGCCCAGCAGGGCGATTCAAAAGACAAGCTCCGGCGTTGTGTGACCTGTGAGGCTTTCAAGGTCATTCAGGGAGTGAGTGTATAGGATGTCTGCACGAAGGGAGAGGAGAGGTAAAATGATCAGGTTTAGAAAGAACAGCCTCAACACGAGGATCATAGGCATCGTGGTGGGCCTTCTTCTTTTGGTGTTCAGTGTCGTTCTGGGCTACTCATACTGGGGAGAAACGCAAAGGGCTGAAGAGGAGGCAAAGGGCATTGCCGTGTCGATCGCGAAGCTTATGACCGGAATCACAAGCTACACCTTTCTGACCCAGGACTATACTCTCCTTGATGAGACCATTCAAAGGGCGATGGAGCAAAAGGAGGTCCTCTATGTAAAGATTCTGGACAAGAACGGAAATGTTCTCAGGGAGAGTAAGAAAGACGCGCCGAAGAAACGGAGCGTCGAGGTAAAAGAGAACGTTGTCGCTTCCGGAGAGAATGCGGGAAGCGTGGTCGTGGGCTATTCGACGGAGAATTCCCTTTCTGCCCTCATGAATGATTTCAAGAGGATTGTCCTTCAGGCGCTCATCGGACTGATCATCCTGTCGGCCCTGCTCGTTCTTTTGCTCAAGAAGCTGGTCATCAAGCCTATCGGCCGTATAAACAAGGCCCTGAGGGCCATAGAAAACAATGACCTTACTACTACAGTACCGGTCGATTTCTCTGACGAGATCAGCGACCTTGCGAAGGGCATTGACTCGGTGGTAGGCAACCTTAAGTCCACGGTCAAGCAGACGATAGGCGCGGCCTATCTCGTGACCGTATCGGCCGATAACGTCGCCGGCAATTCGAAGACCATTTCGCAGTCCGCCCAGGACGAGGCTTCGGCAACGGAAGAGACTACCGCGTCCATAGAGGAGATGGCCGTTTCGATTTCGCATGTCGCGACAAATACGGAGGCCCTCGCAACGAACATCGATGAGACTTCGGCGACGATCAACGAGATGGCGGCCTCCATCGAGCAGGTGGGGAAAAATGCCGACGGTATGGCGGCGTCGGTGGAGGAAACGTCGGCCACCGTCGAACAGATGCTCTCCTCTATCGAACAGTCCTCCAGAAACAGCTCCTCTATGACGGAATCGGTGAGTGTTACTTCGTTGACGGTCGAAAACCTTCTTTCCTCGGTCGAGCAGATATCTATGAACACCGAATCCCTGAAACATATGGTCACCGAGACCTCGGGTACCATTGAAGAGATGATGCGCACGGTCCAGGAGGTTGCAAAGAGGATAGAGGACGCGGACCGGTTGAGCAAGAATGCCTTCAAGGGCGCTGAAGAAGGCGGGAAGGCCATCTATCAAAGCATCGAGAGCCTTCAGAACATAGGGAATACTACCGAGAAGACTATGATGACCATACAGAATTTAGGCAGGAGGTCGGAGGAGATAGGGACGATAGTGGAGGTGATTGACGAAATAGCCGACCAGACGAACCTTCTTGCGTTGAACGCGGCGATAGAGGCGGCGAGGGCTGGAGACGCCGGGAGGGGATTTGCGGTCGTGGCCGATGAGATAAGGAAGCTTGCGGAGAGGTCCATGGGGGCGACAAAGGAGATAGGGGTGGTGATCCGGCAGGTGCAGGAGGAGACTGCCGCAGCGGTGAAGGCTACTGAGGAGACCTATCGGGAGGGCAAGGGAGGCATTGCCCTTGCAAGCACGGGGAGGGACGCCTTTACAGGCATCATAGCGGCAGTGAAGGACACCTCGGAGATCATGGGCGAGATCGCCAGGTCGGCGGCGGAGCTGAACAAGGCCACCGGGCAGGTCATGAGGTACGTGGTGGACATGAACAGCTCTTCCGGGGAGGTGGCCAATGCAGTCAAGGCCCAGGCGGACAGCACCGGGGCGATAAGGGATGTGATAGAGAAGATGAACAGACAGGTACAGGAAGTGAACACGGCGACGAAGGAGCAGGCCATAGGCGGCAAGCAGATAAGGGAGTCAATCGAGCGCATGAAGACGTCGGTGCACGAAGTTAACGGAGCGGTGAAGGAACAGGTGAGGGGAGCGAAACAGATAGTCAAGTCTGTAGACATGATGAGGAACATGACCCAGGACGTGGCGAATGCGTCATCCGAGCTGAAGGCCGGCGGAGAGACGATCGTGAGGGCCATGGAGGAGATGAGTCATGTTGCGTCCGAGAACCTCAGACTTTCGACAGACATGAAATCCGCTTCCGACGACACGCTCCATCAGGTCGAAAAACTTCAGTTTACGCTGAGCAGCTTCCGGATACATTCCAGCGGAGGCGGAAGGTGCTGGGACATAATAAATTGTCCCGATTCCTCGCGGGTTAAGTGCCCCGGCTACAAATCCGAGGACGATAGATGCTGGCTTATTTCGGGGACCTGGTGCAAAGGGGTCCAACAGGGCGACTTCAAGGAAAAGCTCCGCCACTGCATGATGTGCGAGGCCTTTAAATCCATTCAGGGGATTGCGGTATAGAGGGAGATGAAAGAAATTAAGGTTTTATTGGAAGATTTAAGAAGCGCCGACTGGTGGGTGAGAGACGACGCGATAAGGGGCCTGCTGCAGCATCCGGAAGAGCGCTACCTGGCCTTTCTCGAGGAGGCCCTTAAAAATCACGAAAACGCAAACCTGAGAAATGCCTCTATGGAGTGCTACGTCAAATTAGGGGTTCGGTCCTTCTCTTCTTTGGGGCGCCTGATCCTGAACGAGGACCACGAGGTGAGGCTTTTTGCAGCCAACATGCTCGGAGATATCGGCGACAGAAAGGCGTCTCCATATCTCATGGGGGCGATGAAGGACCCGGACGGCAATGTCAGGATGGCTGCAGCCGAGGCCCTCGGCAAGATCGGGGACCCTGAGGCTGCCGGCGTTCTCGAAGCATCCCTGGAGGACGACCCATGGGTCGCCATGGCTGCCATAAAGGCCCTCGGTGAGATAGGCGGGGACGGTGCGCTCATGGTGTTGTACAAATGTCTTGAAAAAGAGGATTACAGGGGCATTACCTTCGACGCCATAGAGCGGGCCGGCAATGAAAACGCTATACGTTATCTGACGCCGTTTGTCGATACGGACGAAATGAAAGAACTGGCCCTGAGGGCGGTCGTCAATATAGCCGACAGAAGAAGGCTCAAGTTGAGGCCCGAATATTTTATCAATATGGTCCCTCTGGTGCTGGAGCTCCAGCACTCGGCGGACCCGGAAGTGAAGAAGGCCGCCTTTATTGCGCTCTCCTGGGCCGAGGATCTGAGAGGTCTTCCCTTCTTGATTAAGGCCCTGGATGACGAGGAACTTCAGGAATACGCCTTAAGTGGTATCCTGGCTATCGGAGAAAGGGCCATTCCCGAGATCATCGAGGCCCTGAGGGATACAGGGCGGCCGCACAGGAATATCCTTGCGAAGCTGCTTTCCATGTCCGGGGAATATGCTTCCCTGCTGAGGTTTTTTGACGATGACGACCCCGAAGTGCGGGTCGAAGTCGCCCTCGCTTTGGGCAAGATAGGTTCCGCCAAGACAGCCGAAATACTTTCGAGGATGCTTGACGATCCGGATGAAGAGGTCAGGACGGCGGCCCGAAAGATCAGCAGGACCGCTGAAAGGTGACAAGGTGAGAAGCCTCGAGACCTGCATGACGGAAGAGGAATACGGGCTCTTCAAAGACCTGATCCGCAGGGAGTTCGGCATCGAGCTGAAAGGCGACAAGAGGCTGACCCTCCACACAAAGCTTTCGCACAGGCTCGCTATCCTCGATATTCCCACGTATAAGGATTACTATGGCTATATAATCTCGGATCCTTCGAAAGAAGAGCTCTCCAATTTCATCTCCCACATCACAAACAATGAGACTTACTTCCAGAGGGAGATGGCGAGGATCGCCGTCTTTAACGGTCTTCTCGGCGATATCAAGAAGAACAGGCAAAAGAAGAACCAGAACAGGGTCACGATCGTTTCTGCCGGGTGTTCTACCGGGGAGGAGATCTATACGCTGAACATCATGTTGATGGAGAGCGGCCTTTTCTCGTGGGGGTGGGACGTCAATCTCATAGGAGTGGATGTCAGCAGGCGGGCTCTCAGGAAGGCGGTGAACGCGTCCTACACGAAGAATTCCTTCAGGACATCCAACGGAAACGACGACTTCTCCAGGAAGTATTTCGATCTTGAAGGCGACCTGTATGTCCTGAAGAAGCCGTACCGCTCGAATGTAGAGTTCAGGCACGGAAACATCTTGGACCCTTCTTTCCTTGAAGGTGTGGGCGCGGTCGACGCGATCTTCTGCAGGAACGTTTTCATTTACATGGGCGAGGATGCCATAAAGAGGATCGTCGGGAATTTCCATCGTCACCTCCTTGAAGAGGGCTACCTGTTCATTGGGTCCTCGGAGAGCCTGCTGAATAAGACGGACCTGTTCATTCCTGAATACAGGGAAGGAGTCATAGTCTATATGAAAAACCCTCGTCGTTCCTCCGGGGAGTGATCAATGGACTCGGATCTTAGGATACGCGTCCTTATTGTCGACGATTCGCCTTTCGTGCGCAAAGCTCTTTTGAGGATATTCGAGTCGGAGCCCTCGTTTACTGTGGTCGGTGTGGCGAGGAACGGGAAGGAAGCGATCGAAAAGGCACTTTCCCTGAAGCCCGACGTCGTGACTCTCGATATTGTGATGCCGGTGCTCGACGGCATAGAGACCCTCAAGACACTCATGGAGCGCTATCCGGTCCCGGTGCTTATGCTCTCCCAGTTCACTCATGAGGGCGCAGACCTGACCCTTAGGGCGCTCCAGCTGGGAGCGATGGATTTTGTGGACAAGTCTTCAAAGGGCCTGATGGATTTCCTCGCGCTGGCCTCGGAAATAGTCACAAAGGCAAAGGCCATAGCCCACAATAAACCCAAGGCGATTTCCTACGAGCCTAAGGTCTTGTCCGGCTACAGCACCAGAGGCGTTGTGGACGTGGTCGCTATAGGCGCCTCGACCGGCGGACCTCCCGCGCTTGGGATGATCCTTCAAAAGTTCCCCAAAGACATAGGGTTCGGCGTCCTCATAGTGCAGCACATGCCGAAGGGCTTTACCGCGACCCTTGCCGAAAGGTTCAACGGCATATGCGCCATACGCGTGAAGGAGGCCCAAGACCGAGACAGGATAGAGCCGGGCGTCGCGCTTATCGCTCCTTCCGGGATCCACATGAAGGTGCGGAAGGGAGGCGGATCAGTCGCCCTTGACGAGGAACCGGCAAACCTTATCCACAGACCTTCGGTAGACGTCCTGTTCCAGTCTGTAGCGGAAAATTACGGCAGCCGCTCGATGGGAGTTATTCTCACCGGCATGGGCTCTGACGGCGCAAAGGGCCTCAAATCCATCAAGGAAAAAGGTGCCATGACGCTTGCACAGGACGAGGCGACATCGGTCATATTCGGCATGCCGCGCGTCGCGATAAACAGCGGCGTCGTCGACAAAGTCGTCCCTCTCACCGAGGTTGCGGAAGAGATAATGAAGAACGCCTAGGGAAAGGACGCAGTCGGCGAGAAATCACGGAAATCGGGCTTCGCGAAATAGCAGTTCCCGGTCGTATCAGTTTTCTGCTTAAACATCGCCTGCAGCGCGGCGTTTGCCTTATGGGTTCTTTATAAATCTCAAATAGAAGGCTGCAAACACCAAGACGATACCGATGTTCACTATCAGCCGTTCCCAGAATCGATTCCTAAAGAATAGTAAATCTACACTAACGACAACGGCTATTAACACCACAATGTAAAGCGCAACAAACATGGTTCTTGTCATTGTAATCACCCGTTCAAATATGTCAACAGCCGCTTACGCGTGGAGTTCCAGGATTTGCCTCAAGATCTTCTTGCGGCTATCCCTGTTTTCGACAGTCAAGTGGCATATCCCATTTGTCAAGTACCCTTAACCCCGGCAGCTCGGCCATTCTTCATGAAGAGCTACCGGGGATTTGCTCATCTTTTACGGCCTTTTCAGTTGGAGGACCTCCGGAGGCAAAACTAACGACGAGTCGGGTCCCCGCTGTGTTCCAGGCTTTACATAGTCGCGTATACTGAGTGCGACGTGGTCGCCAAGCGGAATCATTGTCACCGGGAGCTCGAAGCAGTATTTACCGGTCAGTTCTTCCAGGTCGGAACAGTCCCGCGTAAAATAGTAAAGAAAGAATTTGTCGGTATTCCTTACTTTTCCTGCATATTCATTCGCGGTGCCTGTAAGATCTCCATCGGAAAGGTTTGCGATTCCCAAAAGTCGTGATGTTTGGTTGATGCCGAGGCCCACGTACGTTGCGTTCCCGGTTTCGGTTCCAAGCGTTCCTGCAACGGCATAGATCTCACCATTATCAAGCGACAAGGGGCCGTAGAAATGATAGCTTGCGTCCCAGTTGTCCAAGAGGCAGTTCTCACCGATTTGACGGCAGAGCGGACCTATCGTATAAGGGGGAAAACCCTGCACGTCCATAAAGCTTTTGGCCCGGTCCGAACAATCGGGATTAGCGCAAGGCTGTCCCCATTTCCTGCTGACCGCAGCCAGGAGACTGCCGAGATCGGTGTTAAGCGGGAGTTCGTCGACCGCCGTCCTCGTTTCGAGTGCGACCGGTGGATATGGTTGAATCTGCCGGTTCGACCGCGTGTCCCTGACCCGCAGCACGACGAGCGGGAGATTCTTCCTCCACCAATAGGAGGGAGTGCCGATCCCTCCACCGTCCTTAGGCTCCGCAAAGCGAATAGCGGTGGTAAAATCATCGGATCCTTCATCGAGACCGGTCTTCATGTCTGAAGGGATCGGCTCGGTAAAGACGTCCTTATCCTCAACGCCGATACCGGTAAAGACCTGCCGGACGGCATTATCCATAAATTGGTCAGGGGTGATGATAAAATAGCGGGTTTGGTCAAAAGCCGAGCCGGATTTTCTTTCAATGACCACATTGTTGTTCGGATTACTCAACATCGAAGCAGATTGAATGCGACCGGGATTATTGGGAACCGTCGCGAAGAGAAAAGGGAGGAGAGCGTGCGCATAGGCGTCAACGTTCTTATACGTGTTGCTCCCGGTGTTGTAAGTCCCCTGCCGCGAAAAAAGCCATGTCTGTTCAGAGAAGAAGGCGCCCGGAGGAGGCAGCTGCCCGAGAATTATGATCGCCTCGCGCGGATCGAGCCTATAGACATCAATATACCCCGGGTATGACGGCCCCCAAAGGTTGCTTGTCACCGGGTCCACAAATTCTTCGGGCCATGGCGGTACGGCAAACATCACATAGGGCGCCGCGGGATTATTGCCGTAACACATCCCCATTCGCTCGAAGGTATACGAACAATCATCGCTTGTCCAGAGTTTGAAATAGCCTCGTGTGACCTGGAAGCCCTGTGCCGTGAGTTCATCTGTAAGAAGTTGAGCATTTTGCTCAATAGAGGCGGGCACATTGTTCTGCGGTCCTGTACTACTACCGGACGAACAACCGGCTGCTATAATGACTATTAGACACCAACAAAAGATATCAGTTTTGATGCGCTCTGTCATGATGCCCCTCCGTTGTCTGTATTTGTATGGCCATGTCTGGGAACAGAAACAGCTTGCAATATCTCCCCCCTCTCAAATAAAGATAACAAATGCCAGCAATACTTGCGAGATAACGATCGCCGGGATCTTCTCCCCAAAATTATCTTTCTTACGATCAGTTATTGTCGTTCGCAGTATATCAAATGCCAAAATCGTTGTAAAGAAAGCTATCGGCTATTTGCATAATGCAACATTAGTCGTATGGCAAATGAGAACGTGAAATCTCTACTAAAAGTTGCCGAAATTTGGTATGTGCTTGGGTTTCTGATACTGGATGTTAGTAACGGCAGTTCCGATCTCAACTCCTGCGTGATTCGAATGAAGGGCGCATTTGTCAACAGACAGGAAGTTTTGAGGCCATAGTGACCTGCCGGTTTGAAAAACTCACATCTTTGGCTTATCATTGTAATTAAGAAAGAACAAGGAGGGAATTATATGGATCCTAAAGCGACCAGATGGGAATGCAAGGACAGCGACCTCAGGGACATGACGCCTTCGAAGGCCAGGGACCTTATCATCGAATGTTTCTTCGAGGCCCAGAAAGAGACCTTTGCAAGGGCAAAAAAGACCCTCGGCAAAGAGGTGAGCGAACCCGAGATCCTCAAGTCCGTCGAGTCCGCCGTAAGAATTACCTTTAAGGAGGAAGGGCTGAACTTTGAGTCTCCCTCAAGAGAGGACCTCGGCAAGGCCGTTCAGGCCCTTGCGAGAAAGGCGGCCTCGTGGGGAACGCCCGCCGACATTGTAGAGCACCACAAGGGACAAATAATGAAGATCCTGGGAAGCCTGAAATAGGGGAGCGGATAAAGAGGCGAAACAGTTTCCCTAACGCATTCAATGCCTGAATTGCGATCCCGCTACTTCCCGCTTCTGAGGGTGAGCATCAACGTTGTCCCTTTTCCCTCCTGACTCTGGGCCTCTATACTCCCGCCGTGGTCTTCGATTATCTTCTTGCATATCGGCAGACCCAGTCCAGTCCCCTCCTTTTTCGTTGTGAAGAAAGGATCGAATATCCTTTCGAGGTCCTGTTCCCTGATCCCGGCGCCATTGTCTTTTATAAGGATTCTTATAAGGCTGCCCGCTTTTTCGGAAGCTATGGTGACCTGTGTACTGCCTGCGCCCAGCGCGTTATCCAGGAGGTTCAGGAAGACCTGGAACAGTTTATCCTTGTCGGCCCTGATGGTCGCGAGGGGCGGCGCCTTGATCGACAAATTCACCTTGTTGTCTTTGGCCTTGCAGTATTCCTTCAGTTCGGCCATCAGAGCGCCCAGGCTGACATCCGTAATGTTGAGGGCCGAGGGCTTTCCGTACAGGAGAAGCTCGTCCACCAGATTTCTCATCCTTGAGGTTTCTTTAAGGAGCGCGCCCAGGAGAGTCTGGTGCTGTTCATGCTCGATCTCTCTCTCGAGCAGCTGCGCAATGGATTGAATGGCAAAAAGGGGGTTTCTGATCTCATGCGCCACGCCCGAGATTATCTTCCCCATGGACTCGAAGTGGTGCTTCTTCCTCACCTCTGACTGGAGCTCCTTAATCTCGGTCAGGTCGCGGAATACCGTTACGATGCCCTGTTCGCTTCCGTTCTTATCGAAAAGCGGAGAGTTCGTAAATCCGATGGGTGTGGGGACCCCGTCTCTCAGTACCACCGTCACTTCTCTGCCTATCTCGCTCCCGACGACCAGCATCTCTTTTGTCTCGGGATATACCTCGACTATCTTCCGCCCGACGATGGTCTCGCCGGACAGCTTTAATATGTCGGACCCGGCCTGGTTTATCCTCATCACAGTGCCTCTCTTATCAAGGACCGCGACCCCGCTCATGGTGCAATCGAATATGGCGTCCGAAAGTTCGTTGTGGTCTTTGAGGTTCCCGTAGATCCTTGTCCCGTCCTCTATCTTCTCCATCATCTGGTTGAAGGCGACCGCCAGAGAACCGAGCTCGTCGTTTCTGTCCATATCGATCCTGTGCCCGAGGTCGCCGTCTCTTATCTTCTCCGTGCCTTCCTTCAGGACCAAAAGGGGCTTCGAGATCATCCTCCTTATTGTGAAAACAAGTCCTGCGCCGCTCAATAGGGCGGTAAGAGCGGCAAAGACCGCGATGCCTTCCGCTGTACTGCCGACTTCCTTTTCCGCGCCGGCGGTGGGGATTCTGACAGCAACGACCCCTCGCACCCTGTCCTGGGAGCCGTGACAGGCATAACACTCCTTTTCATTGAAAAGTGGTTTCAGGAATATGAGGCTCCCAGGGGCTTGGACCGTCGTCTCCTCGGCCGAGGAGATCAGATCGAGAGGTACGCTCCAGTCTATGTCGCCGTAAGCCCTGGAGCCGTCGGTGCGGAAGATGGCTGTCTGTATGCCGTCTTCGCTGTCGTATTTGCCGAGCATCTGCCTGACGATCGCCGGGTCCTTTTCGAGCATCGCGCCCCTAAGACTCCTGGTTATGGAATCGGCCAGGAGAGAGGATTTTTCGCGGTTGAATTTCATGAGGACGTTCCTCTCCCTTCTCACGACGAGATAGGTGAGGGTCCCGAATGAAAGAAAGACGCCTATGAGAAGAAAGGCGAGCAGACGGGCGCCCAGCCTTGAATTAATAAACGTCACCACCCCGTTTCACCACGAATGAAGAACCCCGCAGCAAGCTGCGAAGAATGCGCTCGCTATTCGATTCTGAAAGACTATATAACAATTGCGGATGCGCCTCCGACATCTGCAAGGAAACACGAGCTTACCGGACTACCTCCTGCCCTTCAATAGGTCATTCACCCATGAAAACGCGGCGGCGGCAGTCGGAAACCCTACGGTATTTATGAGGAGCGCAATCGAATGATAGACCTCCTCACGTGACGCGCCGGCTTGAATGGCCCGTCTGGCATGGGAGTGCACCCCGCCCTCGGAATGCATCGCAACACAGGCTGCAAGCTGCATGAGATTGGCAGTCTTGGCGTCGATAGGGCCGGAGTCCTTCGCGAGCTTGCCGGCCTCCTCATGGGCCTTCATGAGCCCGGCAAATTTCTTCTGAATCATCGTGTAATTTCTGGGATATTTCGGCATTTTCACCCTCCTTCTTTAAGGATATACGCACTGAACAAAAAGGTTAAACAGGTCAAAGAGTTCAAAAAGGTCAAATGATCTTCGTGACCTATTCAGCCTTTTTGGACTCATTTCTTAGTAATGCTTCTTGAGTTCAAGGAGAACCTGTTTCGCCACGTTCTTCAGGGTCTCGAAGACACCGCGGCCGGTCATGGCGACCGCCTCGAAAAAAGGTATGCCGTTCGGATTCAATATCGAGTTCATCTCTTCAAGAGGCGCGACATTGGGGAGGTCTCTTTTGTTGTGCTGGACCGTGAAGGGAAGCTTTTCGAGCTCGTAACCCTGCTCGGCGAGATTGATCTTCAAGTCTTCGAGGCTCTCTATATTGGCTTCCATGCGCTCTATTTGCGAATCTGCAACGAAGACTACCCCGTCGACGCCTTTCAGGATGAGCTTCCTGCTTGCTGCGTAAAAGACCTGGCCGGGAACGGTATACAGATGGAACCTGACCCTGAAGCCCCTGATGTCCCCGAGGGCCAGCGGGAGGAAATCGAAAAAGAGCGTCCGCTCCGTCTCGGTGGCCAAAGATATAAGCTTGCCTTTCTGGTCGGGGTTGGTCTTGCGGTAAATGTACTGGAGGTTGGTCGTCTTTCCGCACAAACCGGGGCCGTAATAGACTATTTTACAGTTTATCTCGCGGGAGGAGTAATTTATAAAAGACACTTCAAACCGTACCTATCTGAAAAGATTGTCAATGTCCTCATCGCTTATCTCCGCGAAGGGAGACTCCTCGAGTCTTCCTTCGGCCTTTTCCTTCTCAGCCTTGGAAGATATCTCGTCGAATATTCTCGTGAGGGCCTCGGACGCCTTCTTCACCCTCAGCCTTACGAGTCCAAGCGACGATCTCTGGTCGAAGATTACCACCAGGATGACCCTTTGACCGATGAGGGATATATGGATATTGTCCTTTTCACCTTCGTGAAAAAGGATCGTGAACTCTCTTTCGCCCAGGAGCCTCGCTATCCCCCCGGTCGCGGCAATGTTGCCGGCGGTGAGGGAGGCGAGGGCTGTCGTGTCTATGTTATGCGTATCTCCGGCGGAAGCGATGAGCTGCCCGTTCTTATCGACGAGAAACAGGACCTTTGCATTGGCCTGCTGATGAAGTTTCTGGAGCTCCTCGTCAATGCGCGTGAACTCCTCTTCATACATCACAAGATCAAATTCTGCCATGTCGCTCCTCTACGGAATATAGACAAAAATAGCACATAACTATCTTTATATCAACACCCCCGTCCGGGATCGGACTACTCGCTTCCAGCTTCTTTCCTGAGTCTTTCCCATTCTCTGTCAACTTCTTCCTGGGCGAGCTTGAGAAGCCATTCGTTGCCGGGGGCAAACATGTGCTTGAATCTTCCCTGCGGCTTGAGAAACTCTTCAATCGGCTTCTTTTCCTTCGGCACGACAGTGATCTTTGTGAACCCTTGTTCCACCTCATAAAGCGGCCAGTAGCATGTCTCGACCGCCAGCCTTGAAAGGAGTATGGCGTCATCCGTCCGAGACCTCCAGCCCCTGTTGCACGGGGAGATGACATCGATAAACTTGGGTCCCTTTATGTCGAGCGCCTTCTTGAATTTTGTAATCGCGTCCTTCCAATGCGAAGGCGACGCCTGCGCCACATATGGAATGCCGTGGGCGGCCATAATGCGGGTCAGGTTCTTCCTCGGCTGGGTCTTGCCCTTAATGACGCTCCCGGCAGGACAGGTAGTGGTGTCGGCCCCTATGGGTGTCGCGCTCGAACGCTGAATGCCCGTATTCATATATGCGCCGTTGTCGTAACATACATACAGCATGTCGTGGCCGCGCTCCGCAGCGCCCGAAAGGCTCTGGAACCCTATATCGTAAGTCCCTCCGTCGCCGCCGAAAGCCACAAACTTTATCTCCTTGTCGAGTTTCCCCTGCTTCTTGAGCGCGCGGTACATCGTTTCCACCCCGGACAAAGTGGCAGCGGCATTTTCAAAGGCATTGTGTATCCAGGGAATCTTCCATGCGGTATACTGAGAGATGCATGTGGAGACCTCGAGGCACCCCGTCGCATTGGCCGCGACGATCGGATAGTCCGAGGCAAGGAGCAGCTGTTTCACAACTATCGGCGCGCCGCAGCCCGAACACATCCTGTGGCCGTGAGTAAGGAGGTCTTCCTTTTTCGAAAGCTCTTTAAGCGTCAGTGTCGTTGCCATGTTATTCCCTCACTCCTATATATTCCTTATGGGTTTTCACCTTGCCTCCCTTTACGATGTCATTGAGCTCATTCAAGACCGTCTCGGCATGTTCCGGAAGGAAGTCCCTCCCGCCGAGTCCGTATATCTTGTTGATGAGCGCAGGTTTATTACCGTTCATCATGAAGGCGGAGGCTATCTCCATATAAAGCGGTCCGAACCCTCCGAACGAATCGGCCCTGTCCATAACGCAGACTGCCTTGGCGCTTTTCAGGGCGTCCGCCACTTCGCCGTACGGAAACGGCCTAAAGAGTCTCGGCTTGAGCAGACCCGCCTTTATTCCCTTTTCCCGGAACTCATCCACGACGTCCTTTGCCGTACCAGCAGCGGAGTTCAGGATAACAAGCGCGATATCGGCGTCATCGAGCCTGTAGGACTCGAAAAGACCGTATCTGCGCCCGGAGATCTTCTCGAAGTCCGATGCAACGTCGAGGACCACTTTGCTCGCCTTTGTCATGACCTCATGCTGCGCCCTCTTATATTCCATGTAAAGATCAGGCAGTATCAAAGGGCCATAGCTCACGGGATGCTCCACATCCAGAAGTGGATAGACCTGCTTGTACTCACCGACGAATTTCTTTACCGGCTCGTCTTCCATATACTCTATACGCTCTATGGAATGGCTTATTATGAAGCCGTCCAGACAAACCATGACCGGAAGCCTTATGTCCAGATGCTCTGCGATTCTGAAGGCCTGAATGGTATTGTCGTAAGCGTCCTGTGCGTTCTCCGAGTAAAGCTGTATCCAGCCCGAGTCCCTTGCGCCCATGGTATCAGAGTGGTCACCGTGGATGTTCAGGGGAGCGGAAAGGGCCCTGTTAACCACGGGCATGATTATGGGCATACGGGAGCCTGACGCTATAAACAGGATCTCCCACATTAAAGCGAGTCCCTGAGACGAGGTCGCCGTTATGACCCTTCCTCCTGCGGCAGATGCGCCCACGCAAGCGCTCATGGCGCTGTGCTCGCTTTCGACGAGTATCATTTCGGTATCTACCATGCCGTTGGATACGAAACTGGTAAATCTCTGCATAATATCTGTAGCAGGTGTTATCGGATACGCTGCGCACACATCCGGGTTGACCTGCCTGAGGGCATTCGCCACCGCCTCATTTCCAGTGACCGCGACCACCTTTCCCATCTATTTGCCCTCCTCTTCCATTACGATCGCCTTCTTGCCCTTCTTGCCGGGGCATTCAAGGGCGCAGATACCGCAGCCCTTGCAATAATCGTAATCGTACTCTCCCCTTTTCCCGTCCTTAACCTTGATGGACATGTCCGGACAGTACATCCAGCAGAACAGACATTGTATGCAATTCTCGGCCAGCCATACCGGCCTGAACGACCGCCATGAGCCCGTCTTAAACTCCGCCGCGCTGCCGGCCTCCGTGACAACGGCGCCGGGCGGGAGATCTTTCCAGCCCTTAAGTTTCATCCTTCCTTTACCTCCTCATAACCCCTCTTGGTTGCCTCAAGGTTGCCGTCGATTATCTTTTGAGCGAACTTCTTGCCGAAGCTCTTCCTCACGTCCTCAAGAAGCGCATCAAGACCGACAATCGCAGTTGCCTTGGACACTGCGCCGAGCATGGGCGCATTGGGGAGAGCTCTTCCGAAACACTCAATGGCTATTTTCGTCGCATCGAGCGTATACACCTTCTGCTTTGCAGACAGCTTGAGCTTTGCCCGCATATAGGACGGATCCTTAGCAGTATTGATGATGAATATAGTGTCTTCTTTCGCTCCCTCGGCAACGTTGACGCCGTCAAGCAGTGTAGCGTCTGCGATTGCGACGACGTTAGGATGGAGAACGGGACAGTGCATGCGGAGCTCCTTGCCGCTTACCCTGTTATAAGCCCTCAGAGGCGCTCCTGAGCGCTCGGGGCCGTATTCGGGAAATGCCTGCACGTATCTGCCGCCGCTCAGACACGCGTCCGCGAGAACCTTGGCAGCGGTAACTGTACCCTGTCCGCCCCTGCCGTGCCATCTGATTTCGATTGTATCAGCCATGATTTCCTCCGGAAAAGGATTGAGTTAGTATTTTAGACAACTATTTCCTTCTTTTTCAACAGAAAAGATTCCATTTATTATAAAATAAAAAGCCTTTCCGTTGCGGCGGTAAATTTGTTATAAGGTATTTAAATAATCGATTATGAGGATAAACAAGAAAAGGGCTCTCGAGCTTTTCCGTGATGCCGATCTCCTGGCCCTTGGGGAGTCGGCTGACCGTGCCAGAAAGAAGATCCACCCGCAGGGGATGGCGACCTTTGTGGTCGACAGAAACATTAACTACACGAACGTCTGCATAAACAAATGCAGGTTCTGTGCCTTTTACCGGGACATAGACAGCCCTGATGCCTATCTCCTATCTAAGGATGAGCTTTTCCGAAAGATAGAGGAGACTATAGCGCTTGAAGGTACCCAGATACTCCTCCAGGGAGGGCTTCATCCCGGGCTCACCATCGATTACTACATCGATCTTCTGAAATCCATAAAGGAGAAGTATTCGATAAATATTCATGGCTTCTCTCCGCCCGAGATAGGCTATCTTGCGGACAAACATGGCCTTACTGTAAGGGAAACCCTCAGGATATTGAGGGAAGCCGGGCTCGATTCTATTCCGGGCGGGGGCGCGGAAATCCTGTCCGACAGGGTAAGGGAAATACTCAGCCCGAGGAAGATCAGGACAACAGGATGGCTGAAGGTCATGGAAGAGGCGCACAGGCTGGGGATGAGGACAACAGCTACGATGATGTTCGGAAGTGTGGAAAGACCCGATGACATCGTTGAGCATCTCGACTGCATAAGGAGATTGCAGGACAGGACCGGCGGCTTCACCGCCTTTATACCCTGGTCGTTCCAGTCCGGAAACACGGAGTTGGCCAGGCGCTCAAAGTCCAGGCTCCGGAGCCCGGCCACCGCCGTGGAATATCTGAGGGTGCTCGCCCTTTCGAGGATATATCTCGACAATATAGCGAATATCCAGGCGTCATGGGTCACGCAGGGGTTGAAACTTGCGCAGGTCGCCCTCAGGTTCGGCGCCAACGATTTCGGCTCCACCATGATCGAGGAGAACGTTGTCGCGTCGACCGGGGTCAGCTATAGTGTCACGAAAGAGGACATAATCAATGCGATCAGGGGCGCGGGCTTCGGGCCCGCGCAGAGGGACACCTGCTACAACATAATCAGGAAGTTTTGATTTATAGAGGGAGGAAACATGTCTGATGCTATCTATGACGTGATTATAATCGGCGGGGGGCCGGCGGGTCTCAGCGCGGCCCAGTATTCCGCCCGTTCAAATCTCAAGACAGTTGTGCTCGATAAGTCCCAGACTGCCGGCGCCCTTGCCTTTGCGAGCAGGATCGAGAATTACCCCGGACTTTGCAGTCCGCTCAGCGGAAAGGAGCTGCTCGACATATTCAGGAAACAGGCGACCGACTTCGGCGCCGAATATATAGAAAAGCAGGTGGTAGGCACAAGACTCGACGACGAGATAAAGGAAGTCTTCACCATGGACGCGACATACCGGGGCAGGGCGGTCATCATAGCCACCGGCAGCATGGGGAGGAAGCCGACGATAAAGGGCGAGGCCGAATTCCTTGGAAGGGGAGTGAGTTATTGCGCCATATGCGACGCCGCCTTTTACAGGGGCAAGACCGTATGCGTCATAGGCGATTCCGAAGAGGCGGTTAAGGAGGCAGGGATTCTTGCGAGGTTTGCGGAGACGGTCTATCTTATCTCCCCTTCGAAGAACCTCAAGGTGGAGGACGATTATCCGACGCTGAAGATACAGAACCTGAAGGTGCTGAGGAGCCACACCGTGACATCCATCGAGGGAGACGAGATTGTTCACAAAGTGAGGATGGTGGATGGCGAACGCGGAGAGAGCGAGCTCGCGCTTTCCGGGGTCTTCGTTTATCTCCACGGAAGCAAGCCTATTGTCGATTTCCTGGGCGGGACGATCGAGCTTAGCGAAGAGGAATGCATAGTGACCAACAAGATGATGGAATCCTCTATCTCCGGGGTATTTGCCGCAGGCGATGTCAACTGTGCGGAAGTCAGGCAGGTTGTTATCGCCGCTTCGAACGGCTGCATAGCGGCGCTCTCTGCCGAAAAATACATCCATCACCGGAAAAGACACAAATACGACTGGTCGAAGTAGGGCTTTCTTCACTTCGTATATTTTTTCAGGCTCTGCAGGACCTCCATATGAAGCATTTCGGTTTGTATGAAACGGAACTCCACCCATTCGCTCTCCTCTTTCGAAAAATCCCCGGAGATGACCGTTGCAGCGAACGACGACCTGAAACTCTTTTCGAGTTCGGGCGCCATCTTATAGAGAGAGTTCAGGATGAGCTCCGCCCTCTCCTGCATCTTGAACTCTTTCCCTCCTCCCGGAGTCGCCCCGAAGGGAGATATCGGGGACTTCAGACTGACAAGGACAAAATCAACGTATTCCTTCATGTCGGGGTCTTTCAGTACGGCGAGGAGGACCCGGCTCAGCTTGTATAGCGGAGTCGATGCGGAATCCTTTCCGTGGATTCCGGCGGACAGCAAAGACCTTTCCACAAAGATGGAGTTTGCGGTAAAACGGATGCCCTTGATCTCCCCGGGACCGAATTCTCTTGCAAGGAGCCGTTTAATATTTCCGCTGAATTCAATCCTCGGCGTAGTGATAGCGAGGGCCGGCTCGAGGAACCTCTGTATCTTGACCGCGCGATAATACAGGACCGCGCTCAGGAGAAGAATGCCGATCAGCGCAAGACTCAGCAGCGGAGGAGACTGAAAAATCTTTCTTACGGAGCCCGGCTTAGTCAAATCTTGGCCTCCAGCAATTTCAGGTCTTTCGTCGCTGAATCAAAATCTTTTTCGGAAATAGTTGTCGGATGGTGCACGGCCTTGTTCCTGAGGCGCAGTATATGCTGGAAAAGTTCTTTCTTGACGGGGCTTATCCGGCGGGACCGCTCGAGTGCGCTCAGGCAATCAAAGAGCCCCGGCGGATAGTGACCGAGTATCCTCTTCGTAAAGGCCTTGAGCCGCGTCTCGAGATGGTGACCGAGGATGAGAGACGCCACCACCCTGTCACCTTTTCTGAAGTAATCCCGGGCGTATTCGGGCGAAAGACCTCCCTGAACGATTCTGATATTCTCGTCCGACTCTGTCTCGCCGGGCGCGATATTCTGTATCTTCTCATAGATCTCGAGACATCTGTCCATCTGGTCCTTTTCGAGGTAGGACTCGGCAAGGAGGAAGAGTTCACGCAGCCTCTCGGAGGCCCCCCTCTTCTTGAAGGCAAAAGAGTATGCCCTGCGAAAAGTATCGGTCTTGTCGTCTTTTTTGTCGAGCACGTCGAAATGTCTCGCCCAGCGCTTCACCTTCAACACGTTGTCTTTTGTAAAGCGGAACAACCGCTCGGTGACCTCGCTCTTGTTGAGCTTGCCGCTCACGACCACGATACTCAGGGTCGGATAGCTCTCGAAGAATTCTGGAAGCGCATCTATGCCTTCGTCCATGCGGTCGAATTCTATATCGAGGGTCAGAAGATCGAACGTCTGGGATTTCAGGAGTTCCCGCGCCCTTGTTATCCCGGGGGCCTCCTGGAATTGGAGGTCTTGTTCCTCGGCACCGAGCGCTCTCTGGATTTCGAGCTTCAGGAGCTCTCTGTCCTCATAATCGTCGTCGGCAATCAGTATTCTAAACATCTAGGGTCTCCTCGACAAAAGGAAGGTTGACGATGATCTCCGCGCCTTTTCCCGGGGCCGTATATTCTTTGCCGACCCTGATCTTCCCGGCATGAAGGCCTATGACGTATTTCACAAAGTACAGGCCCTGTCCCCATCCCTCGAGGCTCTTGCCTTTGTAAAAACATTTGTCGGCGCGCTCCTCATCCATACCCACGCCCTCGTCCCGGAAAGAGACAGACACATACTGTCGTCTGCCGTCTATATCGGTTGCGCACGAGACGGATATGCGGGCGCGGGCCTGCTCCGGTTTCTTGAACTTGATGGCATTGTCGATCAGGTTTTCAAACACGGTCTTCAGCAGGACCCTCGATGCGAATATGACCGGGGCGTGCGCAGGGCCGCCGAACCTGATCTCCGCGAGGTCGCCGTATTGCCCGGCCAGGGACGTCAGCATCCCGCTCAGATCTACCTTGTCGAAATCCATCAGACCCGCTTCGCGCTCGTCGGAGATGCGCTTGAAGATATCTATGTCCGCAAAGAGCTTGTCCATGTTGCCGTCTATCCTCTCTTTCACTTCAGGCGGCAGTTCCGAAAGAAGGTCGATCCTCCGCTTGATCCTTCCGAGATTGTTCTTGAATTCGTGGCCTATGGTGGCAGAGATGTAGCGGATGAACTCATTACGCCGCGCTATCTCCTGGTTTTTTGCGACGAGCAGTCTGTTCTCGCGGGACCTGCGCTGCTTCTGCTGGTACACAAGGGTCAGGTAGATGCTCAATATGGCAAAGGATACGACCATCGCGAAGAAGGCGACCTCGGAGACCTTGTCTGAAGCCCTGAGAAGGCCTGCCATTATAGAGAGACGCTCCTCCAGACCAATTTCCACAGGGATCGTGTAAAGTTGCTTCCACGGCATAAGAAACGGGGCAAGGCGGTCGAAGGGGGGAAGGAACCTGTCGAAATAGACCATTCCGAGGAGGAGCCAGATGGCCGCCGTCAAAGCAATCATCGTCAGACGCCGGAATTTGTCGAAGGTGCCGGCAAAACGCATACTATAATCTTACCTTATAATGATCTGCTAAACTCGACAGCTTATCGGCTGCCGCAGGCCGGGCAATCCGGGTCCTTCGGCACCCTGAATGTCCTGAACTCCGTCTTGCTCCCATCCCAGACAAGGAGCTTCCCTTTCAGGTTTGAGCCCACCCCTGTAAGATACTTGACCGCTTCGAGGGCCTGAAGGCAGCCTATAA
This sequence comes from Nitrospirota bacterium, assembly GCA_021790195.1. Classification (GTDB taxonomy): domain Bacteria; phylum Nitrospirota; class Thermodesulfovibrionia; order Thermodesulfovibrionales; family UBA9159; genus JAJYIF01. The sequence continues at coordinate 111,188 of JAJYIF010000008.1, forward strand.
CACCCGGTGTGGCCCCGAGTACGGGGAAGACCTCACTGGGAGGCGCTTCAGGGAAGAGACAGCGCAGGCAAGGGGTCTCCGGAGATTTTATGAAGGAGAGCCTTCCGTCCATCCCCCAGATGCTGCCGTAGACCAGCGGTATGTTCTTTCTTATAGCGCATTCGTTAAGAAGATACCTCGTGGGAAAATTATCCATACAGTCGAGGATCAACTCCGAGTCGCCGACCAGCTCGTCTACGTTTTCCGCCACTATCTTGTCGGTGAAGGCGGACACCTTTATGTCAGGGTTAAGCTTCTCTATCGTCTGTCTGGCGGAGACGGCCTTGTTAGTGCCTATGCGCGTATGATCGTGCAATATCTGTCTGTTGAGGTTAGACCAGTCAGGCGAATCAAAATCGCAGATCCTGATATGGCCGATCCCGGCCACGGCAAGGTATATGGAAACCGGAGAGCCGAGACCCCCTGCGCCGGCAATGAAGATCGTGGACTGCTTGAGTTTCCTCTGGGTCTCCTCGCCCCAGCCCTCCATAAGCATCTGCCTGTGGTACCGCTTAAGTTCTTCTTCCGAGAAATTCATCCCTTCCTCCCCTTGACGAAAAACTTTTCATAGAAGAGGACAGGGAGCCGTGAAGCTCCCTGTCCTCCTTTTTTCGAACACTCCCCGCGCCGGTCACAGCGCGTAAATATTATGATACATTCCGCCGTTATCTTTAATCAACACGGCACGGAGCGCGACGGGCCGGACCTTCAATAATTCCGGCAGTCTTCAGAAGGCGAACCACGCAAGGAGATAGATCGTATTGTTGAATGAGGCATTTGTGCCGAAACCGTCATAGTTCGAGTGCGCCCCGTTGAATTTGTTATACAGGACGTACTGCAACGAAAGCTTGCTGTATTTCCAGGGCAGATAATCTGCCTGGAACACGAAGCCGTTGCTGTTCGGGCTTCCGGTCGCGCTCCCGCTTATCTGGGAGGGAGAATAAAGTGTCGGGTCCGTATCTCCGGTGGTGGAGAAATATTCGACCGATCCGCCGACATCGCCGACGGGGCTCCGGTAGTGGTAATTGACATTTGCCCTGAAAGTCCTGAGGATATCGGACGGGTTTGCCGTACTTCCTAATGGAAAACTAGCCTTCCAGTCCTGCTTCTCATGGATCCACGTGGTCTGAAGCGAGAATCTGTGTTTTTGGGCTATATATTGATACTGGGCGTCCAGGGCTATGTCTGTGAACTGATCCGTCGGTCCGCTGCTTCCGCCCCCGGGGAAGATGTCAGCTACAAGGCCGTATGTCCCGATTGATAAGGAGTGCTCCTGCCACTCGTGTTGAAGGACGAGCCGCCAATAAGGAACCGCTCCATCTACCACAGTGTCTGTTGAGGTGCCGGCGCCGAGCGGTTTTGTTATACCATTCCGTGTCGTGCGGTATACGGAGCCTTCTAAATACAGCAACTTGTTCCAGTAGAAATATGCGCCGACACCGCCCACCTGCTGGGCCAGCGCGCCGTCGATTACTGTGCCCGCAGCCGGTGTATTGGCGACTGCCGAAGTTGCGGGAGGGAAGCCCCATGCGGGCGTGCTGTTCCAGACGTCCTGGACCGTTGGATTATTATTTACGGTCAACCCGAACGTGAGGCCCTTTCCGGCGAGCGTTGTCTTGCCCGCAAACCTGATATCTGTATTGTCCAGAAAGACGCTGTTGCCCACGGCGTCATACGTCGCCTGTATGAACGCCCCTAATTTGTCGTAAATCTTTCCGCCGTAGAAAATGCTCAGGGCCTGCGGCAAATTGGTCTTGTCGGTCACCCTGTTCTCAGAATCGAAAGGGGCCACACCATTGGTCAGTCCCCTCGCGCCAGTGTAAGAGAACTGGGCCACGGCCGCGAGCGGAGGGGGAAACTGGTATGGCTTTGCACTTTCGCTCTCAACATATCCTTGAAGTTTAAAGTCCCGTCCCACCGGCGTGAGTTCAGGAAAGACGGTATGGCAGTCACTGCAATCCATACCGGTCTGCCGCGCAAAGCTCGGTATCGCCGAAGCCTCGTTGAGCGGCGCCAACAATATGCATCCCAGTGCACACGACAACATTACTATTCTGCTAAGTCTGTGCATCATCATAGTTTCTCCTCTTCCTTAAGTTGGCTCTTTCGCTGAATTGACGGCCTTATCTACAGTCGCTTAATCCCCAGTCTATCATCAATTCGGGAAAAAGCCATAAGGCGGTTGTAATCTCGAAAATAGGTGCAGAAAAGAGAAGGGGCCTTCGATGGAGGGAAAGTTCCGGGAGCCGGTCACAGACCCGCTCCCGCGGGAGAGAAAAGATTTCACTTGACGTGGCGTCTGCAATTCTCTATATTCAAAGTAGACCGCATGGGAAGGAGGATATTGCGTGCCAGGCGGCGGGATCGATCCACGGTCAGTTCAGTATTCGGCGTCTATGAAGAATTTCACGCCTTTCCCAAGCGGCAAGCCTGACAAGCAGGCCCTTCATCTCGAAACCCTTACCAAGAGAAGACTCTGCGAATTTTTGACTGAGCAGGCTTTCAAAGGACATGTACGGCATTCTCTCAGACTTCTCCTGTTCCGCCTTTCACAGGCTCATCCCATGTGGCGCTTGGTGCGACGTTGGCTCAGGTTTTTGAACCTCTTTCTGCGAGATATGCCTGTTTATGCAGGCACGTTATTTTCGGGTAGTGCAATAGGAGGGGCCGGCGGTATATTGCAGACTGCGGGAAGGGCGCCACCTACCTTTCTTGATGCGCGTCAATTGCATCCAGCCTCATCAAATCTGAGCGCCCCTACAGCACAGAAATCCATCGTGTTCGCCTTTTTGCTTCGCCCTATAGTCCTGAAACTGAGAAAAATCAAGATGAGCCTGGAACAAAGAACACAAAATGCGCAAAATGAGATTGAGGCAAAAAAGCCCGGTTTTCTGAAGAAAGCAGCAGTTGCAGCCATGGTGATACTTTCGCTTGGGGCGTACAAGGCAAACGCTGCGGATATGGGCGTAGCCTACAAGCAGACCCCGCAAGGCCAGACGAAAGGTCAAGCTGCAATTACTGTAGGAAACGGAGTTTATGACAAGAGTGGTAAACTTATAGGTGTAAGAGCAGGAAACGCAGTTAGAGATGCAGAAGGAAACAACTACGCAATCCAAGACCTCGTCCCACAAAGTCACACGTACATTAAGCAGCAAAGTCCATACCAAGACATTGATGAGCAGATACGGCGAAACCCAAACGAAGCAAAGTTGTATATACAGAAAGCTAATGATATGATAAAAAACAGATCATCACCAGAAAAAATAATAGAAATGTTAGAAACTGTTTTAAAATTAAAAAAAGATGGTACTTTAAAATGGACACAAAATGATTTGGTAGAAGTTTATTATACGCTTGGTTTAGAATATTATGCACTTGGGAGATACAATAAATCAATAGAAAACTTTTCGCAAGTAAAAAAAACAAATCCGTTGCACGAAAAAGTTAAATTTGCAGAATATAGTATATCACAAATTAGAAATCTGCAAAAATAAAAAATGCTTTTCTAAGTTTTGGGGTTACAACATTGTGAACCTGCTGAGCATTTTGTATTATCTTGGATGATGGTATTTTTATTTGGATCGCAAGACTCTGTCGAAGGATTAAAGCATTTTCCTTTGTTGGCAGGCCCGCACTGCGTGCCTGTTTGCGTTGTTTGGTCTATTTTTGCGCAGCAGACAGGATTAGTGTTATCACATCCTGTTGCGCTTGTATCTATGCTGGAAGTATATCCGCCTCCTGCTGCTTTGCTGTCACAGTCTGTCTGTGTTGTACAAACACCGTTTAATCCAGCAGCATTAATCTGGTCTATCACACAAGATTTAGAACCAGTTGGTGTTGTAGCTGTTGATGATCCTGTGCAGCATTTTAGATTCCCATCACAAGCTGTTTTAGGTGAGGTTATTTCAACTCCTGATGTGCATGAAGGGAGACAGAAACCCTGGTAAGAAGGACCTGATCCACCTATGTCATAGGTGCAACTTTTTGGGGTGCAACAATACGGGGTTGCAGTATCAGTACAACCTGACTGAGTATCAAGCATCCCGTTGAAATTCAGGTTCCAGTCATATCCAAACGCAGCCATGCATGCCTTGTTTGCAAGACCGCCTGCGCCGCCGCCAAGCATTTCCATAACCTGGGAGTTGTCATATCTTGTGTCAAAGTCATTAATGGAGCTGTCTATTCCTTCGTACATTCCTCCAACGCCTGCGCTGATGTACTTCAAGATATCGCTGTCCTGGACATCCAGAACCTTTTTTCCTCCAAGAGGAGAGCAGCCAGTCATTGCCATCATTAGGACGTCATTTGCGACCTGGCAGACATACTGCGAGAATATCATCTTGCATGCTTCGCTCTTGTAGTTCCCGCTGGATTTGACAGAAACCAGGCAGTTCTTCATGCTGTTTAGTATATTTCTCAGCTGCTGTATTCTCTTGTAAATCCCGGTCAGGCAGGCAGTCTGAAGCATGGTTGTATACTGTGTCTTTGGGTCCTTGTCTCCTTCCGCAAATTTCCCTTCTATGCCCTTAAAACTACAAAGACATACGAAGGTCAGCTATATAGCGAAGGTTCCGGGAGCCGGTTACAGGCACGCTCCCGCGGGAGAAGCGAGGTACTGTTCTATTCTATCTTGAGGAGTTTCTTCTCAAGTTCAGGCAGGTCCGCTTTGACTACGTTCCAAACAATACCGTAATCCACTACGTCATAGGCATGGATTATTCGGTTTCTCATGCCGATAATCCTCCGCCACTCTATTTCCTTATGTCTATTCCTGAAAGAGACGGAGACCCGGGAGGCTGCCTCGCCTATTATCTCCAGATTCCTGACAACCGCGTCCCGCAGCATCTCATTAGCGGCGAAATCTTTTTCCTTTGTCCCTTTGCAAAAACGCTTTATCTTCCGAACAGCCTCTATGATGTCATCAACATAAACAAGATCGTCCTTCTTGCCCGTACTCATAATATAGCCGTCAAGTCCTTGTCCACGTGGGCCTTCAGGCGCGGCTTAAGAGAGCGATAAATCACAACGTCCACTTTCTTGCCAAGCTCGTCTTCCAGCTCCTGCTCCACCCCCACAAGATCGAGAAGCGAAAACTTGGCATCAGGCGGCTCTATAGCGACGTCTATATCGTGGTAGCGCCTGGCTCTGCGGGCGAAACTCCCAAAAATGTACGCTTCGGTTATGCCATAACTCTTAAGCGTGCTTCTTATGGTTTCAACTATTTCCTCGTGTTTCATATTTCCCTTAAAACTCTTGTCTTGTTCGTCGGTTTCTCGTTGGTTTTTGATTAAGGATACCATTAGGCCCAAGTGTTGTCAAAAAAGCGGCTGTTCTTCAGGATGAATATATGCTGAGCGGCGAGGTAAGAAAACATGCCGCAATACATACCCACATAGAGAAATCCGAACCACATGCGCTTATTCGCTCTTCACCTCGTAAGTGTACGTGATCTTTGTCACGCCACGGATAGTAGCAGCTACGGAGCAGTACTTGTTCTGAGAAAGCTCAATCGCCTTTTCCGCTTTCTGTGAAGAGATGTCCTTTCCGGAAATAATGTAGTGCAGATGGATGTCTGTAAATTGGTAAGGCGGCTCAGGAGCCTGTCTGGCATCTGCAGTGATATATAGTTCGGTCAGTTCCTGCCGCTGCTTCTTCAGGATTTCCACCACGTCGTAGGCCGAACAGGAGCACAGGCTTATGACGAGCAGGTCCGAGGGCTTGAGGGCCTTCCACTCCTGCCACTTTTCGTCTCCTTCCCTGCGCCAGGGTCCGGCCACTACCGTATGACCGAAACTGTCACGTCCGACGAACATCCTGCTGTCCCCGCCGATCCACTTCAGAGCGATTTGTCCCATATGATCACCCTGCCTTTCTTTTTTTATAGCATAACACGGCTTCGGGGATGTTTGGCTCTTGACAGCCGAGGGAAAAAACGCTCAAATTTAGATATGCAGGAATTGTCCGGGAAAGGCTTGATCGTACTCATGGGCTCCGGTGAGCTGACCGCCACAATGGTCGGGGTCCACAGGGAAGTCCTGGCGCGTTTCGGATACTCCCCGAGGGCTTTCTTCCTCGACACCCCTGCCGGGTTTCAGTTGAACGTTGATCAGCTCTCCCAAAGGGCTGTGGAGTATTTCCGCATCAACGTCGGCTGTCCGATGGCAATCATCTCCTTCAAATCAAGGGATATGGCCTCCGTGGAGAAGGGGGAGGCATACCGCATGTTGAAAGAGGCGGACTATGTGCTCGTCGGCCCTGGCAGTCCGACCTATGCCGTAAGGCAGTGGGAGGGGACTCCTCTTCCCGATATACTCAAACAGAGGATCGAAAACGGGGCCTGTCTTGTGGCTGCAAGCGCGGCAGCGCTCACGATCGGACGTTTTACTCTGCCGGTATACGAGATATACAAGGTCGGTCAGGAGCCGCACTGGGTCGAGGGTCTTAACATCCTCGGCCATTTCGGGCTGAATGCCGTCGTGATCCCCCATTGGAACAATGCTGAGGGGGGGACCCACGACACCCGTTTCTGTTTCATGGGAGAGGAGCGCTTCAGGGTACTGGAATCGATGCTGCCTGAGGACGTGAGCATCCTCGGACTCGACGAGCACACGGCCTGCATTATAGACTTCGACAAGGAGGAGGTTTCGATAAAGGGGATCGGCACAGTAACGCTGCGGCGCCGTGCATTCGAAAGGACATTTTTCAGGGACGAACGCTTCCCGCTTAAGATGTTTACGGATGGAGCGGTCATGGGAGCAGAAGCGCCAGCGAAAAAGGCCGCAGTTCCGGCACCCTCTCCCCGGGAGGCAGGCTTCTGGAGGTCGGTGCATGATCTCGAAGCCGCGTTCCACGAAGGCCTTGAAGATGACCCAAGGGATTCGGCGAACGCTCTTTTGGACCTCGATAAGCTGATCTGGAGGGCTCAGGAGGCAAAAGAAGACCCGGAGTTCATATCCCAGGCGAGGGACCTCCTGCGGGAATTCATAGTTTTGCTCGGGATGCGTCTGGCCTCTGCTCCAAGGAGCCGGCGCGATTGCCTCGCGCCTGTTGTCGAGGAGCTGCTTGCATTGAGGGCGCTGTTCAGGGAAAATAACAAATGGCCCGAAGCCGACGCCATCCGTGACCGGCTCAGGAGTGCAGGTATTGAAGTCGATGACACTGCCGAAGGATATCGCTGGCATCTGGCTTCCTGAGTCGAAGGACGTTCCGGGTGAGATAAGAGAGAATTTATGAACGACATTGAAATAAGAAACGCGAGTGAAGCAAGCGCCGCAACCGGCGGTACGGTCGCTGTAGACACGATGCACAATCTGGAGCTCTATTGGAATGGTCCTTCCGGGAGCGCGTTGAAATGGGACTGCATATTCATGCTCCCGCCATGGCTCGGCGCCTGGTGGTCACACTTCGGACGCGGACCCGGGACCCTGGTACACGTAGTGAGACACAACGACTCGGTGCTTGGCCTGGCGCCGCTCGTTCTCCAGGGGGAGACGGCGAGGCTCGTAGGCGACAGTGAGCTGATCGACTATAGTGACCTTGTCGTAGCGCCTTCGAGAGAAATGGAATTTTTCCCGGTTCTTTTTGATGACCTCAGGAATAAGGGCATAAGACGTTTTGTGCTGGGCCGCGTGCGCTCGGATTCAACGGCGCTCTCTTTCCTCCGGGCATATTCGGGAGATCTCGGCTGCCGCCTGGTGTGCGATTCAGTGGATGTGTTCTATGAAATGGAACTGCCGGATACCTGGGGAGGATACCTAGACCTTCTGTCTGGAAAGGAGAGGCACGAAATCCGCCGGAAGCTCAGACGCCTGGAGAGCTCCGGCCGCATCGGGCTCAGGACCGTCGTTGACAAAGGGGATGTCCCGGAGGCAATGGACGCATTCATATCCCTTTTCAGGTCAAACCGGGAGGAAAAGGCCAGGTTCATGACTGGCGATATGGAATCATTCTTCAGGTCTTTGGCTGGCAGGATGGCCGGGGCAGGCCTCCTGAGGCTTTTCTTCCTCGATCTGGACGACAGGCCTGTCGCAGCGGCGATGTGTTTTGACCATCTCTCGACTTTTTATCTTTACAACAACGGCTATGACCGGAGCTTCGACCGTCTGAGCGTGGGACTCCTGTGCAAGGTCTTCAGCATAAAGGAAAGCATAAGACTGAACAGGAAAAGATACAATTTCCTTCGGGGCAGTGAGACATACAAGGGCCGCCTGGGGGGACGCCCCGTCAGTCTGCTTCATTGTGAGGTCGCCCTGGAATGACTCCGGCTTCGACTGTTGTTTCTGAATTTGGTGCGAAGAGAGTTGAAGCGGTCTCCGATGTCCGGCCGCTGAGGATCGCCATGCTCAGCATCCATTCGAGCCCTCTAGGTGAACTCGGGACAGAGGATACTGGAGGCATGAGTGTCTACATCCGCGAACTCTCCCGGGAACTCGGGAGGGCGGGTCATTGTATCGACATATATACCTGCGCCGGCAACCGGGGCCGTGGCAGTAAAGTTCTCTTATCCGAAAACGTGCGACTTATCCATCTGGGCATCGGACATAGCGGACCCGTCACCAAAAACACGCTCTTCAGACATCTGCCCGAGGTATTTCGGGCGCTTGAGGCCCATATCACGAAAAGCAATGTCTGCTACGACCTTATTCACAGTCATTATTGGCTGTCGGGCGAGCTGGGAGGGCTTGCGCAAAACAGGTGGTATATGCCTCACGTGATCATGTTCCATACTACCGGCATCGCCAAGCGGGTGGCCTGCAGCCAAGAGAGAGAACCCGCCATGCGCCTGATTGCAGAAAAGCGACTGGCCCTGAAGAGCGACCGGGTCCTGGCTGCGACCGTCAGGGAGAGGGACCTACTAATGAAATACTACGGCGTGCCTGCGAAAAAAATCGGGATGGTGCCGTGCGGGGTCAATACAGGGCGTTTTTATCCCATATCGAGAGAGCTCGCCCGAAAGGAGCTCGGACTTCAGGATACTGGGTTCCTTGTCCTTTACGTAGGGAGGTTTGCGCCTGTCAAGGGACTCGCCAGGCTTATGTCGGCAGCCGCGCATCTCCGCTCTCACAAGGGTCTAAGACTCATGATCGTCGGAGGCGACGACAGGCAGACCCGCAGCCTGGCAGAACTTCGAAGAATTGCGCGCCGGTCCTCTGTCGAGGACATTGTGAGGTTTCAGGGCAGGGTCGAGCACGATCTCCTTCCCTTGTATTACAGTGCTGCGGACGTACTTGTCGTGCCTTCTTATTATGAAAGCTTCGGTCTTGTGGCTCTCGAATCCCTTGCATGCGGGACACCGGTAATCGCCACTCGCGTAGGCGCTATGGACGTGCTGATCAGAGATGAAAAAACAGGACTTCTTGTCGATAAGCCGAGCCCGCGCTCGCTCGCTTCCTCGATCGAAAAGCTTATGATGACTTCATCGGACAGCCGCAGGCTGCGGGAGGAGATACGCTCCTCTGTCCTCGGTTATGGCTGGTCGAATATTGCAGCGGCCGTTGCGCGGGAATACGCTACCGTCCTTCGGCCTTACTCTTCATGAAGAATGACAAAGGAGATAATCCATGACGCCTTCTGCCGACATGCTCGTTGTTGCAGCGCATCCGGATGATGCGGAATTCGGTGTTGCAGGGACCGTGGCCCGATGGGTCAGGGAGGGCAAACAGGTGGTTTATGTTGTCTGCACAAGCGGAGAAAAAGGGACATCGGACAGGAAGATAAAGCCCGAGCTCCTCGCCCAAATGAGGGAGAAGGAGCAGGAGGCCGCCGCAAGGGTCCTCGGCGTGCGGGAGGTCGCATTCCTCAGACTCCCGGACCAGGGGCTGGAGGACACTGCCGAATTCCGAAAGATGGTCGTGCGCGCTATCCGGAAATACCGCCCCCGCACCGTCGTCACCTCGGACCCTTACCGCAGGTACATCTGGCACCGGGACCACAGAATCGCCGGACAAGTCACGCTCGATGCGGTCTACCCCTTTGCGCGTGACCACCTCGCCTATCCGGACCTCCTTGATGAAGGCCTGGAACCGCACAAGGTCGGAGAGATGCTCTTTTTCGGCTCGGACGACGTCAACTACCGCTCTGATATCACCTCAACCTTTGATCTGAAGATCGCGGCCCTTCGCTGCCACGAAAGTCAGATGAGGGAGCTGAAAGTGCCGGACCTGGAGAAATGGATGCGGGAGTGGTCCTGTTCAATGGCCGAGGGCGCCGAATGCGAGCTTGCCGAGGCGTTCCACAGGATAGAGATCAAGAGATAACTCTATGGATTCTGTTGGATATGAAGCCCGGAAAAACTTTATAAATGGCGTACCGGCCCGGTATAATACGTCATGCGGATCGTTATGTTTGTCTTTAGGTCTGATAGCGGAGAAGGAGTTGCCGGTCTCCATGACCTGCATTTGTAAGTTCTGCAAGCTCGGGCATGAAATGACCCCTGACGGACGCAGACCTCCTTCGGGTACGGTCTGGTGCAGTATGAGGAAGACCCCCATGGGACAGAACAGGAACATGACCTGCTTCATACCCGTTGTTGCGGAGAAGAGCAAGCGGTGCCAGGACTGTAAGTGGGCCAGGATGCTCAAGCCGTCGGGGGAGACCCCTGCTCTCGGCAAGATGTGGTGTGAAAGAAGGCATTCCGAGACCAACAAGCTCAGGACGATGGACTGTTTTGAATAATTTGAATAAAGGGAAAGGTATGAAAGCGACAACGGTTTGTCTGTTTGCGGCGATTGTCGCGGGCTTCCTCGTTTCAACTGTTTCGATTATGGAGGGAACGAAAATGGATGCGTTGAGGATATCGAGTTCTGCGTTTGAGGACAATGGCAGCATACCCGTCAAGTATACATGCGATGGGGCAGATGTGAACCCGCCGCTCAGGATCGAGGGTGTCCCTGCCGGAGCAAGGTCTCTGGCCCTGATCGTGGATGATCCTGACGCACCGAGGGGCATATGGGTGCACTGGGTTGTCTGGAACATCGACCCGAAGACAGAAGAGATAAAGGGGAATACCGTTCCGAGGGGTTCTATCCAGGGGGTCAATGATTTCGTGAAACGTGATTACGGGGGACCCTGTCCGCCTTCGGGCACGCACCGTTATTTTTTCAAACTTTATGCCCTCGACGCCCTTCTCAATTTGAGCGGAGACGCGGGGAAGGCAGGCCTCGAAAAGGCCATGAACGGACACGTCCTTGCCCAGGCGCAGATTATTGGACTTTATAAAAGAAGATGAATGCCGGGAAATTAATCCCATTAAAAGTTTTCTTGCCGCATCCTCCTTCTGTGTGACACTGAAGGACTATGTATTAATGAAACAATTCTTCTTGGCGATAGTTCTTATTGTGCTTATTTCAGGGTGCTCCGGGGGAAACGCAAAGGAGCTCTTTGAGACCGCCAAGTTCGAGGAACTTCAGAACAATAAAGCGCACGCGACGGAATTGTATGAGGAGGTGATAAGGAAGTATCCAAAGAGCGACTACGCGCTAAAGGCCCAGGAAAGATTGGATGCCATGAGCAGACCGTAGGCAGCCCTCCCCTGTAAGTTCTTAAGTCGTACTGGCGTTTTTCCATGAATTTATAGTAAAATGCTCTATACTGCATTGTCCTTCCATAGACATTGCCTTTTGAAACCAGAGTGACAAGATGAGGTCGCCGCGCCTTCTACAATGACAGGATGTCGTCGGGAAGGTCTTATTCTAGTGCAATCTTATTGCAGAACTATACGAAACGGACGGAGTTTATGAAACGCGAAGACATAAGAAACATAGCCATAATTGCCCATGTGGACCATGGGAAGACGACCCTTGTCGACGGGATGCTCAGGCAGGCCGGGATATTCCGCTCCAATGAAAAGGTCAGGGAGCGCGTTATGGACAACATCGATCTCGAAAGAGAGCGCGGCATTACCATCATGGCCAAGAACACCGCTGTCCAGTACAACGGGGTGAAGATCAACATAGTCGACACGCCCGGGCATGCGGACTTCGGAGGCGAAGTCGAAAGGACCCTGAAGATGGTGGACGGCGTGCTGTTGCTCGTCGATGCCTCTGAAGGCCCCCTTCCTCAGACACGGTTTGTCCTGAAAAAAGCCCTTGAACTCAAGCTTCCTCCGATCGTCGTTATCAACAAGATAGACAGGCCGGACGCAAGAATCCAAGAGGTCCTGAACGAGGTTTACGACCTGTTTATCGATCTAGACGCAGAGGAGGAGCAGCTCGAATTCCCGGTCCTTTACGCCAATGCAAAGCAAGGCTTCGCAAAGCTGAGCATGGATGGAGACTCGGATGACCTCAGGCCGCTCTTTGAGAAGATTGTGGAGACGATACCTTCTCCTGAGGGAGACAAGGAAGGCGTGTTGCAGCTCCTCGTGACGAATATCGACTATGACGATTATATCGGGAGGCTCGCCATCGGGCGCGTCTTTTCCGGTACGGTGCGGGTCGGGGAATTCGTCTCTATTGTGGATGGAGATGAGGCCATGAAGACCAAGGTCACGTCCCTCTTTACGTTCCAGGGTCTTGAGAGGACGGCGGCCAAAGAGGCATCTGCCGGAGACATTGTAGCCCTTTCCGGCATGGAGGGCGTAAATATAGGAGACACGATCTCGGATGCGGAAAACCCGGTGCGGCTGCCGAGGATCAAGGTGGACGAGCCCACGATCTCGATGGTCTTCTCGGTAAACACTTCTCCTTTTGCCGGCAGGGAAGGGGACCATGTGACCTCTCGTAAGTTGAGGGAGAGACTCGAAAAGGAGCTCCTCTACAACGTTGCCATAAAGGTCGATTTTTCCGGGACCGACTCCTTTAACGTCATGGGCAGAGGAGAATTGCAGCTTGCTATCCTCGTTGAGATGATGAGGAGAGAAGGATATGAGCTCTCCGTTTCAATGCCCGAGATCATCACTAAAGAAATCAAAGGGGCCTTGCACGAGCCGATGGAGGTCCTTGTGATAGATGTCCCGGAAGAGTATGTTGGTGTAGTTACCCAGCAGGTCGGGATCAGGAGGGGCAGGATGCAGAAGATGCAGAACAACGGCTACGGCCGCGTGAGGCTCGAATACCGCATCCCTTCGAGGGGTCTAATAGGCTTCAGGTCCCAGTTCCTGACCGATACTAGAGGCACGGGTCTGCTGAACCATCTCTTCGACGGCTACGACCCATGGCAGGGCGCTATCTCAAAAAGACAGACAGGCGCCCTCGTCGCAGACAGGGGCGGGAGGTCCACTATATATGCCCTCTTTCACCTCCAGCCGAGGGGCGTTCTTTTTATAAAGGAAAACACCTCCGTCTATGAGGGCATGGTCATAGGAGAGAATTCGAGGGACAACGACCTCGACGTCAATGTCATCAAGGAGAAGAAACTGACAAACATCCGCGCGGCCAATGCGGATGAGGCGCTCCAGCTTGTCCCGCCGAGGATCATGAGCCTTGAGCAGGCGATCGAGTTCATTAAGGAAGACGAACTGGTCGAGGTTACGCCGCAATCAATAAGGCTGAGGAAGAAGGTGCTCGAGGCGAACAAGAGGCCGAGACTCAAGAATTGAAATTCTTCCGGCATATGATGTAGTCTTTCGGTATATGAGACCGCTGGCTGTCGTTCTCATACTTGTTGCCTTAGTATCTGTCTCTTGCGCGACAAAGGAGATAAAGCCGCCTGCAAAGACTGCAAAGATCGCCCTGGTCCTCGGCGCCGGCGCATCCAGGGGCTTTGCCCACATCGGTGTCCTGAAGATCCTCGAAGCAAATAAGGTCCCTATCAATATGATCGTCGGAACTAGCGCCGGTAGTTTCGTGGGGAGCCTCTATGCTTACGGCTTCAACGCCTTCCAGCTGCAGAAGATGTCTTTTTCGCTTGAGAAAGGAGACATCATCGACCTCACCGTGCCGGACAACGGGTTTGTCAGAGGCGAAAAACTCGAAGAATTCGTCAACAGGACCGTGAACAATACTCCCATAGAAAAATTGAGGATACCTTTTTACGCTGCTGCAACGGACATACAGCGCGGGAAGGAGATGGTCTTCGGAAAGGGAAACACCGGCATGGCCGTGAGGGCGAGCTGTTCAATACCCGGCATATTCAGACCGGTCAAGATCGACAACAGAGTTTATGTGGACGGAGGCGTTGTGAGCCCCGTGGCCGTCGACGCAGCGAGAAGGCTTGGGGCAGATGTGGTCATCGCCGTTGATTTATCGTCCGATATGGACAGCGCGCAGCCCGAGACCACTGTCGGCACGATCCTGCAGGCCATAAACATCATGTATGCAAAACTCTCGGCAATCCAGCTTGCAAGGGCGGACGTAGTCATCAGGCCGAAGGTCGGTTACATAGCGTCGGACGATTTTTCGAAGAAGAACGAGGCCGTCCTTGAGGGAGAAAAGGCCGCTCTGGCCGCCCTGCCGGCCATCCAGAACATTATCGCCAGGCTCAAGCAAGAGGGAAGACTGTAGATCTCCCGGCGTGGAATTGGCCTCTTCCTTCGCCAAGAGCACGAAAGTCAGCGTAGTCAAGAATTACGATAGGTTTCCAGGAACGTCAGAGGAGTAAGTATCTTGATGCCGGCGTACTCCTCTATGGCAAGAACTTCCTTGTCACCTGAAATAATTACATTCGCCTTTAGCGCTACCGCGCACTCAATAAACTTATTATCGTCAGGATCATTCTTGATGATCTTTAGTTTCTGCGTCTTTGTCGTAAACAGGATATTGAACCCTTTCGAGAACAGAGCCAATAGTTCTTCGAGTTCCCTTTCATCCTTTAGGCCGATCCTCTGAAGAACGTCTATATATTCATCAAGAATTGCGTTTGACAGGCATAAGGATATCTCTTCTTTCTTCCATAAGTCTATGATTCTTCGCGGGTTCCCGCCGAAGAATGACGAGACAAAGATATTGGTGTCGATGACAACCTTCATCCCCGGCTTCTGCGGGACGCCTTTATGGCCTTGTCTATCACGGAAGGACCTACACCTTTCGATGTGAGTTTCTTTCCGGTCCGGTCCCACAGGTCGTCGATATACGCGCCGATATCGCGATCCCTGATGTAATCTTCAATGAGCTCGCGTATCATTCCGCTCGCAGTCTTTCCCTGAAGCCTGGCAAGCCTGCCGAACTTCGCCTTGACCTCGTCGTCTATCCTTATCATCATCTGGGT
Source organism: Nitrospirota bacterium (assembly GCA_021790195.1). Taxonomy (GTDB): domain Bacteria; phylum Nitrospirota; class Thermodesulfovibrionia; order Thermodesulfovibrionales; family UBA9159; genus JAJYIF01. The sequence continues at coordinate 126,371 of JAJYIF010000008.1, forward strand.
CGTCATACTCTGCCTCCACAATATATATCTTGCATATATTGTGTATCATAGATACACAAATGTCAAATCAGACTTGCCGGTGAATATGGGATGTGTCCCTCGCTGGTCTGAAGTGTTTTATTTCTTCATTGCCCGAAATTACGAGCACCCGAAAGTCAGACCTCCTTTTCTTCATGAATTCTTGTCTGATCTCGACAAAATTGCCTTGTACCATCAAGCAGATTATCTGCAAATGATACGAGCAAGGCTATTTTAGGTAATTGCTTAAATCCTGTCTTAATATATTCCAATTCTTTCTCTTGATAATATGGGTTAATGGCCGACACTGCAAACTTGTCTAAATCCGATATGTCCATATAGGATTCTAGGCCTAATGAGATTGCTTTCTCTAAACACTTATCAAGATTGTGGCCGAGTGCTTTTAACTCGTCTATACTCAGCCCACTCCCACGTAGAAAAGCCTTTATGAAAAGCTCAATTGAATGCGAGATGAGATAATACGCAGGCGTGTCTACGTGAGGAGAATTTGAATCGATTAAGACACGCGCTGCCTTATGGAAATACCAGGCATACGTCCAAAGTCCCATGGAAGGTGTTCTGTCCATATGCAATTTGCGGTGCTTTTTCGGACAATCTCTCTATACTATTTGCATTTCACTTTTTATGAGCTCAAGCAGTCCTGAATTAGCCCCATTAATTTGCGATAAAAAGGTCGCCGCGAATTGGTGCGCTTTATTATCCGACATGAGTTTCTCATCAATATTTTGCAAAAAAACGGATTCGATAGATGGCAGATTTTTTCCTGAAGCTGCCCATGAACAAGTATATTGCATCCTTCTATATTCGAGCAATTTTGAATATGCTGTCTTATCATGGTTTTCTTGCTCTAAAGCTTCGAGGTATGTTCTTAAAACATTATCATATATTTCTTGGGGGAATAGAGTCATGAGATTCCAGAGAGAGAGCATCAGGAATTCGGTGAAGAGAATGTTCTCATCGATGGAGGAAAAGGGTGAAGATTTATCTTGCGTTAAGTGTTTGGAATAATTATTAGATGCTTGTGTTAACTGCACCAAGATCTCTTTACTTAATCCCCTTAGCGTAACTTCTGTCCTTTTCTTAGGCATAGTCATTACTCCTTACATATTCCTAGTTATTTCTATCGAACCGCTGTTTCTGAGTTCCGTTCCTATTCAGTATTTGCGTTAGCATATGCCTCTGAAATAATTTCCTCTATAATCTTTCTGTTCTTCTCAAAATCGCTGGTCTGTAGGCGTATGCAGTATCGCCCCCACCGGCTGTCATAATCCATTATGTCCAACCCAGCAGATTCAAGTCTCTCCTGTATTTCTGCCGAATCCTTGAGTCGGGGCTCGAAACGAATAAAGCCCTTTTTCGGCCTAAATATGACAAAATTCGAGGGCTGACCATTCTTAGCGAGGCCGATGTAGAACTTGTTATATTTCAGCTCCAGATTAGGATCATGTGCTCTTGCAATTTCAAGCAACTGATCTGCAAAAGCCACGGTTTTCTTTGAGCCCCGCTGCTCCCAATATGACCTATCAGTTGCTTCTGCGACTTCCTCCTCTTCGTCAACTATGCCAAGTGGTATGTGGTCAAGAACAGTCGTAAAGACAAGACTGACATGTTCTCCAATCGTCAGTGCATTCATCTGAATAGCTATGAGCGGTATCATCCTATTAAACAAACCGATAACATTCAAGAAGCGACTGGTAATATCCTCGGCAACAATAACTGCTGTGTGCTCATACTTCGGGTATCTCTTTCGTTCTATATCCCAATATTCGATTGTTCGGATTATGTGGCCTTCGTCCGTAGCTCCGAGCTGAACCTCTACCTCATACCGTCGATTGCCATCCACCTCTTGGAAGAGTAGATCAAGTCGTCCAGCTTTGGGCTGAATACGCTCCCTATCCTTCAATACGATATCGCCGAGACCAAGGATAGACGGATCTTCGGCAATTCTATCTTGAACCCATTTCTCGTTTAGAACAGGATGAGACTTCAGGTTAATCTTTTCGAATTTTGCATAGTTCATAAATATTCCTCCTCGTCGAAGATTTATTGTATGACGTAACGGTTATCTGCCATCTCAGTCTTTTAGCAAAATATAGCAAAAACGGTCGATCAACGAAAGGGAAAAAGGCGAACTCATTCACTCAAAATCAGCGTAAATCTCTCCGAAATTTATCCCGGCGATATTCGCCCGGCCGTACATATTCCTGAACGCGAGCTTTGCTTCTTCGAAGTTCTGGTTGTAGCTGCCATTCTTGACCGCAGCGTATGCTTCGATAAACGCCGCAAGGCCGTCAGCGGCCTTTACAAGCTCGCCATCACGCGGACTGAATTTATCTTTATTGTACTTCTTGTTAATTTCAATGCTCCCCACTTTCTTGCGCTTCCCACCTACGTGAACAATGCCGGCAAATTCATCTTCAGTAAACAGCCTCATTTCCTTGTGCCAGGCACGGGGTATGAGGCCGTAAATCTCCTTGTTCATCAGCTCCCTTTCATATTCCTTGATAAGCTCATCAAGACCTTCTACCGAACTCTTAACCGGCGAGATAATATCGCGGGTGAGGACCTCGGGGAGATCATGGAATAGTCCTGTGAAATAATTATTGACGCAGCGCCTCCTGCAAGCTCCGATTTGAATTGAGAACAGGTAGGAAAGTAGTGCAACAAACAGAGAATGGCCGATTACGGACGTCTTGGGGACGCGGTGGAGGTTGGCCCACCTCGTCTGGAACCTTAGTTGTCCGCAAAGGTCGAGGAAGTTTCTGTAGCTGACATTTCTCTTAAGTTCGGCTATGCCTTTCAGATCAGAATATTCCTCTTGTTTCTCAGTGAGGGCCTGCTTGATTGCTGCTATTTCATAGCCGTCCGGGTTGGCACGCTCCACAATGGCGAATTCCCATTTTGTAGCATAATAGTGCGCCGCGTTCAGTACGCGTCTGTTTATATCTTCGCCGGAATAAGAGAAGTAGTCTTTGAACCTTTTAGAAAAAGTCTTCCCGATCGGCGATATCACGGGCTCAATCTCCCTAAATACCCAATCATTGAGCTTCCCGTATTTCACTTTGTCGGACTTGATTTTGTAGAAGATCGGCGGTTTTAGATCAGTAATCACAAGGCGCTGCAAAAGCTCAAAGAGACCGCCTTCAATAACTTGCAGCCAATCGAACCCCTGCGTCTTTTCCTCAAGCTTTCCCAGGAAATATGCGATGACCATCTTATGGGCCTGTTTATCCAGTTCGATTAGTTCCACGGGCCGCACCTTATCGTTCCATCGCTGCATGTATGCGGCGCTGAAGATTTTAAGAAGTAACGCTTTTCTTATCAATGATAATATCTCCTCAAAGTCTTCTCAGCCACTCAAACACCGCCCAGGTCGCCTTCAAATCCTCTTCATTATATCTTAGAATCTGGTCCATGATGGTCCGTCTCTCTTCTTCATCCTCAGTCTCTACCGCCTCTATATATTTAGCAATCGACCAGTCGCCGCCGTATTCGTCCTGCGTCCGTTTGAATCCCACATGTTTTTCGACTACTTTGAGACTATAGCTTGGCTGGGGCAAGACCACGGCATCTTTCGTTATAGGCAGGAGATTGACGAGATTAGAGAGTACTCTCCCTGCAATTCCGTCAATGTCCCCGTATCGTTCTATGTATGCCGTTATCCTTGCCTTCTCGTAATTCGCCCAATGGATAAAGGGAATGTCTCCATACTCGCCGAAGATAGTTCCGGATAGACTGAGAAAACACTCCCATCCCTTTTTGTCTCCTCCGTCTCCTATTTCCGCAAGAGAATATAGAAAAGCACTTGGTCTATCGCCGAAGACTTGCATTCCCCAAAGATAGATCTTATCCAGTTCATTTAAGTACGGCGGCAGACCTTCAAGATCAAACATGACATAATTCTTCGAAGCAGGAATCTCCGGCTTCTTGAGTACGATCTCTCTGTTCTCAATCATGGCCTTTGCCTGCGTCAGTATCCCGGCTGCTCTTTTCCCAACCCTTTGTTCTTTTGCACCCCAGAGCCGCTTCAACTCGGACAAATCCGGTTCGCTGAAATTCTCCGCAAGCTCCTTGATTGTGGGAATGCCTAATTCCCTGAGCCGTCTTGCAAGTCCCTGATCGACATCCGGCAGGAGAGCAACAGACTGTGACTCTTCGGCCCGTTTTATGCAGAACTCGCTGTATCCACAGCCGCCGCATTTGGACCAGCCGACCGGCGAATATGGCTCTTCAGGCAATGACATAACCGCCAGCAATTCCCGCAAATGTATTAAAGCAGCATCTTCACCTTTATAAGCAACAGTTTCTATGGCACCGTCGCCTTTCAGCACTTCAAGCCTCACTGGACGTTTGCCGATACTCTTTTCAAAGAGCCAGCCATATATCTCTAACTGCCTCGATATCTCAGGATGGTCTCTGTCGGAGACATGCCGAGTGATCTTGCAGTCTCGAACAAGATAACCCGCTCCGTCTTTAATTAGTTTCTGTTGCGGAAGAATTTTATAGGAAAGAAAAGCCTGAACCTTTATAATTGGTAACCCTTAAATACCAAGAAGAAAGGAACAGGCTTTGCGAAAGAAAATATTGGAACAAGAATACCTGGA
>JAJYIF010000034.1 GCA_021790195.1 Nitrospirota bacterium
CTTCTCCTGTTCCTCCTCATTTCATGAAAGCCTTTGCAAGATACCCCGTGGCTTGCCACGGGGAGGAATGCATGCCTTACGCGGAGGGTTATAAGGGAGGCGCGAAGACTCCCTTATCCGCATAGGCCCTTGTGCCGATATGGTATAGAATAATGCATGGCACTGAAGAGGGCGAGTCATGCGGTCTACGACGCGGTATACCATTTGGTGTGGTGCCCTAAATATCGGAAGAAGATATTTACAGAGGAAGCGATAAGGGAGCGAGCGGAACAGCTTATAAGAGAGATAAGCGAAGAATACGGGATAGAGATTGAGGAAATGGAAGTAGCGATTGACCATGTGCATATGCTGGTGTCGTTTCCACCCAAGCTTTCGATAGGTGAGGTGGTTAGGATAATAAAGAGCATAAGTGCGAGAGAACTGTTCCGCGAGTTCCCGCGCGTAAAGAAACGGCTTTGGTCTGGCGAGCTTTGGGAAGACGGATACTTCGCCCGTACGGTCGGAGACCGTATGACTCGTCAGATCATTGATAAATACATCAAGCATCATCGTGACATTGAGCAAGGGCCTGCGCAGTTGTTTTAAGCTGCGCCAAAGATGCCCCGTGGCTTGCCACGGGGAGTTTCATTCTTCTGTCGCCTTCATCAGATAAGTGGTCGTTTTATAGCTCATCTTCGGCATACACTGCTCCTGCAAAGAACAGCTCTTGCATTTCTTCGAATATTCGACCCTCGGCGTCATACCCGAGTCAAGAAGCTCATGCACCTTCATTGCCGCATCTTCCGTCTCAAGCCGCAATTCTTCATCGAAGACAACCTCTGCCCTGCGCCGGGTCCGGCCATAAAAAAGCGCGCCTTGTTGTATTTCAACATTGAGCATCTCCTCAAGGCAGGTCGCCTGGGCGCAGAGCTGGACCTTATCGCAATCATCCATCTTTGGCTTTCCGCGCTTGTATTCCACGGGAAAAGGCGCCCACAATCCATTATCTTTCTTGTGAAACTCAACTACATCGGCCTTTCCGATGAGACCAAGCCGCAATGACCTTATCGGCACTCCGTACTCGATGCGGACATTCCCTCTCGACTCCCGGTCCGCCGTATCGACCTTGTCATGCATGATCCTGCCTTCGGCAGTGAACAGGTTTTCCGTCCATACCTGTTCGATGTGGATAAGGGCGCACTGTCTGGGGCAGTAAATAAAGTGCTGCAAGGCGGAAAGCTGAATCAGAGAATCTTCATCATATGTCTTATAAGTCTCATTAGCCATATACGACCTATTTCTTTCCCTTCCGCGCTTCTGAGCGCGCTTTGTAAAGTCTTTCAGTAAACCCGCCCTCTGTCAAAAAGGCCTTTTCAAGCGCCCTGAGCTGTTGATCAAGCAGGAAGTTCGTCTGGTGAATCAGGCAGATCAGAGTGTTTGCCGCTGTCTCAGGGGGAGCCTCCTCGATATAGGGCCTATAAGTCTCATAAAACCTATTATTGGTGTGCGCCAACCGGCGCACACCAATCGCTTGCTCGTTGTCTTTTCCCCAGAGTGGCAGCTTTTTCTGCCGCAGAAAATCCTGAAAATCGAGAAGCAGTTCTTCCAGACTTGCCCTCGCAACCCCAATGAGCTTGAGTTCAGTCTTTTTTGATGTGCCGGAGGCCATGCTGCCTTCGGCGATGTTCTGCTTGCCGCTCCGGGCAGCCTGCACCATTTGGTCATGGGTGCGCGAACGGCGATCAATAAACCTGTCGCAGAACATCACGGTGGCGTCATAGACAATCTCCGCCATCTTATATGACTGAAGTTCACGGTAGCCTCCGTGAGGAGGGATGAGAGGGGGGCTATTTTCAGAATCAGTCATCTTGGGTATCCTTTCCTACACCATCGCAAACCCATCAGCATCCATTTCGAGTAACGGGATTATCGCAGCCATGTAGCCTAAGAATCTGCCATCATACTCACCGCGCCATTCAAACATTTCATCACGCCCATTAATGGGTACGCAGAAGTCGCTAAATTGTTTTGAGTTAATTTTGAAAAAACGTATCTGCACGCTATTTCGAATTAACTCTACGTGATCTACCTTTTCATAGCTTTTTAACGATTCAGCAATTCCAGAAGATATAACGACCAACCTTGCATCAGCATCAATTACTTTGCACAGTTTTGCTACCGCAGGGTAATCATTGGTCTGTTCGTGCTTCGTGATTTCAAGGGACTTGTCTTCAAAATCGCCGAAGTCGCTCATGAGTTCTCGCCTCATCGCCTCTGTAACTATTTCCGTGGGGTCTTTTGTCTCAAAATGTTTTTCTTGAAAGAGAGTCTTCAAAACATTTCTTGAAGTTCTTAACTGGGGATTTTCTTGCATAAGTGGATCACTGACACGAAAATCTATTACTTCAGCTCGCGCATCGGTGCCGTGCCTATTGACGCGCCCACCGATCTGAATCAAACTCGCCGCACTACAACTCTCTCTGAAAGCCGTAGCAAAAGAAAAATCCATGCCCGCTTCAACACAGCTTGTTGCCACAAGAGTCCAATCTGTGTCATCTTTCTTTTGTAGTCTCATTTTTATATTTTCAACAATGAAGTCCCTATCATTAGGGGTCAATGCAGTCGATAAATGCATTACCTGCTCTTTCGCTTCTCGCATTTTCCACGCTAAGACTGCTGCAGACTGGACAGTATTTAGGACAACCAGCCTTGGCCCCTTTTTTGACTGAATAAACTTTATTAAGCCTTTAATATCACATTCTTTTTCTATTGTGAAATATTTTACCCGATCCTTCTCCTGCTTATTTACTTGTATACGCTGTTTAATACTCAACAGATTCGGCACATGCTTATTCCGGTGAAACCTGCCGCTAAAACCGCCGCAAAACTGCCACCTATTCCGGTAAATCTGCCATTCGTTCCGTTTCATTTCTGCCATGCATTCTGATGAAATGTTGCCCGGCAACATGAAGGTATGAGGCTATCGAAGGTCTGAATACAGGATTGTAGCGAAGGAGATAAGTAAAAGATTCATTAGACAGGGCCATGATCAGCCTTGATTAAAGACCCTGATCTGACATGAGGCGCTTTATTTCCGCTACGGAGATATTTTCCTTATATGCCTTTGCGTAAATAGTCAGTAGATAGATGGTCGGCTCTTTTTCTGGATATATAGCCTTGCATTGAAAATGCGACATCACACAACCAATAGAATGGCTCTGCGTCTATGTTTCAAAACTATCGCATGTAGCGTTATTTATGCAAGCCTATATAGTAGTAAATTATCCGATAGCCTTTGCTTTTTCCTTTTTTTGTATCTGAACTGGCAAACCGCATTTTAAAGATCTTCCCTCCCAATCCCTCAATGGGATCTCCGCAAGAGGGATTCTCGGCGAGAAGTTTGTTTAAGTCTTCGAGGTCAGAGACAATATGGCGATATTTTTTCTTGAGGTATTTTACTTCCCTCTGAAACTGAGGGGTCGGGATTATTCTATAATCCACGCAGAAACTCTTTGAGAGTCTTGGGTTTTATCTTCCCTTCTTTTATTAATTTGACCTCACCGAGGGACTGCTTGATATTTGCGTTCACATCAAAGGCGTCATAATCGCCTTCAAGGTACTTAAGATAATCTACTACTTTTCTGAGCTTTTCTTCAGGCAGGCATTCCAGCATGCCTATAGCTTTTTGCCTCAACGGTACTGTCTTCATAAAATGATTATACAATATTTCACGATCTATTTTTTCGGCCTATAATCCCTTTCGATCTGCTCGAAGATAGTTCGTAAGATTCGGTAGGCCATCCTGATATCTTCCGGACGCTTTGTTTGAAGAAGAGCAAGGAGTTTTTCGCTTTCCCTCACTGAGGGTTTCTTATGAAGGGGAAATTCAAAGTCCAAAAGCTCTCTGATTCGAACATGTAACGCCGTACTGATTTTCTCAATGGTTCTAAGAGACGGAACAGATACCCCGCGCTCAAGTCTTGAAATGGTCTCTACCGCTGTATCAATCATTTCCGCCAGCTGAGCCTGGGTCAACTCCCTGTCCTTCCTGAGCTGTGCTATTCTACACCCTATCAGTTTCTCAATGTCACCAGACATTCTCGACTCCATATGATCACTTAACTATAGACAAATAAAGTCCAATGTGACAGGACGTACATATCAATTTATAACTTGACAAAATTGCTCTATTGATATAAATTTGGAATGGTCTTATTATTTGACGGCAACTCTTTCAAGAATTGGGAGGGAAGAGATGGGATAAATAATCTTCACGCTCGTCTTCGTCTTAAGAGAATTCATCTTGTTACAACTTTGAGTTGAGAATATAGGGACGGTTTGTCTACCGTCTTTTTTTGTTTTAGGGATTTATGGACATTGAAGAAAGGAGATGGGGAAATGGGTTCGCTTACAGTACATGTGCTTGATGAGGACCAGGAGCCGGTCAGCGGCAAAAAGGTTTTCTGCAATTTCGTTGCAAGTTATTTAGGCATATTACCCACAAACAGCACAGAGTATACCGATGAGGATGGCATTGCGGAATTTGACGATATTCCAACCGGTGAGGTGCAAATATACGTGGCTGGCGAGGAGATAGATATTTCGGTGGGGCAAAACGATCACGAAGATGTGACATTTACAATTTAAGGAGAGGTGGCCGGGTTTGTTTGGACAGCTATAGGAAACCTTGTATGAAGAACGACTTTATTTTCTTATTGTGACAAAACGTCTCTGAAGGAGGGGCAACTATGTTCAAGATCAAACGGTCTCTGTCAATAATCGTGCTGTTTTTCTTTGCGGTGAGTTTGGGGAGTTGCGGCGGAGGTGGAGGAGGAAGCTCGAGTGGAGGCGGCGGAGGCAGCAGCACGGGATCCACGATTATTGTTGGTCCTGTAGCAAATCCGTCAGCTGTTTTAGCTGGTCAACAAACGACTGTTAATATATCTGCTTATTTGCCGAGTGCGTCGGGGTCAACTGTTGCGGAACTTTATCAGAATAATGGGGGCAGTTTTACAAAGATAGGCAATATGGTTGATATGGCAAGCAACAAAGTCTATTCGATTTCGGTCCCGATAAATGAGTCCATCACTAATGCGGTAACCTTAAGGATCGTAACCTCAAACGCGACGCAAGACATTACTATTCCTGTTATCTATGTGCCTGCTTATTCTTCAAATACTGAGTTGAACCAGGCAGCTTCTGATCTTTATACAGAGGCAGTAGCTACCAAAGCTCTGTTTGCTGGTATGAATAATAATCCGTCACCTCAGGATTATAAGAATATATCAACGAATTTGTATGACATGTTCGGTAAATTTGAAGGAATAACCAAGCAGGACATTGTGGAGTTGAGCCGCAGCGAAGCAGTTGATTTTGTGCCTTTGGCTCCCGGTGACGCTTTGCGCCGAGAACGAGGCACAATCCTCAGCTCCGCATTCCCGGTGGCACGAAGCGCCGCAGGGAATGCGATACTTAATCTTTTCAATTTCGCTAATGATACGAATTCGTGCGCCTCGTTGTTGGATTTGATTAACAATCACCCCGACGATCCGCGGCTTAGTTCGCTGGAGCAGGAGATAGCAGCAAACAGTAACGGAACAATTGAGTTTTCTGATTTTACTGATCCATACGCGAAGGACGTTGCTGCCTTATTTGCAAGGAATTATATATTGAAGTATCAAATAACGCTAACTCTCGGGTGTCAAGGTGGCACTTTGAAGGAAGCAGCTGATGTGGTTGTTAAGGCTCAGACCGCTGAATATACGGATATTGCCGGAAACAGTCTGGATAATATTGTTGGATCTTTGGCAACAGGAATAGAGCAGGACATATATAACGCAGGGAAAAGCGCAGCTACAATTATAGGATGGTTCAAAGATCTCCTTGGAAATCTACATGTGAGCGTTGTGCAAGCAGCAAATAATGAGAGTTATCGGGCGCCAGCTGGCACTTATAATTTATATGCCTGTTTTGACGGAAGCACAGCATTGGCAGTTGATAAGAATGTATTAATTTCAGCAGGCCAAACAACCATAGTCAATTTAACACCTGGCACAGTGGTTGACGGCTATACGATCTCCGGAACAGTCACATTTAATGGTGCTGGACTTTCAAGAGTGACGATCAATATCGCTAACGCAGAAAATACCTTGTCAACTGCGGTAACAACTGATTCCAACGGCTACTATAATTATAGCGGCGCGACAAATGATTTTTACACCATCACTCCGTCTTTGAGCGGCTATACGTTCAGTCCCGCAAGCAGATCGGTTTCAGTTAATGGCGGCGATGTTACGGGAAAGGATTTTACGGCGATCGCAACGACGTCAACTCCTTCTTCACCACCATCCATCACCAATGTCAGCCCCAATCCTGTCACCGGTTCCTCTTCTCAGCAGACGATAACGCTGACTGGAAATAATTTCCAATCCGGTCTTTCAGTGACCGTGGGCTGGACGGGTGGCTCTAAGACTTTGGACAGCTCGCAAGTAACTGTTGACAATGCAAATCAGGTTCGTATCTTCATTACCACCACTACAGTGCCCGATAACTGGACTGTAACAGTTACTAATCCTGATGGACAGTCTTCCAACATAATGAATTTCTCGGTGGTCGCGCCACCGCCTACACCCGACACAACTCCGCCGACTGTTCCAACAGGCCTTACGACAACGGCCGTCTCATCAAGCCAGATAAACCTCGCATGGAATGCATCAACTGATAATGTCGCTGTGGCGGGATATAAGATTTTTGATTCCGTTGGGTCATATGTTAAATCCGTTTCGACGACTTCAACTTCTATTATAGGATTAACCCCAAGCACTCAATATTGTTTTTCGGTCTCTGCGTATGATGCTGCAAATAATGACTCAGGAAAGAGTAATCAGGTATGTGCTACGACGCAAACTGCACCTGACACAACAGCACCCTCAGTTCCGACTGGACTCACAGTCACTGCTGTTTCATCAACTCAGATAAACCTCTCCTGGAACGCATCAACTGACCCTGATGATTCAGTGGCAGGATATAGGATTTATAGAGGCGGAGCGCCACTTACAACTGTCTCGGCGACTTCGACATCGGATACCGGCCTTAGTCCGAGCACTCAATACTGTTACACGGTTTCTGCTTATGACACGGCAGGAAATGATTCGGCACAAAGCGGATCGGTCTGTGCTACAACGCAGTCTAATACCGGCTCGGGCCTAATAAGCTGGTAAAGGAGAAAAAATGAAAAATCATATTGCAGATAAAATAGACGGGATTATTGTAATAGTTCTTATGCTTCTGCTTGTAAGCTGCGGGTCACACACAGCGTCAGTCGTGAAATCGACAGGTTCGATAAAAGCGACTCTGGTATGGGTGGATTCAAACGGAAAGGTAATGCAATCAGTTGGGCAAAAACACGCGTCCACGGCCCCGCCAAGCGTGGCGACTGTAAGAATTATCGTGACGGCTTCTGATATGAACGCTATTCAACAGAACTTCCCGGCTTCAGCCGGACAGGGCCAGATTGACGGCATACCGGCAGGCGCTAACCGCACTTTTACCGCAGAGGGGTTAGATTCTAACGGGACGGTGATATATCAGGGCTCAATAAGCGGCGTTACGATCCAGGCCGGACAGACGACTAATGTGGGAACGGTGGTTTTAACGGCCCTGATTACAACCCCTGCCACTTGGTCAAAGACGTATGGGGGACCGAATATCGACAGTCCGACTGCTATTTTTCAAACTTCAGACGGAGGATATGTTGTAATAGGATATACGCGCTCCTTTAGTATCGGCAATACAGGATGGGGAGATATTTGGATTTTCAAGTTAGATGCAAGCGGCGTTGTACAATGGCAGAAAGTATATGGGGGTCCGGGCGACGATGAAGCCTATTCTGCTCAAACAACTTCAGATGGTGGGTATGTTTTAGCAGGTAGCTTTTCTTCTGACTCGGCATGGATATTGAAATTAGATCAGTCTGAAAACATTCAATGGCAAGAAACATTGGGGCTCGATACAGAATATGGTAACTCTTTTTCAGCAGTGACACAAACCTCTGATGGTGGATATATTGCAGCGGAAACCAAAAATTATCAAGGCCAGAGATTGATCTTCAAATTTGATTCGACTGGTAACATAATCTGGCAAAAATCATATAGTCCTATATATGATGGAGTTATAAAGATATTCGAGTCTTCGGATGGCGGATACCTGATGTTCGGGAGTAGTTCATCCATTAGAATTGACGTTAATGGAAATATGTTGTGGTCGAATATATACAGTTTTGATTCTATGGAAAGCTTTCGAGCTATACAGCGAACCTCGGATGGTGGCTATATTGCTACCGGAGCTTCCGATTGTTCAGGTTGCGGCGCAAGCACCCCCTGGCTGGCAAAACTCGATTCGAGCGGTAACATTATGTGGCGCGTCGGCAGCAACCTATCTGGCTTGTGGTCGACCGTGACACAAGCAGTTGACGGGGGCTATATAGTGGGGGGATATCAAGGAGATCATATAGGTGGCGGTCACGCGGTCGCCTGGATTTTAAAATTTGACATAAATGGAACTATCGTTTGGCAAAGAACCTACGGAACTCTGAACCTAAGTGATAGTGCGTATAATTCTTACATTAATCAAATCCAGCAAACATCAGACAACGGTTATATTGCTGCCGGTACGAGCAAGATTAATGGTGTAGACCCATCTGGCAATGGTGCAATATGGATTCTGAAGCTAGATTCCAGTGGGAATATGTCTGGATGCTCTTCAGGGTTAGTACAAAATTCTAATGCGACTATTTCGGCAATCAGTATTCCAACCACAACGAATAGAAGCATCACAGCAGCCAACTTGAGTATTGTGCCGACGGTGCCTACTGTAACTATTACGGATACCAATGTCGCCCCTGGCAATGTTTGTTCTGGCGTGGCAAACCAAAACCCCGTTATTTCCTCGTTGACCGCTTCACCGTCAAATCCAACCATCGGGCAGTCAGTTACTTTAATATGCAATGCATCAGACCCTGACAGTGATTCTCTTGAGCCTTCGTGGACTGCCAGTGGCGGCACTATTACGGGCGGTAGCAGCGATACTAAGGGAACTGTTTCCACCGCAACATGGCAGGCATCAAGCGGAGGTACTTATACGATAACTTGCAGTGTTACAGACCACAGAGGCGGAAGCGATTCTAAGACGGTGAATATTTCAGTTGCCACTGTAATTCAGATGAAGGAAGGTGAAGGCAAATGAAGAAATCGCTTTTGACATCAGCAAAACGTATAGTTGCGGGATCAATTATAGTGGGGTTGACACTATGGGTGATCGGGAACTCTGTTGCCGCATCAGAGGTACAGACGAAAAAAACGCTTTCTAATGAGGACATAGTGTCACTTGTCAAGGCAGGATTAAGTGATCCCGCCATTATCTCTCTAATCGAGAGGTCGAACGCGCAATTTGACCTCGGTCCGGACGCTCTTGTAATACTGAAAAAATCTGGCGTCAGCAACAGCGTAATAGAGGCAATGTTGGGGAATCATCCGGTTGCGCCGAAAACAGGAGAGGCATTATTGATTCCATCGGCGTATGGATATTATGTGATCGAAGATGGCAAATTACTAAGAATTGATCCCGTGCCGGTTACAACGATAATGGGGTTGCAAGCCGGCGGCCCTCAAACTGGGAATCCCGGCATTGCCGTGGATGGCTTTAGAGATGACCCGTCAATAAAGCTGACTTCCCAAACGCCAACATTCTTTATTTATCAGCAGGACATAAATGCGGCTGACTTTCACTTATATGATCTCACTTACGTTGAGACCATGCAGGCTTATCAGTTCAATATGAACAAAACGAATCCGGCCTTTTTCAGGAATGTTTATGGGAGAAATTACTACGACGTTCTCCAGATCGATCTTTGGCGTCCCCATAATAATATATCAGTCCGTATAGGGCCGGTCGATGGAAAACCGGGGATGTACAAGTTTATTCCTGAACAATCTCTCACACCGGGGAAATACGCGCTCTTTTCGGGAGATTCCGTTCATCCGGATAATATAATATTTGCAACAAGCCCACGCAGGACATCCACAGCATTTTACTTTGAAATTCAATCCGCTCCTCCTGAAAGAACTAGTGGATTTTCTTCCCCCGAAACAAAGGTATCGGCTGGGAATGACGCTAATGAGATATGTCCGATAAAGACATTGTGTCAAATTGCCGGCGGGGTCACTGATATCGATACATCTTCAAAGACCATTACTGTCAAAGGCAACAATATAGAAGTCTCAATGAGCTATGACGATAAGACAAAGTTTCATGGCACCAATAATTTTGAAGACATTAAGGTCGGCAATAATGTAGTGGCCACATATACTAGAAAAATGGTGAGAGGGATAGTGGAGAGGGTTGCAATGCAGATTGACCTGAAATAAAGAGAAGAGAGGCATTTAGGGGTTCTAAAATGCATTTTGAAATCGGCGGCTTCGACCTTCTGGTCAGTGTTATCGTTTTTGCTTCTTGTAATAGGTCTGTGGGTCATAAACAAGAAGCTGCCATCTGGAAGCAAAAGATTAACAGTCGATATTGGCTTATTGTTGGTCGTTGGGACAATTGCCGCTGCTTTAGTGGTCGTTATAATCCAGTCTAAGGCAGTGCGGGACAATCCTTTATTAACTGGGGTTGCTGCCTTATCGCTCATCACAGCCGTCGCGAGTTTTACGGATTCATTTGTCACGATCAAGTTTCGTAAGGACCTTGAACTTATCGCAGCGAGACTCCGCGCCCAGGTTGCGGGACTCGGTAATCTCATGTTCTATTCGACTAAAGATGAAGCTTTTAAGAATCTTTCGGCAATGACTTTACAGGCTAAAGAGAAGATTATGGCGACCCGATTTTCTCCTGCTGATATCAGTACAGAATCGGAATATTGGTTTGCAATAAAGCAACGCGCTATGGATCAATCCGTTCTTAGCGTGAGAATTCATTCTCTTGCGCACAGATCGTCGAGTTGCATTGATGGTGTGTGCAAGGTAATACGCGAATTCAGAGGCGCGAAGCAATTCAGGCTTGGCATAGCTTTCTTCAACAATGCTTTCGAGATGATTATTGCGGACGATAGGGAATGCGTGGTCTGTTTTCATGATTTAGAAATGACAATACGCAATGGATTTCGCGTCGATACCAATCTTCCCAGTAGCGCTGGCGTCGTCACAAATTTTGGCGATACTTACCGTCGCATGTTGGAAAACTGCTATCTTCTTATTGACTTCGAGCGTTTTGTAAACTCCGATGAAGATGTCAGGAACTTGGAGGCGTTTCTGAGGGCACGTCACAAAGAGTATTGCGAAGGACGTCTACCGAAGGCTGTTCATCTCGGCGAGATGGAAGAGTACCTGAAAGACAATGTTTTTGTAAATGAATTGCATGGCCGCTGAGAAGTATTATCCTATTGCTACGCTAATGGCGCGACTGGGGAAGATAATCTCGATAAGCATTCTGGAATTCCTGGATTCACTAAAGCGTGGAACCCCGCAAGAAACCTCTTCATCTTCAATGACGACTCTGCCGAGTTTATCGAAGGGAAGATCTCTATAATCGACCTAATAATAGAATGGTACGAGGTGACCGCGAATTAAAATAGTCATGCCTGGATTTTAAGAAGAAAGATTTTCTTGACATACTGCGAAATCGCAGTATATAATTCTTTCGTGGACAAGTTAAGGCTGCCAGAGGTCTTGAAAAAACTGAAAAAGGAGGGTATCAACATTTCCCCGAGAGCTTTTGAGTATTATCAGCGTCTGGGTTTGCTACCTAAGCCCGAGAAGCGTGTTGGGGAAAAGGGAAGAGGGGTATACGGGTATTATGGTCCGGAAATCGTCAACTTGGTGAAGAGGATTTACGAGTTAAAGAAAGAGGGGCTGACATTGCCAGGGATCATCAGAAGATTCCGCTTGGATTTCGAAGAGAGGGTCCGTTCTCTTCAAAATCGATGGAAAGCGGATGAAGACTATTCAGATATTGATACTCTTATTCTGACAGATTTAGACTCTTGGGCTGATGATAATGCTATAGAATCCCGTATTCTTAAGTGGCTCATTGACACGAAATGGCATATCTTAAGCTCTACTGCTTACACGATTGGAGAAATTGATCTTCTAAAAGATCAAATGACGGAGGCAGAGCAGGGGACTGTTACAAAACTTACAAAGATGCTTCAGGAGAAATCATATGAACGCAGGATTGCTTTACATCCGTACTATATTCGGCTCGCAGAACTACACGGTGAATATAATGGGAAGACTAAGGAAGAATGGGAGCAGCAACAGAAGAAGGAGATGCAAATGCTAAGGAATAGGGTACAGCCGTCGTGAGCGAATGCCTTTTTTGGACTTTATTAGTGCGATTTCGCAGTCAAATGAGGGACTGAAATAATATGCCAAAGGAGAGATTAACTATGAGGAAAATTAAGGAAATCTTAAGGCTTTTCTTTGACCTTCAACTTTCTAAGAGGAAGATTGCCAATTCGACAGGCGTCGCGCGCCCGACTGTTGCCGACTACATTTCAAGAGCGAAGGCGGCGGGTCTGACCTGGCCCTTACCTGCTGACATGGACGAGGCTACGCTGGAAACGCTCCTATTTCCATCAGCAAATAAAAACACCCAAGGGCCAAAGTGTATGCCGGATTTTGAAAAGGTACATCTGGAACTGAAGGAGAAGGGCGTAACGCTCCAAATACTGTGGGAAGAATACAAAGGCGTACATCAACAGGACGGCTATGAATACAGCCAGTTTTGTGAGCTCTACAGGCAATGGAAGCAAACCCTAAGAGTCAGTCTAAGGCAGGAGTATAAGTTCGGCGACAAGATGTTTGTGGATTACGCCGGCAAGACAGTACCGATCATGGACCCTGAGACCGGCCAGATTCGGCAGGCCGAGGTTTTTGTCGGAGTCCTGGGGGCCTCAAATTATACATATGCAGAGGCCTTCGAATCTCAGAGCCTACCAAATTGGATAAGCGCTCACGTCAACGCCTTTGGCTATTTTGGGGGAACCCCTCGTATAATTACGCCGGATAATTTGAAGTCCGGCGTCGTAAAACCCTGCCGCTACGAGCCGGATATAAACCCGACCTACCTGGATATGGCGAATCATTATGGTTGCGTCATCATCCCGGCACGAGTCCGCAAACCGAAGGATAAACCCAAAGCTGAGGCGGCAGTTAGGGTCGTCACCATGTGGATAATCGCGGCTCTGCGGAAGCACACATTCTTTAGCCTTGCGGAGTTGAACGGAGAGATAAGAAGGCTCTTGGAGATTCTAAATGCTAAGGATATGAAAAAGCTAAAGACTACTCGGAAGGAACTGTTTCTCAATGAGAAGCAGTTCCTTAGACCCTTACCAGCAGAGCGTTATGAATTTGCCGAATGGATAAAGACGGTTGTCAACTTCGACTACCACGTGGAAGTAGCTGATCATTATTACAGCGTTCCATATACCTATATTAAGAAGGAAATCGAAGTGCGCCTTACTCTCAGAACCGTGGAGTTCATTTACAAGGGAAGACGCATCGCATCGCACGAGCGGAGCAACGAAAAAGGGAAGATGACTACTCTGCCCGAACATAGGCCTATGTCACACCAAATGGTTCTCGGATGGACCCCTTCAAGCGTCCTCGATCATGCCAGAAACAATATCGGCTCATCTGCAGTCAGTGTCTTCGAGAAACTTCTGGGCGAAGTGTCTCACCAAGAGAAAGGCACAAAATCATGTATAGGCATTATCAGTCTTGTAAACAAGTTTTCGGCAGCACGCGTGGAGGCCGCCTGCGAGAGATCCCTTGTTATTAACTCGGTGTCTTACAAGAGCATCCGCTCAATACTTCAGACCGGGCGCGATAAAATCGCTCTTTCCGTGCAACAGGGCGAGGTGGCAGCCGTCGCCCACGAGAATATACGCGGCAGCGGTTATTTTAAATAACCATTCTTACCCCTGCCTTTTGGACAGGAACTATCAAGAAGGAGGATCAATATGATCAACGAAACAGTCGACAAGCTCTATGGTATGAGACTAAAAACTATGGCAAACGTATTTAGGGAACAGATGAATTATCCCAATATAAACGACCTCAGTTTTGAGGAGCGCTTTGCTATGATTGTGGATCGTGAATGGGCAGCCAGGGAAACCAAGAAGTTGAACCGAAGACTCAAAGGGGCTCGACTTAAACAGAAGGCAACGATCGAAGAAATCGATTACAGGTATCCGAGGGAACTGGAAAAATCTATTGTTTTGACTCTCGCCACTTGCAACTGGATCAGGTCTCACCAGAATGTGATCATTACGGGCGGCACAGGCATCGGCAAGACGTATATCGGCGACGCATTTGCCGACAAGGCCTGTAGAGAAGGCTTTACTGCGATCCGTTACAGACAAGGCGAATTATTTGAGGAACTGTCTACCGCGAGAGGCGATGGCAGTTACAGCAAGCTCAGAGGCAAGCTGGCAAAAACAGATCTCTTAATTGTCGACGATTTTGTCATCACGCCTATGAAAGAGGAGGAGAGGAGGGATTTCCTCGATATTATGGAAGACAGGCATGGAATACGTTCAACGCTCTTTACCAGTCAGTACCCTATTGCGACGTGGCATAGCAGAATTGGTGACCCAACCATAGCAGATGCTATTCTGGATCGGATTGTACATAATGCCCATAAGATTCCCCTCAAGGGTGAGTCTATGAGGAAAATGCTCTTTAATCTGAACGATTAGGAGTTGTAGAATACACCTGAGCCGTTGTTAAGTATTTTTGGTTTCAGAGTGGCAGGTTTAAATCGGAACAGGTGGCAGGAATCAATCGGAATGGGTGGCAGGAATGGTCCGGAAAATGCAGCACATCCACAGTCGGGCTTGTGATCTTTTCATTCTGCCAGAACTGCGGCAATGATCCCGACGCAAACACAAAATGACAACGCCAATTTGAAGACAAATCCTTCAACCAGCGCCATGCTTGTGGCCACAGCCATGTGGGTATTGCCGCATGTGCTTCATCTAAGAATATCGCCGAACCGGGTAATTCATGCAGCTTACGCAATTGAGCCGGATGGTTCGCGCCTAATGTTTCAAAAAATTGAACTGCCGTCGTCACGATAATAGGCGCTGTCCACAAAGAGGCGTGCTGTCGCATGTCATAGTTTGAAAAATCAGCTTGATGGTGATGCTCAGCAACAACCTCTTCGGGATTCTCATCCGGAAGAATCAGTGCCTTGCGATAGACATCTACTGATTGCTTGATGATATTCGTGTAAGGCAACACCACAAAGATATGTCTCAGCTCTTTATTAATCGTTGCTTGTAGAAGATGAGCCACTACTGCTGTAGTCTTGCCGGTGCCCACTGGACTGTCACATGCAAACAAGCTCGGATTGGTATCCGCATCACGGCAGTCTTCGTAAGTGTATTTCCTTTGTGTCTTACGGTCTTTAGAGGCATCGGATTTGTCTTGCAAGCCTTGGACATATTCACTTAATTTATCGAGGCGCTCTTTCCATCGCCGCTTGACCGCTTTCTTCCCTGATTCACCACCATAATGTACGGCAGTGTCGCCATAATCAGCATCCACAAGACACGAAAAGGTCAGCCTCCTTGTTAGACCACTCCATCCGGATTTAACAATCTTGTCTGACGAACCCTCAACACTTCCGCACCATTTTGCATGCTCCGAAAAGTAATCAAAGAGCTTTTGATCGACCTCTCCGCAAATTTTGTCGTCCCGCAAAAAAGAAGCTCCTCGCCCCGATTCATAAGGCACAGAGCACAAGCCTATGTGATGACCGTATACAAAGACAGCAGCCTCATGTTCTTTGCCTTTGGATAAATAGGCCGCGCCTGCATCGACATGATTCAATGGCAAGTGCTTCTTACCGCCTGTTTTTAGAACTGTCTGGTTCGCCTCATCGAGCTTGCCTAAGTCATGAAATAAACCTGCCCGTTTTGTTACGTCATGCAAAACTTGGGCATCTCCTGAGAAATACTGAGTCATGACTGAGACATTTTCGCCGGCTCGCTCCACAACTCCCGCTATATGCTTCACATATGTCTGCGGAGGAATGCCATGCTCCGGCTTTGCGCTATGCGCCAACGGCTCTTCACTGTTCATTCATTAAATCTCTAAAGTCATTCAGCTTATCTCTCAATTCACTTGGTAATTCTTTTGGTACATCATAGTCATCATGCCATGAATTTGAGGGCTTTCCTGAATCCTGATCTTTCTTTCTTGTAGGTGTTAATGCGTCAATTAATGCGAAATCCGAGCACGATCCTAAAGCAGACTTATGCTCCATATACCAAGCGTGGCGTACTTCAACGCATGAGCGAACATAAGATGCAGTATGCGGATAAGCAAAGGGAATAATCTTCAATAGGACTTTTAAATCATCTTGAGTGCATTGGGTCTTGCTTGCAGCAGTTGGGTTAACAAAGAACGGCATACAATAGACTCCGTGTTGAACGACGCGGAAAGCCAACGGCGCCATTCCCACCTTCTTGTCGCCCTCTACAGGCGGATTTGTGGTTGTCATACGCCTCACTTCAACGGGGGACACTGACACCCCAAGCCCGAACTGGACTACGCCTGTTTTAACCGGTATATTTCTCCCCTTTTCGAGTTCTGTATTGCCAAAGATACGCCCGTCCCAAAACTTTTCGGTAAATTGATCTTCGTTTAAATTGCGGATATCGGCAAGCTTTACTTCACGGCTTTCTGAAATCATAAACTTATTCGGATCAAGAGTCGGCGAAAACTGTTTTGAGATAGATTCCCAAACCGTCCCTGATTTTCTTTCCACAAGATCACGCACTTTCCGTTTAAACGAAACCGGTGATATCTCACCGCGACCATCCTGTCTTTGACGTGGGTCGCTTTCTCTATCGGGATCGCCATTTGGATTAGAATTACGTACTTCGACAATTAATAACCCCGTAGCCCTTTTGTCAATCAAATTTTCTTTCTTTTCCAACATAAAAAACCTCCTTCAATTTTGTTATTCTTCATTTTTTATGTGAGCCAAGTAACCCAGCAGGATTTGAGCTTTAATTGCATCATCAGCTTGTGCTGGAATGGTGACATTTTCCATGGCTGCTGAAACCTGTCCCATTTGTCCTAAAACCCATTTCGCTAATCTGACTTGCTTTGTAACGCTCTCATCATCTCCATCATCTTGAACGCTGGTAGCCCATGCATGATAAATAGGCAATCTCTCACTCAGCAGAGATAGTCCTTTTGTGGGATTATCCAGTGCTGTACGCATAATGGCATTGCCGATCAATTGTGTTGGCACATCTTTTTTTCGAACTTTCCAGCAATACGCATAATGCAATTTATCAGCAAGTGCAAGCATCCTGCCGACATTAAATGCCGCATTTTTCATATAGTCCTCCTTTTTTATGCCGAGTTTATATAACGCTATCGCTAAAATTGATATGCCGTTAAGTATTGTTTTACGGGCATCTGGCGAATATTCCTTTGTGGCATCCGCATGATCGGCGCTTCCATATCCTACAAACAGCTCTCCAAGACGCTGTAAGGCAAGACTCAGGAAATTATTTGCCGTCTGTTCTGCTATAAAGGCATCGCCAAGATATAAATCGTATACGTGGCGCAAATAAAGTCCTGAAACCTCTATTTTATCAAGCCCTTGTCTGATCCATTGGTTTTGGTAGCATTTCATAACATCAACAGGAGAAGGGGCTGAAGGTTCGGACTTAATTGCCTTTTCACCTTTTTTCCCCGGAAGCCACAGGGCAAATATAGGCAGATTCTTAGCCGCTTCTCTCCATTCTTCTACGCTGTTAATAATATTTTTGATACTATAAGCGTTGCTGAGCACTACTTGAGCACGCCCTTCGTCAACCTTACTGATAACTATCACATTAACTTGAGAATTGTCATTTAATCCTGGTATCCCCCGCAAAGCGTCACAAGCAATTCTTGCTTTGCTTTCGTAAGCAGCTTCCGCTGTGATATTTTCCCCAACATCCGGTGCTGCAAAAATACTTGCAAGCGCAATTTCATTTTCAGGTTTTTCCTCTAAATAAGAAATAAGTAAATCCTGTTTACGCTTCTTACCTTTTACAACAGGAACTCCTTGCCATGTCTTCCCTTTTCGCCCATCAGCAACGCACCACTGAAGGGCACCATCCATAGCCTCAACCTCGCTCGAACTCACTGGAAATATTGAAGAAGATATCTTCTTATATCGGTAATGACATGGTGCGTCATCATTCATCGAAAACAAATATGACTGCCCAGCCGGCCCAAGTTTTCGTTTCGGGAATGGGTCAACTTTTAATCCAGAGCTTCCATATGCAGAAATTGCTTTGCCTTGATTATCCCCGCTTGTTCTTGGCAAATATTTACTTACTAATATGCCCATTTCGGGACTTGCAACCTTGCATTGGTATTTAGCCCGATCGCTAACGTCGAAGAATAACGGTGCATCGCATACTATTTCCTGAGACCGTTCTTTTAAATCGCCGATAAGAATTGTTTTTGCCAAATCGACCGTCTGTTCCTGTATATTCTGCAAAATTAATTCCGCCAACTTCATAAGAAACTCACTTGAAGAAGCTGGGTTATGTGGCATTCTGATAGTAAGATCAATAAGAGCTTGCATTTTGTTATCTTTCCCATTAATTTCAGCAATTCGGTCTCGTGTCCATGAGGCAAGACTAATATCCTGCTCATTAAATTCATATTGACGTTCTTCTATCAACGATTTTCTTTTTTCCTCATATTTCTTCTTGCCTTTAAAGATGCCGAATGCTGGGCTATTAGCTGTCACCTTCCATATCGGTTTCTTTAATTTTACAAATGGAAAGCTATTGTGATTTCCCTTACACAACTTCCATAATTTTTTTATTTGATCCGCAGTTACGTATTCTATGGTCTCTGGCAATCCAGCGTTGTTCACACATACAACAAAGCCTTCTTTTTTGCCGGGCGATTCTACGTATTGATGTGGCTTGCCAACCTGAATTCCGCATTTCTGCAGGTTACGAGATAGTTGATAGAGTTCATTTAGCATAGATCAACTCTCCTTCCCTGATCTCTGCGTCAACGGTAAAACTTGGCGCAACTTGACCATCGGATATCTTATCGAAAACACTATGCAGCATAGAGGGAATAAGAATATTGATGCCCTCTTGCTTTTTTGTACCTTCCCGAAACATTCCTGCGTAAGACGGCACAAACTCTTTCCAACCGAGACAAGGCGTGTAATAAAATCTTCCTTTTTTTAAACGTCTATTAAAAACATCCTGTAATGCATGCAAGTGGTTATTACCTTCCGGTGCTTGCATAATCTCCTCGACGACCCCATGAATTCTATAACACACATCTATCAATATCGTGGCTGGAATCTGATAAGAACTACCTGTGGCCATTTGATTACCTTTCCGCAACGGCCCGCCATAGTTGGTCGTATATTTGTGATATTTGATGGGCGCACATATTTCGACCATAGTGGGGCGTATACATGCACTTGTCCACCGTGCGATTGCCTCAAACATGCCTTTGGCAGCAGAAAAAGTTGGCGCAGGGTATGACACCTGCGCAGCTCCTGAATCCGGCCGCGTAAACATTGCCGCAGGGCCAGCGATTTCAAATTTGACTTCGTAAGGTTCCATCTATGATCCTCCCTTTTTAATCAGATGTTATTTCCAAGCGAATACTTCCCCAAATCATGCCACAACCCCGCCAGATACCCAAATTCCCTACATCCGAATTCACCGCCAAAGTTCTTCGCCGTGTAATCCCCATTTGCCAATATTTTTTTCAGTGGCTTTGAGAGTTTTTTTCAGGCATCGTGCAGGTGTTCATTTGCACTGCGTAAAGGACAATCTGAGGCTGATTGTGTCTTGGTTAGGCAGCGGAAAATCGCCGTTCTGTTCATTGAATAATCCCCGTTCATTGTCCCCTCCTGCTCACGACGAGAATCCTTCTGAGGAACTTGCGTTTAAGACTACACCCGCTGAATGCTCGCTGTCAATCGGCAGATGTAAAGAAAGACGCGGATTTTCCTATTCTGCTTTCTTATGTTCGCCCGGCCCGAAGGTCCATTGAAAGGCGAGATATGCAAAAAAGGCGCTAGGTCCTTTAAGGTCGCGGCCTGCAGAAAAGAGGATGTGTTGTTCTTCGGACAGGTTGAGAAACCCTCCGATGTTGAACCCTGTTTCATCGCTCTCCACCCTTGTTTTCGGAGAGGTATTGAAGATCTCTGCTCCGAGGGTGAGGCTCCTGGAGATATCGCGCTGCAAAAGCCAGCCCGTAAACCAGTAGTTCCTGTTCCCCTCGCCCGGATGATACCAATATCCGCCGCCGCCATAGGTTGTCCATGGACCCCAGCTCTTCTGCACCCAAACAGGGAAGAACATCTTTATTCGTCCTTCACCAAGCCCGCGGGAACTGTTTCCGGTGGGAAGCACGACAATAGGGAATGTCCCTACCTGGGGGGTCGGGCACGCGTCATCTTCATGAATAAAGCGATACTTAACACCGAGTTCCATGTCTCCAAGCCCGTATTGTCGCGGGCCCTCATGAGGCGATAAATATGCCATCGGGACGATCGCGTGGACCTGCACATCCGGAATCAAGCCGTAGTTCACTTCCATATGCGGAAGAGTGGCGGAAGTCCCTTCGTGCCTGTCATGCTCCCATTGCGAGGCCGCATAGACTTCCCAATGCAAATGCTCGACAGTCTCCGGGTCGTCCGTAAAGAAAGGCGGTCCCGCCCATGCAGAAGAATAAGACACCAGGACCATCAGAGAGAAAGAGATTACAGTGATGCAGATGCGCTGACAAGAGCGGTTGCTTTGCGTGGATTTCATTGGGCCACCAGCTCCACCCTGAGGTTCCTGGCCTGTCCGGATTCCGGCTTGATCTCGGCCTTTCCGGTGTCGAAGTAGATACCGTAGACAGCGGCCTTTCCACTCTCCTTTATGCTGCTGGCAAAACTTTCGGCCGACGCGGCCACGTCCTGCTTCATCAACTGCTTTTCGATGATGGTAACATTGCACATACCGTATGTCGCTATATAATAATGATTGCCGTCAAAATAGACAAGTCGGAGGACTGCGGCTGAAAGAGGGCGGGTTTCATTCTTTACATTAAGGATCTCATTCTGTAGAATGGACTATAATTGTAAGAGTGACACAATTCGTCGCCGCGGAAGGGCCTGAGCGGATTTGAGCGGATGGAAGGGATAGACGAATTAATCAAACGGTACGGCCTTGAGGAAGACCTCGAGCATGTCATCATACCGGTGACTGCAGAGGACGGACATACGAGACGCTTCTTCTTGCTCAAGAGGAAGTTTATGCGGGTGGTTTATCCAAGCGGGCACTTCATCGATTTTCCTCTTGAGGAAGTGATAGAAGCGACGGTGAGATACCCGGAGTTGTTGTTGAGCGAGGCCCTTTATCTGATGCACAAAGAGTGGGACGAGCATTCGCATAAGAGCGATATTCCCGAGGTGGGAAGGGAAGTGACCGACTGAATTGATGAAAGGAAACGGATGAAAAAGAGGATACTGATTAATGGTTTGTACCGTGAAGAGAAGAGAGTGGCGATTGTCGAAGGGGATGCGCTTGTGGATTTCTACGTGGAAGTGTCAACGAAGGAATATCTGAAGGGCAACATCTACAAGGGAGTTGTCTCACGTATTGAGCCCGGCATTCAGGCCGCGTTTGTGAATTTCGGGCCCAAGAAGGACGGTTTTCTGTCGTTGAGGGAGATAAATCCCGAATATCTGAAGGGCAGGAAAGAGGGAAGAAGGACAAGGATCCAGGATAGTCTTTCGAAGGGCCAGGAGCTGATCGTCCAGGTCGAAAAGGACGAGAGGGACACGAAGGGGGCGAGCCTGACAACGTATTTGTCGATTCCCGGCAGGTATATCGTCTTGATGCCCGGGCGGGAGAAGGTCGGCATTTCGAGAAAGATCGAGGCGAGGGAGGACAGGGAGCGGCTGAAGGAGCTTTTCGAATCTCTCAAGCTGCCTGAACACATGGGTTTTATCGTTAGGACGGCGGGTATCGACAGGACGGCGGAAGAATTGTCCAACGACCTGAAATACCTTACAAAACTGTGGGCCAAGATACAGTCGGAATCGAAGAAGGCAAGCGGCCCTTCTCTCATTTACAAAGAGCAGGATATCGCTGTCAGAACCGTGCGCGATTACCTCACCTCGGACGTGGCCGAGGTGCTTGTGGATGATGAGGAAGACATGAAGAAGATGAAGGAGTTCCTGAGGAAGACGCTCCCCTGGCGCAGGACCAATATCAAGCTATATAAAGAGAAGAAACCGATCTTTTCGAGATTCAATATAGAAGAGCAGGTCGCCCGGATATACGAGAGGTACGTGTACCTTCCTTCAAGGGGGTATCTTGTGATCGATACAACGGAAGCCCTGACCGCCGTGGATGTGAATTCGGGCAGGTCGAGAAAGGAAGGCGACGTCGAGGCCACGGCCCTGAGGACGAATCTTGAGGCAGCGGACGAGATAGCGAGGCAGCTGAGACTCAGGGACCTCGGAGGGCTGATTGCGATAGACTTCATCGACATGGAATCTTCCAAGAACAGGAGGGAGGTCGAGGCGAGGCTCGAGAGCGCACTCAGCTCCGACAAGGCCCACTGGGACATCAGCGGGATATCCAAATTCGGGATCCTTGAAATGACGAGGGAGAGAATGAGGCCCCCGTATTTCGAGTCCATAAACAGGAAATGCGATGCGTGCGGCGGTGCGGGCGTCGTCAGGACGGACGAGATGACCGCTATCTCGGCGCTCAGGGAAATGCATGCGAAGGCCGCGGGCGGCGGTATCAGGGGCCTTCAGTGCACGCTTCCGGTGGGCAGCGTGAATTATCTTATAAACACGAGGAGGGGCGATATCTCCCAGATCGAAAAGGAGTTCAAGGTTGCCGTCAGGATCGTGGCCGATGCGCACCGCCTGTCCGGTCAGTACGAGATGACGGTTGAAAAGCTTGCTGAAGAAAAAGGAGAGGAAGGAAAGAAGGTCGAGCATCGTGCGGAAAAGGGAGGGTATGAGCCTGAAAAGTCTGCGGAGACGGCCAAGCCGGAAGGTTTGGAGTTGCCGGCAGAGCCGGGGGAAGCTGGCGAGCAGGGCGCCGAACAAAAGGCCGGACCCAAAAGACATAGAAAGCGCCGCTCCCGCTCTCGCGGCAGGAGGCGAGCCGGCCACGGACGCGTAACAGGGGAGGGGGAAGTAGCGCCCCGGGCTCAGGAGAGAATTGAAGAGGCGGCCGCTGAGTCCCCGGCTTCTGAAACGCCCGCCGATGAAACCTGAGTCCGTAGCGACCTTTCCTGGTTGACAGCATAAAAGCCGTATGTATAAAGGCGCAGATTCTGGCTGAGCACAGCCAACGGAGCAAATCGCCTGAGCGGGAGCCGGGCGCAGCTAATAAGCCCGTGCGTATATTACTTTTGTCCTTACCTTTTTCCCGGTAAAGATACATTCCCCTTCTTCATCCTGCATTCCGAAAGGTATACAGCGCGCCGACACTTTCAGCTCTTTCAAGATAGCTTCCCTGGAAGCCGAATGTTCATACGGGTCGCTATAGCATATAGCGAAGCCGCTTTTACCGGAGGCCGAAAAATATTTCTTCAACTCGTCAACCGTCGATATCGTGTGCGTATTATGCTCTCTCAATTCCTTTGCCCGATTAAAGAGGCTGCTGTGTATATTCGACAGAACATCTGCGATCTCATCTATGACCTTATCCTTGGGCTCCACTGTCCTCTGGCCGGCCGGTTTATCCCGTGTGCCGACAGTTATTGTCCCCGCATCCATTTCCCTTGAGCCCACCTCCAGCCTGACAGGCACGCCGCGTTTCACATTGCTCCAAAAACGATCCCCCCCTCCAATATCCCTGTCGTCAATGAATACGCGAACCTTTTCACCGCCGAAGGTCTTTTCGGAGAGGAGCTGCATAATACCCCTGCAATAATCCATTATCTTCGCCCGTTCTTCGCTCTTTCTGATCAGCGGCAATAAGACGACCTGTTTAGGGGCAATCATAGGGGGCAGAACAAGACCGTCATCATCGCTGTGACTCATTATCATGCCGCCTATGAGCCTTGTGGATACGCCCCATGATGTGGTCCATGCATATTCGTCCTCCCCTGCCATGTTCTTAAATCTTATGCCTGAGGACTTTGAGAAATTCTGTCCGAGAAAGTGCGAAGTGCCCATTTGAAGGGCCTTAAGGTCCTGCATCATCGCCTCTACCGTATATGTATTGACGGCGCCGGGAAAACGTTCTTCAGGCGTCTTCTCCCCCTTTACCACAGGGATTGCGAGATAATCCCGGACAAATTCCTCGTAGATGTCCAGCATTTTTCTTGTTTCGGTCTCGGCTTCATCCTGAGAAGCATGAGCCGTATGGCCTTCCTGCCACAAGAACTCCGATGTCCTCAGGAACAGGCGCGGCCTCATTTCCCACCGCATGACATTGGCCCATTGATTGATCAGGATCGGCAGGTCCCGATATGACTGTACCCACCTCGAGTACGCTTCTCCTATGATCGTTTCGCTTGTCGGACGCACAATTAGAGGTTCATCGAGCTTGCCGGATGGAAGCAGACGGCCTTCTCCATCCGCCTCCAGTCTATGGTGAGTCACCACCGCGCATTCCTTGGCGAACCCCTCTACATGTTCGGCTTCCTTTTGAAGAAAGCTCAGGGGTATCAGGAGGGGGAAATAGGCATTCTCATGACCGGTGTCCTTGAAGCGCCGATCGAGGATTCTCTGAATGTTCTCCCATATCGAATAGCCCCAAGGCTTAATTACCATGCAACCTCTTACGGGTGAATTTTCAGCAAGGCCTGCGTTCTTTATGACTTGCAAGTACCATTCAGGATAGTTGTCCTTTCGAATGGGACTGATGGCGTTCTTCATGATATATCTACCTCCGCATCAATAAAACATTCCGGTTTAGAATAAAGCGGCGTCATATATTACCAAACATGGCGCATTAATTGACAGATATCGCGCATACCCAGAATGCACCACCTAAAACACAAAAACCACAGAGACACAGAGAAGGATTTCTGAAAGAATAGAGTCACCTTTTTCCATCAATTTCTTTTTGCTCCGTGCCTCTGTGACTCTGTGGTTGATGGTGAATCTTGGCGTGCCTTAACAGCTGACGCTGTTTTTTCGCACCAATCCGGCAGGGGAACTTTAAAAAATAACGTGAAAGTGTTAAATTACTTTACTATCGTTTGGGGGAATGAATGGAAAAAAGAGTGGTTGTTACGCCGGAGGGTTTCCAGAAGCTCCAAGAGGAGCTCGACAAACTCCTGAAGGTGGAGAGACCGAGGAATATTCAGGCAATCGCCGAGGCGAGGGCACACGGAGATCTCTCTGAGAACGCGGAGTATCATGCGGCAAAGGAAAGGCAGTCCTTCATTGAGGGACGGATCCAGGAGCTTCAGGCAAAGATCGCGATGGCCGAGGTGATCGACCCTGCGAAGATCAACCAGTCCAAGATAGCTTTTGGCGCCACGGTAAAGGTGCTGGACGTCCAGGCCGATGAGGAGTATATCTTTACCCTTGTAGGGACCGAAGAGGCGGACGTCAAACAGGGCAAGATATCGATAAGCTCTCCCGTCGGCAGGGCCTTGCTGGGTAAAGAGGTCGGTGACGAAGTGATGATCAAGGCCCCCGCGAGGACTATGGAGTACGAGATATTAGAGATAAACTTTGAGTAGGTATTTCAAGGCAGAAATAACCGAGAATATTTCCCTCAATAAAGATTACAGCCTTCTTACGTTCCACCCGCTTACAAGTTCAATAGATCCCGGCCCGGGGCAGTTTTATATGATAGGCTGCGTTTCCGACGGCGGCGGCTCTCCGGAATCTCCGGCCTTCAAGTATGTGTACGATCCCCTTCTGAAAAGACCGTTTAGCCTTTTTCGAAGGACGGACAAAGGGTTTCAGGTGCTTTATCGAATAAGGGGGAAGGGGACGGCGATAATAAGAGACATGAGAAAGGGCGCGGTTGTGGACGTTCTCGGACCTCTCGGAAACTCCTATCCCATGCCGCCTGAGAACAAGACCGCGCTCGTTGTGGCGGGTGGACTGGGGATTGCGTCGGTCTTCTATCTTGCGGAAAAGATAGCGGGCTCCGGCGGCAGCGCACATATCCATTACGGCGCCAGAACGGAAACCGACCTTCTGATGGTAGAAGACCTGCGCACGATAGCGGGGACGCTTAATATAAGCACCGACGACGGGTCATGCGGTGAACAGGGCTGCGTGACCGACATGTTAGGCGACTTCCTTGCGCAGAATCAGACAGCGGCGGCAGCCGGGGTGATTTACGCCTGCGGACCGCACAGGATGCTTGAGGCGGTGTCGGTAATTGCGAAAGAGCGGGGGATCGAGGCATATATCTCGGCTGAAGAGCGCATGGCGTGCGGGATCGGGGCGTGTCTGGGCTGCGTCATCAAGACGGTGAACGGCTATAAGAGGGTATGCAAGGAAGGGCCGGTTTTCAGGGCGGAGGAGATAGTATGGTGATCGAATTTCTGAATACAAGAATTTTAGTTACACGAAGGTACGAGGACCACAAAGAAGGTCGATGAATAAAAGATGCTATCTTTCTTTGTGTGCCCTGTGGCTTTGTGTGAGAAGGACATATTTGTTCTCTTTGCGCTTTGCGTCTTTGCGCGAGGAAAGAGTCTTCTGTTTCCGGCTTTGCAGCATTAGGGTTGAATTATGAATCTGAGCGTCGATATAGGAAAGCTTAAACTCAACAACCCCGTAATGACCGCTTCGGGTACATTCGGTTACGGGGAAGAGTATTCAGAGTTTGTCGACCTGGACCGGCTTGGAGCGGTTGTGGTGAAAGGCCTGTCGCTTCAGCCGAGAGAAGGAAATCCGCCTCCCAGGATCATTGAGACGCCTGCGGGGATGTTGAACGCCATAGGGCTTCAGAACATAGGGATCGGGCGATTCGTAAAGGAGAAGCTGCCGTTCCTCAGAAGGTTTGGCACAAAGGTGATAGTAAATTTTTTCGGGGATTCGATTGAAGAATATTCTGAAGCGGCAAGGCGCCTGAGCGGCGAGGAGGGAATTCACGGGCTCGAAATGAACATATCCTGCCCCAACAAGGAGGCTGGATGGTGTATATTCGGGACCGACCCGCGAGTGACTTTCGAGGTTGTCAGCGCGGTCCGAAAGGTCACGGATCTGACCCTTATTGTCAAACTCTCTCCGAACGTCACCGACATCGCGACTATGGCAAGGGCTGCAGAAGAGGCGGGGGCAGACGCCCTGTCCCTCATCAACACCATTACGGGCATGGCGATTGACGCATTTACGAGGAAGCCGAAGCTCGGCAATATCACTGGGGGGCTGTCCGGTCCTGCGGTCAAACCGGTGGCCCTGAGGATGGTTTGGGAAGTTCATAAAGCGGTGAAGGTCCCTATCGTCGGAATGGGTGGGATAATGAATGCTCAGGACGCGATAGAATTCTTCATCGCGGGCGCCACGGCTGTCGCGGTAGGGACGGCAAACTTCGTGAAGCCTGCGGCTATCGGTGATATAATTAACGGAATAGAGCGTTTTATGACGGACAACGCGGTCCCGGACGTTAAAGAACTCATAGGTTCGCTCATTACTTAGAAAGCGCGCTTTTGTTGTCATGCGGAGAGGTTGTCGGAGGTGAGGCATGGACAATCCGATCATTACCCTAACAACAGATTTCGGTTATAAGGACCCCCTGAGCGGGGTCATGAAAGGGGTCATCCTCGGCATAAGTCCCTCTGCAAACATCGTGGATATCAGCCATGGCATCAACAAGTACGACGTGAGGGAGGCCGCGCTTACTATCGGGACGAGCTATATCCAGTTCCCGCCCCGCACTATTCATGTCGTGGTGACAGACCCCGGCGTCGGCTCTCAGCGAAGACCTATCATGGTGATAGCGGAGAATTACTATTTCGTAGGCCCTGACAACGGAGTCTTTTCTATCATATTTGAAAGCGAGTACTGCGAGGTCGTCCATGTGACCTCGGACCACTATTTCCAGCGCAAGATGAGCAGCACCTTTCACGGCAGGGACGTATTTGCACCCGTGGCCGCGTGGCTTTCGAAGGGGATCCCCGCGTCTAAGTTCGGGGATACGATAACCGATTTCGTCAGGCTGCGTCTGCCGGTCCCTGCTCAGCCCACCAGGACTACTCTGGAAGGCGAAGTGATCCTTATCGACCATTTCGGCAACGCTGTTACAAATATAAAAGCTTCGGACCTGGAGCGTTTGCGGAGCGAGTCCAAAGGGAGGCTGAGGATCATTGTCAAGGGCACGGAGGCGCCGTTAAAGGAGTATTACAGTCAGGCCGCGGACAAGGGACTTTATTCGGTGATTGGAAGCATGGATTATCTGGAGCTTTTCGTGAACAGGGGAAATGCTTCTTCGGATTTCAATATCAGGGTCGGTGACGGCATAGGCGTCATGATGGCGGCGGAGAAGTAGGCTCTTCCTTGCCGGCGACATTTGACGTTGCGACGCTATTATGGTTATAGTAAAATAGTTTAGAGTAAGTGAAACTTTTGTGGAGGTTGTAGCATGCCGATATATGAATATGTCTGTGTTAAATGCGAAAAGAGCTTCGGGGTATTGCAGAAGATGGGGGCTACTGAGAAAGACACCTCGTGTCCGGAGTGCGGCTCCGGGGAGGTCAAGAAGAAGTTGTCCGCCTTCTGTTGCTCTCCTGGAGGCGAACATTCTTCTTCGACATCTTCTTATCCCCGCTTCAGCGGAGGCGGTTGAGGGGTCTCATCCTGCTGAACCGTGCGTTCAGGACCGTTCCGGCAGAAAAAAGTAAAAAAAATCTTGACATTTCCCTCCCTGTAGCAATAGAATTTTTCTTGAGAAGCATCAAGGGAGAACGACAGGTTCTCTTAATTTAATTCGTTTTGGGGAGAATTCCCCGGGGAAAGGAATATGGCACACAAACTTCTCCTCGCTGATGACAGCATTACCATTCAAAAGGTCGTGGAACTCGTGCTTGCCGAGGAGGGCTTCGATATCAAGGCCGCGGGTAACGGCGAGGAGGCGTTGTCGGCCTTAGCCTCTTTTGTGCCCGATGTGGTATTGGCCGATATCGATATGCCGCGAATGAACGGCTATCAGCTCTGCGAAAAGATAAAGGCAAACCCCGGGACCAGGAAGGTCCCGGTAATTTTGCTCGCCGGCGCTTTCGAGCCCATTGACGAGGAGCTGGCAAGGAATGTGGGGGCCGAAGATTATATCATTAAGCCTTTTGAATCCCAGGAGCTGATAAGCAAGATAAACGCCGTTCTCGCCGCGGAGGAGATGATGAAGGGAGTCGCACCTGAAGCGGCGACTGCTGCCGAAGCGGTGGAACTCGGCTCCGAGGAAGACCTTTGGTCTATGGAAGAGATCGTTTCAGAGCCCGTAGCCGTCAGTGAGGTTGCCGAAACCTCGGTCGAGGAGGCCGCTCCTGCCGATATATTGGAGTTTGAAGAAGAGGCTGTGGCAGAAGTCGAACCTGCTCCGGCCGTTCCTAGAGAGGCCCCTGCAGCCGTTCCGCTCGAAAGGCACGAGGCCGTCTTGCCGGTTATTGAATCTTTGTCAAAGGAAGAAGTCTCCGAGATATTCAGAAAAGAGGCCGGCAAACAGATCTCCTCGATGCTTTCGCTAGATATTAAGGACCTGATGGTTTCGTCTCTTTCTCCTTCGATAAAGGATTCCGTGGAGAAGGTCTTATGGGAGGTCGCGCCTGAGCTTGCTGAAAGGCTCCTGAAGGAACTCTTGCAGGGCGCCCTTGCATCGCTTGCGAAAGAAGTGGAAAAGGTCATATGGGAAACGGTCCCCGACCTCGCGGAAAGCTTGATTTCAAAGGAGATAGAGCGTATAAAGTCCGAGATGTAGCGTCTTCCTTTTTCCCGAGTTCTCGCCAAGAGGTCCGGCAGCAAGACCGTTCAATTCAAGCGTCGCTGGTTATGAAATGAAGGAACTGAATAAGAGTTATAGTCCTGAGACAATAGAGAAGAAATGGTACGATCTGTGGCTCGAAAGGGGCTACTTCAGTCCAAATCCCGCCGGAGGTGAGCCTTACTCCATCGTGATCCCCCCTCCGAATGTCACGGGATCTCTGCACATGGGTCATGCCCTTAACGCCACCTTGCAGGACATCCTCATCAGATGGAAACGGATGCTCGGATCAAAGACACTGTGGGTTCCCGGCGCCGATCATGCCGGCATCGCGACCCAGAACGTGGTGGAGAGGCAGCTTGCGGGGGAATCTCTCGACAGACATAAGCTCGGCCGTGACGCTTTTATCGAGAGGGTCTGGAAATGGAAGGCGGAGTACGGCGGCAGGATAACGCATCAGTTGAAGAGAATGGGCGCCTCCTGCGACTGGTCGAGGGAGAGGTTTACGCTCGACGAGGGTCTCAGCCGCGCAGTGAAGGAGGTCTTCGTAAGACTTTACGAGGAAGGGCTTGTCTACAGGGACAACAGGCTGATCAACTGGTGCACGAGGTGTCATACGGCGCTTTCGGACCTTGAGGTCGAGCACGAGGAGCTTGACGGGATCCTTACGTATATGAGGTATCCGTTTTCCGATGGGACAGGATTTCTCGTTGTCGCCACCACTAGACCCGAAACTATGCTGGGAGATACCGCAGTTGCCGTAAACCCCGGGGACGAGAGATATAAGGGCGTGATAGGAAAGACCGTTGCCCTGCCGCTTACGCGCAGAAAGATACCGGTAATAGCGGACGGGGCAGTGGACCCGGCCTTCGGCACGGGAGCTGTGAAGGTGACTCCCGCCCACGACTTCAATGACGAGGCCATGGCGAAGCGGCGGACGCCTGCCTTGCCGTTCATTACCGTGATCGGCGAAGACGGTAAAATGACCGCCGGGGCCGGAAGCGGGTATTCAGGAATGGAAAGATACGCCTGCCGGAAGAAGGTGGTCGAGGACCTGAAGGCAAGAGACCTTATCGAAAAGGAGGAAAAGTACAGACACTCCGTAGGGCATTGCTACAGGTGCAAGACCGTTATCGAACCCCTCCCCGCGCTCCAGTGGTATGTCAGCACTAAGCCCCTTGCCGAAGAGGCCATTAAGGCGGTCCGGGAAGGGAAGATACGCATAATACCCAGGAGCTGGGAGAATACCTATTTTTCGTGGATGGAAAATATCAGGGACTGGTGCATATCCAGACAGATCTGGTGGGGACACAGGATCCCTGTCTGGTATTGCGGGGACTGCGGGGAAGTCATCGTTTCCGCCTCGACCCCGACTTCCTGCACTAAGTGCGGAGACGGCAAACTCCGCCAGGATGAAGATGTCCTTGACACATGGTTTTCTTCTGCGCTATGGCCATTCTCCACACTTGGCTGGCCGGATGAGACAGAGGACCTGAAGACTTTTTATCCGACGAGCGTGCTCGTGACCGCCTTCGATATCCTCTTCTTCTGGGTCGCCCGGATGATCATGATGGGCCTGAAATTCAGAGGCGACGTCCCGTTCAGAGACGTATATATCCATGCGCTTGTCAGGGACGCCTCCGGTCAGAAGATGTCCAAATCCAAGGGCAACGTGGTCGATCCGCTCGTCATGATCGACAAGTACGGGACCGACGCATTCCGTTTTTCTCTTGCTGCCTTCGCTGCCCAGGGCCGGGACGTCAGGTTCTCGGAAGACAGGGTGGAGGGTTACCGGCATTTCGTCAACAAGCTCTGGAACGCCACGCGGTTTATAACGATGAACATGCAGGGCGTATCGCATGACATTTCCCGCATCCGCGCAAGCAGTGATGCGGTTCCGCCTTCTTTCGGACTGCCAGAGCGGTGGATACTGAGCAGGCTTTCGGCCGCGACGGAGGAGATCAACGCCGCGCTTCGGGAGTACCGTTTCAATGACGCGGCAAGCGCCATCTATCAGTTTATCTGGCATGAGTTCTGTGACTGGTATATAGAAATGTCCAAACATTCTCTTTACAATGAAGGTGAGGCGAAGGAGAATACGGTCTCTTGTCTTCTCTATGTGCTGGACAGCTCCCTGAGACTCCTGCATCCCTTTATGCCCTTTGTGACCGAGGAGATATGGCAGTCGGTCAGGGAAGGTCTGCCGGGCGCCGCCGAAAGTATTGTCGTGTCGGCGTATCCCGGGGCACTGCCGAGGGACCCAGCGTCCGAGGAGCGGATGTCTTATCTCATAGATGCGATTACGGGTGTGAGGAACATCAGGGGTGAGCTGAACATATCCCCCGGGGCGCAGGTGAAGGTCCTGGTAAAGACTTTCAGGGAAGAGGCGGGCGAAACGCTCCGGGAGAATGTGGGCCTCTTCGAGAGGCTGGCGCGCGCGAGAGAGGTGGAGATAGGTCCGGCGGTGAGCAGGCCGGGAGGCTCCGCCACCTGTGTCAGGGATTCCTTTGAGCTCTATGTTCCGCTTGAGGGGCTTCTCGACATCGAGGAGGAAGTGGCGAGGATGACTAAGGAGCGGGCAAAAATTGCCGAGTCGCTGAGGTTCCTGGACAAGAAACTCTCGAGTGAGGATTTCCTGAATCGCGCGCCGAAAGATATTGTGGAAAAGGAGAGGGCAAAGTATCGGGAGCTTGTCCTGAAGGACGAGCGTCTCGATGCGGGTGTTAAACGCTTAAGGGAAATGAGGGTAAAGCAATGATTGAATCCGAAGAAAGAGAGATCGAGGGTGAAGACGTAGAGTTCGTTGAGGCGGAGTTCGTAAACGTCAGACAGAGCAGCGTGAGGGCCATCGAGGGCGGACATGTGGAGCTCCAGCAGGTCGGCGCCCTGAGCGTTGACGGCGAAAGGATCGAGGCCACGCAGAGCGCGGCCGCCATTGTTCGCGGGAGCGATGTCAATCTTCAGCAGAGTATGAGCTTGATGACCGCCGGAAACAACACGAGTCTGAATTACTCCTGTACGCCGGTTTCGATTTCAAAAGAAGCCGAGGTGAACCGTAGTGCCGCGGGAGTCATTGTCGCGAGGGACGTTAAGGCCGAGAATTCTTCAGCTCTCATGGTCATCGCCAACAGAGTGGAAGGGGACCTGACCACGCTTTTGGACTGGCGTTCTGCGCTGGCCCTCGGCGCAGTGATAGGGGGGACCCTTGGGTTCCTTTCACTTTTCAGGAAAAGATGAGTATTATTGCGGGAGGCCGGCAGCCCGGCTTCTGACG
Organism: Nitrospirota bacterium; assembly: GCA_021790195.1. Classification (GTDB taxonomy): domain Bacteria; phylum Nitrospirota; class Thermodesulfovibrionia; order Thermodesulfovibrionales; family UBA9159; genus JAJYIF01. The sequence continues at coordinate 33,219 of JAJYIF010000034.1, forward strand.
CCGGGAGATCCGCAAATTCCGGATAATTAGATGCAAATCCCATTTTCCGTAAGAAATTTTCTGCGTCTGGCCCTCGAAGAGGACATAGGCAGCTGTGACCTTACGACCACACTCCTTATTCCGGAAAACCAGAAGTCGAGGGCGTTGGTGGTGGCAAAGGAGAACTTTATTGTCGCAGGCATGCCCTTTGTGCAGGAGGTGTTCAATATCGTGGATACAAAGACCGAATTCAGGGTCTTCTTCGACGACGGCTCAAGGGTCAGAAAGGGCGATATGATGGCTGAGATCCACGGCAGCACGAGGACCCTGCTTTCCTGTGAGCGGGTGGGGCTCAATGTGTTGCAGAGACTTTCGGGCGTTGCCACTCTCACGAACGCGTTTGTGGAGCAGGTCAGGGGCACGCGCGCAAGGATCGTGGACACCCGGAAGACGACTCCCTGCATGAGGTTCATGGAAAAATATGCCGTGAAAATCGGCGGCGGCAGCAATCACAGGTCCGGCCTCTATGACGGAGTATTGATAAAGGACAACCACATCGAGGCCGCTGGCGGCATAAAGGAGGCGGTCACTGCCGCAAGATGTACGCATCATCTCTCAAAGATAGAGGTTGAGGTCGAGAGCCTGCGCGACCTTAAGGAAGCCCTCTCCGTAGGAGCGGATGTCGTGATGCTGGACAATATGTCCGTTAAGGACATGAAGGAAGCGGTCGCTATGGTGAAGGGTAAGGCCCTGATCGAGGCCTCGGGAAACATGACGCTTAAGAGGGTCCGAGAGGTGGCCGAGACAGGTGTCGATATTATTTCCGTCGGGGCCCTTACGCATTCCGCGCCGGCAGTCGATATCAGCATGAAGATCGTAAGATAAGTTTTTTTTCTTGGTACGCTCTCAAATCTCCTAGTAATAACTTTCCCCCGAATTATGTTGCAAAAATGGCCTAAAATCAAACAAATACAACTGATTCTTATTGACACTCGCCATTTTGGAGACATATAATGCTGCAAAGATTGAAGAAAGATAAAAAACAATGTTATAGCCAATGAAAAATAAGAAGATACTAATCAGTTCATAAGTAAGGCCTCATTATGGTATACTATGAGGCATGAGAGAAACAGACGGAAGAAAGCTCAAGCATGATGTTTTGGAAGCACTTCGGATAAGGGCAGTTCAGCAGATAGAAG
>JAJYIF010000035.1 GCA_021790195.1 Nitrospirota bacterium
CCTATGTACGCCATCCTTTTTGCCGTCTCTCTTGTCTTCATCTCTTTGTCCTCCTTTCTTTCGCCTTCACTAATTCTTAATGCACCTTCTGTGCCAGATGAAAACCCCTTGAAATTACAGAAATATCAGAGAAAATCATTTTGCATGAATGAGAAAAAGGGAACGAAGCTTTGCAAATATGCAAAGAAGACGAAGAACTCAGAAGTGAAGAATTACTTTTCAACATAGCCCCGAAGTATATCCCTTGCCGTCGTATCTCTCATAGCGGGCAGGACGTATGCCGTGATAATATTGAACTTTCCGGGAGTGGTGTGTTATTTTTCATTCAGGCATGAAAGAAATGTCGATTCTGTGGCTGAAGTTCCATTCAAGTGAGTAAGAGCAGGAAAGAGGACAAGAAGTCCCCGCCCCGTCCGAGTTTCCCGGTTGAAGAAGAGAAGTTGCCGTGGCTGTCCCTGCTCCTCGATGCATATGCTGTTGTCGATAGGGGCGTTTCTGTTGCGATAGAAGAACAGAAGAGGAAATGGAACAAGAAGCTGGCCTGCAGGAAGGGCTGTGACAACTGCTGCAGGACCCATACGGACATTCCGGTCTATCCTCTCGAACTGGTGGGGATATACTGGTTTGTCTCCGAAAAGACGGCTGGTCCGCTTCGCGAAACCCTGAGGAAACAGCTCTTGGAGCACCGCGCCGGAGATGCATGTCCGTTCCTCACACAGGACTCATGCTCTGTCCACGTTATCCGTCCAGTAGCCTGCAGGCAATTCAATGTGTTCGACAAGACCTGTACGGTGGGTGAGGACCCGTATTATACGAGAAGGCAGGATGTGCTTACGCCGATACGGGGTTATACTAAAAAGGCTTTTTCTATCGTGTTACCGTTCTATGGAGTTGAGGACGGCGAGGACCCTGCGCAAGCCGTTAACAGGATCATCCAGACCCAGGTTGTCAATCTTCAGTCGTACGATTGGAAGAAGCTGGTCAGTGCAATGAACAACCTCGATCCAGAAAACCTCAGGCACACGGAATCAAGGTAAGCATCTCAAAGGGTTAATGGTAGGCCCGCCCGGTTTCGAACCGGGGACCTCTACCGTGTCAAGGTAGCGCTCTCCCCCTGAGCTACGAGCCTTCAACCGCGTATAAAATAACCTTTCCTATCCCTGCTTGTCAACTTGACCTGTCTAATGAGATTATATTCGAGGGCCGTCCCGCTTGTAGGGAATCTCCTTGGCGGTCACGACGGGACAATGTGCCCCGCACTCGCACAATAATTGGCGGAGAGGATTCATGCGGATTTCTTGACATGAGAAAGTGTAAGTGATAATATTCTTGGAGCGATGCTTATTTCGAAGGCATTGATAATAATAGTGATTGCGCTTAGTGCAGTTTCGGCGGAAGCCGATATTTTCCGCTATATAGACGACAACGGCGTAATCTGCTACACCGATACTCCCCGCAACAGGAAGGCGGAGAGAATAATGAGGACGGACCCTGTCGAGGTCAGGAAGAGCAGCGCAAGCCCTTCGAAATCGAAAGATTTTGACGGCATTGTTGCCGACAAGGCCAATAAATATGAGATCGACCCGTCGCTCCTGCGTGCCGTTATAAAGACCGAGTCCAACGGCAACCCTTACGCGGTCTCGAGAAAGGGTGCCATGGGCCTTATGCAGTTGATGCCGTCCACTGCCAATGACCTTGCCGTCAGAAACCCCTTCGACCCCGAGGAGAACATAGAAGGGGGGACGAAGTATCTGAAGTACCTTATTGAGAAGTTCGGTGGCGACCTTACCCTTGCCCTTGCCGCCTATAATGCAGGTCCGAAATTGGTCGAAAAGAGAGGGACTGTTCCTGAGATATCTGAAACCAAGCAATATGTCAGGAAGGTGCTCTCGCTTTATAGCGGAAAGACTTATCATACCCTGCCGTTGTCGAATCATGAACTGATCCCAAGACCAGAGCAGATTTATAAGATAACTACGCAGGACGGCTCTATTTTATTTACCAACTCTCCCCAGTATAAAAAGAATCCAAGGTTTTAATGTCCCGGACAGAAGGTCTTCTCGATGAGATCCGGAAGTTGAAGGTAGAGAAGCGCGCAGTCATCCTCTCCCATAACTACCAGAGAGATGAGGTGCAGGAGATTGCCGACTACGTGGGCGACTCGCTTGAACTTTCTAGAAAGGCATCGACGATAGACTGTGATTTGATCGTCTTTTGCGGAGTGCACTTTATGGCTGAAAGCGCCTCTATCCTTTCTCCGGAAAAGACGGTACTGCTTCCCGAACCGGATGCCGGTTGTCCCATGGCTGACATGATCCGGGTGAGCGGCGCGAGAGAGGTCTGGAAGAGCTTCCCCGGATATGATGTGCAACCTGCCTTTGTGCTCCCCCATGAATTTACTCTGAGAGACATGAAGGAAAGGTATCCAGGCGCTCCCGTGGTGGCATATGTGAACACTACTGCAGCAGTGAAGGCCGAGAGCGATATCTGCTGCACCTCCGCAAATGTGGTTAAGGTGGTGGAGTCCCTATCCTCGGAGAGAGTCATATGCATTCCTGACAGGAACCTTTCAATGTGGGCACAGAAGAACACGAAGAAGCAGGTGATCGCTTGGGACGGCTTCTGTCATGTGCACGACAGGGTCACAAGAGATGACGTGTTTAAGGCGCGGAAGGAGCATCCCGGGGCGCTGCTTATGGCCCATCCTGAATGCAGGCCGGAAGTGCTGGAGCTCGCAGACCATGTGACGAGCACCTCGGGAATGCTGAGGTTTGCGGGGGCTTCCGATAGAATGGAATTTATCGTGGGGACGGAAATCGGACTGATGTACAGGCTGAGAAAAGAGAACCCTGAAAAGCTCTTCTATCCTCTCAGGAAGGACATGATCTGTCCGAACATGAAAAAGACTACTTTACAAAGCGTCTTGAGAGCCCTGAAGGAGATGAGGAGTGTCATTAAAGTCCCGGAAGAGATCAGGGTCCCCGCAAAAAGGGCGCTTGACAGGATGCTTGAGATCAAGTGAAAGTCCCGTAGGGATCAAACACAAAGCCTTTTAGTCATCGCTGACCGTCCGTATGTTCCAATGAATTTCCTGAAACAAAAGATCATCGAAAGAATAGAAGCGGAGGGCCCGATCAGTTTCGAAGCCTTCATGGATATGTGCCTCTACTATCCGGGCCTTGGATATTACGCGAAGGAATCAACGGCCATAGGAAGGACCGGAGATTTTTACACAAGCCCTCATCTCCATCCGATATTCGGAGCTATGATAGGTCGCCAGATGGAAGAGATGTGGCGTGCCATGGGAATGCCCGCTGTCTTTCAGGTTGTCGAGATCGGGGCAGGAATGGGGTATCTCGCGAAAGACATGCTTGATTATGTTTGTGGTCCAGGATCTGTGGCCCGCGGCCCGGCATTTTCCGATTGTCTTAAATATACCATTATCGAACTGAATCCCCGCATGAAGGGGAGGCAGGAGCTCCTGCTCGGCGATCTCAAGGACAGGGTGAATTGGCTTTCGGGACTGGGTGACCTCGGGCCGGTCACAGGCTGCTTTTTTTCAAACGAGCTTATCGACGCGTTTCCCGTCAAAATCGTTACGATGGAAGAGGATCTTAGTGAGGTTTATGTGACTGTCGACGGAGGTGATTTTGCCGAGATCAGGAAGCCTGCATGTAAAGAGGCGAAGGAATACTTATCGGAACTCGGCGTTGAACTGCCGCGCGGATACAGAACCGAAGCGAACCTGAGATTGAGAAGTTGGGTCAGAGAGGTGAGTGAAAGACTTCTCAAGGGCTTTGTCCTGACCATCGATTATGGCTATCCCGCCTGGGATTATTACGGAGAAGACCGGAGCAGAGGGACCCTTCTTTGTTATTATCGGCACGACGTGAATGAGAACCTTTATGACAATGTGGGTGAGCAGGACCTGACCGCACATGTGAACTTCTCGGCCCTGAAGAAGTGGGGAGAAGAGTCGGGGCTAAGGACAGTCGGTTTTTGTCCGCAGGGGACATATCTCGTTTCTCAGGGCATCGATGAGGTGATTTCAGAGCTGTACGGGGACAGGCCCGACCCTTTTGAGATCTCAAAGATCAAGGGACTTCTTCTGCCGCAGGGCATGGGAGAGTCGCATAAGGTGATGGTTCAATATAAAGGTGAGGGCGAGGCGAGACTGAAGGGATTTGAGGTCAGGAACCAGGCCGGACTCTTGTAATATGCCCCTTCAGTCTTTCGATGCTTTTCATGACTCCTTCGGGTGAATGGGCTTCGACAGTGCAGAGGCAATCGGCGCCCCGAAGGGCGTAGAAGAGGCCCTCGAAATCGAATGTACCGTCACCTATGGGTAGGTGCTGATCGGCCGTCTTGTCGTTGTCGTGAAGGTGCAGCTCAAATATGTAGGGCTTGAGCTCGTCGAGCCAGCGTTTTAGAGGGACTATTGTAAAGAGGTTGCAGTGGCCGGTGTCAAAACAGATGCCGAAAGAACGGGAGTGAAGCTCTTCCATAAGCAGCCGGAGGTTCGATGGTTCATCCTCGAAGATGTTTTCTATCGCTATCTTGACGCCGAGTCCGTCCGCCCTTTCAATGAGCGGTTTCCAAGTCCTGAGGCTCCCCTCAAGCCAGATGTCCGGACGGTGTCCGTATTTCCATTTCTCATACCCTGAATGGAACACAACCGCTTTCGGAGAGAGGACCTCCGCAATGTCCATAACATGGGAAAACCGCTGCGCAGTAACATCCCTCACCTTGGAATCCACAGCTCCCGGAGACATGTCCATGAAAGGCGCATGAATCGAAATAGAGGGATTGTAATCGAGACTTTCTTTTAAGACGTAAGGGTCATCAGGACGAAGCTCGTCCAGAGAGGACGCAGGGAAATAGATTTCAAGGTCGAGCCTGTGCTTCTTCAAGTAATGGAGATAATCCCCGACCCTGGGGTAAGGGATGTGGGCATGAACTGCGTTCACTCTGTTTTTGAGGCGGTCTCCGGTTTTTTCTCAGTCTTGTTTTCCTGCTTTGCGCCGTTACCCTTTTGTTTACCGGGAGTTCTCTGAGACCCGGATGACGCATAATCGGTCTTGTACCAACCGGTGCCTTTAAGGACAAAGGATGTGTTTGAGATGAGCTTTCTCATTGGACCATTGCAAGCCGGACACTTTGTCAGAGGCGCGTCGGTGTACTTCTGCATAATTTCCAGATATTTGCCGCAGGACTCGCATAGATATTCATAAATAGGCATTGCAAACATCTCCTTCGATATCGGTTATTTAATATAACTGATTTTCCGGAATATAATCAAATGGAGCTGTGATTATGAGGTATAATACCCTATGCTGGTTGCGGGACTTAGCGGGAATTACGGCATGGGAAAAAGCACCGTGCTCCAAATATTCGGAGAACTCGGAGCTGTTACACTTGACGTCGATGAAGTTGTCGACAGGCTTCTTCTCAGCAAGTCTGTTCTCGATAGGATCAGGAGGACGCTAGGGGACGGCGTTTTCTACGGGGACGGCCAGCTCGACAGGACAAAGGTTGCTGTCATGATCTTCGGGGACACGCAGAAGAGGAACACGCTGGAAGGCATCCTGCACCCTTTGGTATTTGAAGAGATAGCGGAGTTTATCAAAGTTGCGGCGAACGCTGATACCGGCGATGGGGTGGCTGTAATTGAAATCCCCCTGATGTTCGAGAAAGAACAAGCCGGAAGGTTCCACAAGACAATAACAGTATGTGCCGACGAGGAGACTGTTTTCCGGCGTCTGAGGGAGAAAGGGATCGAACGCGAAGATGCCGAGGCCCGTCTGAGGGCCCAGTTGGACATAGGAGAGAAGGTGAGGAGGTCCGACTTTGTCATAGACAACAGCGGACCGATTAATGAGACGAGGGCAAAGGTAATGGATATATATCGAAAACTTCTTGAGTGCAAGAAGCATTTCAGGGGTGAATGATGGTTGCCGTAAGAGGGATTGAGAATCTTAGAGGGAGGTACCCGAACGTCGTCTTGACAATAGGCAACTTCGACGGCGTGCATATTGGGCACCAGAAGATTTTCAGTAATGTTGTCGAGAGGGCGAAGTCCCGGGGAGGCGTAGCCATGGCGATCACTTTCGACCCGCATCCGATGAAGGTTGTCGCTCCGGAGAGGGGTGTGAGGGTGCTAACGCCCTTCGGTGAGAAGGCGCGCTTAATGGGGGCTTTCGGGATAGAGGTCGTCCTCTGCATAAGTTTCAGCCGTGAGTTTTCCGGCATGAAGCCGGACGATTTTATAAAAGACGTGATAGCAGGGCGCATCGGCGCAAAAGAGGTGATTGTCGGACACAACTACACCTTCGGGAAGGGAAAGAAAGGCACGACTGAGCTCTTAAGGAGGAGGGGCAGAAGGCTCGGTTTTTCACTTACCGTGGTCAGGAATGCGAGGCTTTTCGGCGATGTTGTGAGCAGCAGCCGGATCAGGAGCCTTGTCAGCAGGGGCAGGGTCTGCGAGGCATCGTGGCTTCTTGGGAGACCGTATATGATCGAGGGAGAAGTCGTGAAGGGCGCTGGCAGGGGGAAGAGCCTCCTCAATGTTCCGACTGCAAACATAAGGACCCCGAATGAACTCGTTCCGCGGGAAGGCGTTTACGCTGTGAAGGCGCTCATTAAGGGCAAATTGCTGGACGGTGTGGCAAACATGGGAAAGAACCCCACCTTCGGGGAGGGCGAGATGAGCTACGAGGTCCATCTCTTTGATTTTTCCGGGGATGTGCTCGGAGAGACGATGAGGGTATATTTCATAGATAGGATAAGAGACGAGAAGACCTTTCCCGACATTGCCGCGCTCCATGAGGGCATCCTCAGAGACATCGAACGGGCCGGAGAAATACTTAAGACAAAAAAGTACCCTAAAGTGATATAGGATCTACGTCTATCACGGTCCGCATTCCTTTCTTGTATTTAAAGCGCTTTAGAAAGTCCTTCGCGCACGCATTGAGTTTTACTCTGACCGGCGATTTAAGCAGCACCTTCCAGATATATATCCCTTTCCTTGTCGAGCTCGAAGGGCCGATTACCTCTATCTCTCTGTCAAAACAGGCCATTGCTTCCTCCGACGCTCTGCCGATATCCGTATTCGAAGACACGGTTATTCCTATCATTCGCGAAAAAGGCGGGTACGCGAGAGTCTTTCTGACCGAAAGTTCCTCTTTCAGGAAGTCTATAGAATTGTACCGTCTGACATTTCTGTAAACGCTGTTTTCCGGCATTCTCGTCTGCACAAGGACCAGTCCGCCTGGACTTGTGCATTCGGCCAGTCCCAATATTTCCTGGAAGAGCGCCTCCGCTGATCTGAAATCCGGCAGATGAAGGCCTATGTCGGGATTCAGCAAAACGCAGAGATTGTACTCTCCTTTAGATCTGAATCTTCCCGTGACGGCCTTTGTGCCGACGACTATTCTTTCCGCGGAAGGACCCGGGAGGACCTTAAGGAGCCGATCATTGCTAAGCGCGTCTTTGTCGATGCGGAGCGGTTCCGTCCCAAGCAGTTTCTTCAGATCAGCAGCTACACGCTGGGTACCTGCACCGACCATCTCAAGATTTGCGCTGCCGCATTTCCTGCAAGAGTCCGGGGCGTCTGACGCGTGGCCACAATAATGACATTTGAGGGTTCTCGCGTCTTTGTGATAGATGAGAGGGATTCTGCATTCGGGGCAGGAGGGGACGTCGCCGCACTCGGGGCATTGAATCATAGAATACCCCTTCCTGTTGATCAGGAAGAGGACGCTCCCCCCTTTTTTTATATGTGAGGATGCGGTATCCAGGGCCTGTCGAGATATGTACGGCGTCGCCTTTCTTGCGGTCCTCATATTAATAACGTCGATCCTGGGACGCCTTATCTGCAGATCAGGACGAAGCAGTACGTATTTGCCCCTGAGTGTGTTATGGAAAGATTCCGCCGAAGGAGCGGTTGATGAGAGCAGAACAGGGGTTCTGTCCAGGTACCCGCGCATGACCGCGACGTCCCTTGCGTGATACCTCAAACCCTCTAGGTTCTTGTAGGACCTGTTTTGCTCCTGCAGGACCGCTATAAGGGAAAGGGACTTCAGGGGCGCAAATACAGCGGGTCTTGTGCCTAAGACAATATCCGCGGTTCCTGAAAGGATTCTGTCGAAGGCTGCCCTCTTTCTTCCCCGGGAAAGCTGTCCGTGCAGGACGGCCAGACGTTCTCCGGCGATGCCGTGAAGGACAGCCGCCACCTCTTCAACGACGGATATCTCGGGAGCGAGCAGTATGACGTTACTGATCTCCTTTATGATCTCATGTATGCAGGATATCTCATGCCGGAGGGTGGGTGAATGGAGGAGGTAAGCCTTATATTGCCCTTTGAAGATGGATTCACTCACCGGCGACAGGATCGCTCTATCAACGGGGCAGGGCTGCCATGCATAATTACTGCTGTCGACGAGGGTCGTCTGTTTTGCAGATCCGGGCTTTTCGAAAACTTCGGTCGGAAGCATGCTCTTGAGCACAAGACCTTCAGAGGAAATATAATAATCGGCCATCCAGGCGAGGAGCTTTAACATCGCTTTGCTGAAGAGCGGCCCCTCGCTGACGATATCGACAATCTCTTTTGTCCTGTGGCCTGTATAGCCGGGGGTCTCGCCGAGGACAACGCCGTGTTGCAAGGTCCTTTTCACCTCTGCCCTGACCAGTGTGCCCGGGGTTATTACGCCGGCATATCCCGAAGGTCTACTGTAAGTCAGCGGTCCGATGTTAAGTGGAAAGACCACGTTATAGAAATCCATAGGAGATTTTACCACGAACGGACATTCGGAAAACCGGCGAGGTCAAACTATCTCGAAGGGATTCGTCGGACTTGAGAGGCGGCGAGGACAAACCGAACCGGTAACCGTCGAACCGGCCCGGTCCCGTCAGGGAAGGGTTACAGCATATACTCGGCGAGGTTGATCCTATATTTGTTCGGGTCCATGGTCTTGACTATGGTCCTCAGGTATTTGCCGCTGACGTTCTTCTCAGTCAGATCGACCACATCTCCTTTGACCCGGTTGCCGGTGCTGTCGATGATTACAAGGACCCTCGGCCTGTCCTGAAACATAGTGTTTCCTCCGTAAACGAGCCCGAGCTCTTTCGTGTCGAGGAGGACGAGAGTCCCGATGGGAAACACCCCTACCATGTTTATGAAGAATTTAAAGAGCAGCGGGTCGAGCTGCGTACCGGCCCGCTCCAGCATTATACTCAAGGCCTTATCCGGCGCCATGGGCACTCTTGAATAGACCCTGGAAGAGGTCATGGCGTCATACTGGTCCGCAAGGCTCACGATTTTGGAATAGAAATCCAGCTCCAGGGGCCTGGATATCTTCGGATATCCTGACATGTCGTAGTTAAGGTGATGTTCAAACGCCACGATGGCGGTCCTGACAGAGGTGTAGTCCAGCCCCTTCAGCCTAAGTATCGCCCTTACGCCCCAAAAAGGATGTTTTTTGATGACGCGCCACTCGTCGTCATTGAAATTAGTGGGCTTGTTGAGAATCTCAGGAGGGATCTCCATCTTTCCTATATCGTGGAAAAGCGCCACTAGGCCGAGGTCGGTCAGGGCCTTTCTGCTCAGGCCGATCCTTTGGCCGAGGGCCACGGAGAGGATGCTGACATTCACGGAATGATTATAGGTGTACTCATCATAGTCCTTTATCGCGGTCATGCCGATAAGGAGTTCTTCCTCCTCAAGGATCATGTCCACCATGGACTCGACAACCCTCTTAGCTTTCTTCAGGCTCACTCTTTCTCCGGATTTTATCTTATTGATGACGCCCTTTGTGAACGAAACAGCGTTGAAATAGGTCTTCTTGACCATCTTTTTCACATCCACATCGCCTTCTTCTTTGATCTTCTTCAAAGGCCCGACACTCAGGGAATCCACTTTTGACATCTCATCCGACAGAGTGTCGAAGGGGCTGCCGGAATATGAGCAGGATATGAAGGACTTCAGAAATGTCTGAACATCTTCCGGAGAGATCTTTCGGTTTATCGTCACGCTGCCGAGGCCCCTCCTTTTGAACTCCCTCACGAGAAAATCAAAGTTCAGGAGATATTCCATCGAATATCTGACCCTGGACTCGTTAAGGTAAAAGAATTCGCCGACAAGATCGAGGGTGAGCACGTTGCCGCGTTCAATCATGGGGTTAATCGTCGCAATAAATCTTTCGACGGCGGTCATAACGGCCACATTTCCGGGGTCGTGTATATGCGCCGTCCGGATAAAGACCGCGAGCTGGTTTATAATGTCTTTCGCGTTCCTAGCTATCTCTATGTCTTCTTTGTCCTTATCTAGCATTCTCTATCTTCTTTATTGCGACGGCAGCGTATTCCCTCAGTAGCCTGTTATTTGAATCCCTCAGTTTCTGCAGAACGGGCAGGGAGTCCTTGTTGCCCATCAATCCAAGGCAATGAGCGGCGCAGGCCTTGTCCTCGTCGTTTTTCGCCTTTCTGAAAAAACTTCTTTTCTTGAGTATCTTTATCATGAAGTCCGCGGTCTCCGCGTCGCTCCAGTGGGACAGGACCTCGTAAAACTCCCTTTTCTCCTCGAAATCTCTGTTGCCGAAATCCTTGTCCGACACATTTTCAAGTATTATTCGCTTTGCCGTCTCCGAGCCCATGTTCCCGAGCGCCTTTACAGCGGATTTGCGGATCGACTGGTCCGCATCATTGAGGCAGTCCTTCAATGTCTGGAGGGCAAGCGGACTCTTCAGCTCGCCGAGGGTCTTGATTGCCTCCTTCCTGACCCTTTCGTCGGTATGCTTTGCTGTCGATAAGAGATATTCCACCGCCTTTTTGTCTCCTATGTGGCGCAGGATGTAGATAATATTTCTCACGAGATACCAACGCTGGTCTTGAAGGCCCCTGGCGACGGCCTGGATATCTTTCTTTCCGAGCTGGATGAGGATATTTATCACGATCTTTCTCCCGCGAATGCTCTCCAGTTCTCCGAGCAGGGACATAAAAGGAGAAATGGCCTCTTTTTCGAGAAAGCCCGTATATTCCGCCAGGACATTTTCATCCACCTCGACATCTGACGCGAATATCTCTCCAACGCTCTTGACAGACTCGGGGGAGTTGACGGTGGACAAAAGAATCCTCATCTGGCGCCGCATTGCCTCGGGAGCGGACGGGTCGTCGGCCAGCTCTTTGGTCTTCTTCATGAGGTCCACGACAGTCTTCAGGTTGCCTTGTTTGACGCAGTAGGAAAAAACGTCCCTGAGCAGCCGCTGGATGTCTTCGTATTCCGCTGCGCTTTCAGACTGCGCCAGCATCTCAAATAGTATCTCGTAAATCTTCGGGGTCTTGTCGTGAAGGTCCTTTTCTATCTCCTTTACGAGGGCCTGAAGGTCTTTGTCGGTGAGGTTTATTATAGCGACCTCCCTGACGTCCTCCGAGTCAAAGGCGGCGGCATAAGCCTTAAGGACCTCGTCCGTCTCCGGGGCCTTGGATTTGACTTCCTTTACGGCCTCGGCTTCATAGTCCTCATCTTCGAGGAGAAAGGCCTCGTCTGCGACGTATTTAATGTTCTGGAAGTCCTTTTCCCATAGGAGAGTGACCACATCATCGTCAACGGCCTCACGGTCAAAATCGAGCGCGATGATCCTCAGAAAGTCCTCGAGCTCAGACTGGGACATACCCCTTGAGAAGGTCAGCTCCCTTAAACCGTCTTTAAAGAAAAAAAGCGCCAGGTTGTCTTCTTTTTCCGAGCTGAAGTATATCTGTTCCGTATCGAGGAAGATCTCGTTCTGCTTAATCTTCAGACCAAGGTTTTCTTTGAAGCCAAAGAATTCTTCAAACTTTGAAAAAGATTCCTCGACCGTCTTCCTGTAGATAGGATTGTTTTCAGGGTACATCCGGATGGTCTTCCTTGCCTTAAGGATGGTCTGTAATATATCTTTTGCGGACTTGATGTCCTCTGAGACTTCCATAAGACAAAATAACACAGATTCCTATATGTGTCAAACTAGCCGAATGCGCTTGTCTCTTGCGAAATTCTTTATGATCATTGCTGCGGAATGAAGCCTTTGCAGTCTCATGTTCCTCCAGCGTATGGCCTGTATATCCCCGAAAGGGAACTTCTCACCCCTGACCTCGGCTTGGGTTTTCATGACGAGCTGATAGAGCTCCTTCAGGCTCTCCGGATCGAAAGGCTTCAGAAAGAGAGGGTTGACGGTGGCATATCCTTCAGATATGTCCTGGGCTATTATCTTCAGACTCTTCCCTCTTATGGCCATCTATTGACCCTCGCTGACCGCTTTTCCAGGATTATCTTTCTCCGGGGGCTTCTTCTTGACAAAGAACCTCGATACCAATATACCGACCTCGTATAGGATTATGATGGGGACCGCCATCAATGTCTGGTTAAAAGCATCCGGGGTTGGCGTGAGGATGGCGCCGGCCACAAAGGCGAGCAGCACGGCATATTTCCTGTTCTTTGCCAGGGTCTTGGGAGTCACTATCCCGAGACGTGTCATGACGACGATGACTATGGGGAGTTCGAAAACCGCGCCGAAGGAGAGAATGAATTTGAGGCAGAAATCGACATAATGGCCTACCGAAAGCATCGGCGTCATGTTCGCTGTCTTATACGTAAGGAGAAAGGACATGGCAAAGGGCAGGACGAACAGAAAACAGAAGGCCGCCCCAGCAAGGAAAAGCAGGGAGGCGGACACGACAAACGGCGCGACATACTTCTTCTCCTTTACAAGAAGTCCCGGAGATATGAATTTCCATAGCTGGTAGAGGATCACCGGTAATGTAATAATAAGGCCTGCCACAAAAGAGACCTTGAGGTGCATCCAAAAGGCCTCGGCGGGTGCAAGAAAGACGAGGGAAGGGTTCTTTATCTTCGAAGGCACCAGCAAAAGAAAAGGATAGCTTGCACTGAAGCTTATCTCGGAGCGCAAGGGCAAGGTCAGCACATTGAATATGTCTTCGGAATAAGTAAAAGACAGAGAGAAGCCCGCAAGCAGGGCTATAAGAGAAATGATGATACGTTTTCTGAGCTCGACCAGGTGGCCGGTAAAGGGCATTTTTTCATCTGCCATCTACAGGACCTTCCTTCCCCTCAGAGGTCGGGCCGGCATCGGTCGGACGATAAAACGTGTTGTCGGCGGACGGCGCTTTCGAATCCTGCGGGCCGTCTTTCTTCTCTTCTCCTCCTGGAATCCCTGCTGCCTCTTTGGGAGCTGCTTCCACAGACGCAGCCTCGCTTCCTTCCTTTGTCTTCGCCTCGGGCGATTCCGCGGGCATCTCGGATTCGGCCTGGATCTGCTCCTTAACGCCCTCCATGGCCTTCCTCAACTCCAGTAGCCCCTTACCAATGGATCTGCCCAGCTCGGGCAGTCTCTTCGGCCCGAAGACGATAAGCGCCACTACGAAGATGACCACAAGCTCCTGTATTCCCAGATCGAACATTATTCCTCCTGCTCGATGACCTTCTTGATCTTCTTTTCTTTATGAGGGAAGAGGTAGGTGAATGAAAGTATCAGCCGATATTCGGGCGTTCTGTTCTTCAGATCAAAACCTACGCCGATGGTAGTAAGGAGGTTTTCGGTCGTCAGAATCCTGTACCCGAACCGTAATTCTGCGCGGTCGATCTTTCCGGAATAGCTCTTCTTTGCGTAGATCTCTCCCAGGAGTTTGAAATTATGAGATGCGGCGAAATCAAGTCCGGCTGCGAAGGTGACGTCGTCTTTGAACTTATTGCTTCCGGGCCGGAAGTATAAGACATTGGCGTGTCCGGTTACGGGGCCTACCCTTTTGCTAACGATCAACCCGCCCCCGTAGCTCCCCTCAGTGCTGAACTCGTCTTTTCCGGAAGGAACCGAAGCACCCAGGATATAAGCAATTGAGGGACCGTACTTGCCTTCGTCGAAAAACCTGTGTTTCAGCCCGAAAGCTATGTCCTCAAAACCGTCGGTGGAGTGTTCCCAATCATAAACATATGGAATAGTTATATCGAGTTCTATGTTGTCGGTGATGCCGTATGCAAACTGGTTAGTGAACCTGTAATAGTCGGGATGCCGGGATCTTTCGAATCCCAGGGCTATGCCGGACCTGCCCTGCGGGAGACTCTCTGCGCTGAAGGTTGAAAAAACTCCGTAGGGCGCCAGAGGCTGAATGCCCTTAATGTCGAACCCATAAGCATATCGAATCAGCAGCAGGTTGGCGAGAAAGAGGAGAAGGAGATATTTTTTCATCAGCGTAAAGATAACAGAAAGAATTCGCCACTGTCAATAAGTGATTGATTTCTCTTGACAATCGGCGGTCTGATGACTATACTGTAAAAATACAAGGACTGTTCTTCTGACGGTCCGCTATTACTTAACGCAAATGAGAGGTGCATATGACAAAGGCTGACCTGGTTGATCTCATATTCGGCAAAGTGGGTCTGTCGAAGATAGAGTCTCAGAATCTAATCGAATTGATTTTTGATACGGTCAAGCAGACGCTCGTTGAGGGTGAATCAGTAAAGGTATCGGGGTTCGGGACTTTCAGCGTTAAGAAGAAGAATGCGCGAAGGGGAAGGAATCCGAAGACCGGCGAGGAGTTGCAGATAACTCCCCGCAGGGTGATAACCTTCCGTGCGAGTAACCATTTCAAGGACCTTATAGAAAAGACTGATGCATAGATCGGCGGCCGAAAATATAGTCAGGGTCGAGAGACCTTTCCCGGACAAGCTGTTCTACAAGATAGGCGAAGTGAGCAAAATTGCCGGCGTAGAACCTTACGTCCTCAGGTACTGGGAGACGGAGTTCGCCTTTTTGAGACCGAGAAAGAATAAGTCCGGTCAGAGGGTCTATGTACGAAGGGACCTGGAGTTGGTACTTGAGATAAAGAGACTGCTCTACGAAGATAGGTTTACTATCGAGGGAGTGAGAAAGAAGTTCGGAGAAAGTGAGCCGCCTAAGCAGCCACAACCTCAGCTTATCCAATCCCCATCAAATGAAGTAATCGAAATGGTCAGGAAGAGGCTCAGGGAGATTCTGAGCCAGATCCGGTAATCGGGGCGTAGCGCAGCCTGGTAGCGCACTCGCTTGGGGTGCGAGTGGTCGGCAGTTCAAATCTGCTCGCCCCGACCAATACCTAATGCGAGACAGGCGAGGGATTGGGTATCTCGCACAATCTCTTCTCGGCAGTTCATCTATGGACCGCGGCGGTCTTCCGTACGTATAAGTGGACGTCGGGCGCAGCTGTTATTTGTCCCTGATATATTCGTAGATATTGAGGTAATGGCCGCCGGGATGGTTCCAGGAATAGTCGTATCTCATGCCGTTCACCATCAGCTCCCTGAAATGCTGAGGATACGAATACCACATGCCCACGGCCCTTCTGAGCGCAGATTCCAGCCCCTCGTAATTAAAGTCTTTGAAGGTATAGCCGTTGCGCTCATGATACGGCTTGTGGCTGAAGTTTGCATCGAAGACAGTGTCCTTCAGCCCGCCGGTCTCCCTGACGACCGGAACCGTCCCGTATTTCAGGGAGATCATCTGCGTGAGGCCGCACGGCTCAAACAGACTCGGAACGACAATCATGTCCGCCCCAGCATAGATAAGGTGGGAAAGCTCTTCATTAAAGCCGATCTCAAGATGGCAGTCCGGGTTGTCGTTGAGCTGTCTTTTCAGGTGAAAGAAGTAGTCACGGGTCCTTTGCTCGGGGGCGTCTCCAAGGAGCGCGAACTGGCAGCCGTTGGCCAGCGCATAGAAGATGGCGTCCCTGATGAGGTGCACACCCTTTTGATGGTCGAGGCGGCCCACGTAGGCGATAATCGGCTTATAGTCCTGCCGCAGTAGGAATCTGTGGCGCAATGCCTCCTTGTTCCGGTACTTGTCCTCGATGTTGGCTATCCCGTAGCGATGTGGAATATGGCGGTCGACCTCCGGATTCCAGACGTCGTAGTCCACGCCGTTAAGGACCCCGCCGAATTTTTCCCAGTGGACGTGCAGGGTGTGGCCGAGCCCGTAAGATAGATCGGAATGGCGGATTTCAGACGCGTACGAAGGCGATACGGTTGTCACGAAATTGGAATAGACGATGCCCCCCTTCATAAGGTTGACCGCCGAGTGGTTGAAGTTGTCCCGAAGGCGGTCGGTATGCATGTAATAATCCGGCCTGTTCAGACCCGAGGCGCCGAGGATGGACTCTCCTGTGACCCCCTGGTGTTTGAGGTTATGGAGGGTATAGCAGACGCGGGGATGGGACATGCCGAGGTATTTGTATATCTCAAATAGCATCACCGGCACGATTCCGGTCTGCCAGTCGTGACAATGGATGATGTCGGGGTGCTTCCCGGATTTGAGCATAAACTCAAGGGCGGCCCGGCAAAAGAAGACGAACCGCTCGTGGTCGTCGTGGTGGCCGTAGAATATCCCCCGGTTGAAAAAATTCCGTTCCGAATGTGCGTCTATGAAAAAGCATTTCCTGCCGTGAACGAAGCCGAAAAAGACGCTGCAGTGAACCGATCCGCCGTAAAAGGGCACCCACAAGTCATGGTAGACCTCATGCAGCCCGTAGATCTGGTCGTAGCGCATGCAATCGTATTTCGGAAGGATGATCTCGACGGCGTGGCCCCTGATCTCCAGCTCATGACTCAAGCCGAAGACAACATCGGCAAGACCGCCGACCTTTGCTACTGGCGCGCATTCCGGTGTGATTGTGACTATGTACATAGTTTGCGAAATCAGGACAAGATTGTTTATCCATTTTATCATATCGGTCTTCAATTTCCACTTTACGGGCGACGGTGGTATACGGCACGCATGTCTCCTATTTGTTCCTGGTCTTTCTCCGTGCCTCTTGTGCCTTTGTGGTGAGACTTTTTTGGTTCCCGCTTCGCCGCGTTGGGTATAAAGCGAGAAACGGCGCGGGCGGTTTACAGGAACCGGATGAAGCTGTTAGACTAGGTGGGTGCAGGCCATGGGAAGAGGCCAAGAAAGGAAGAGGAGGATTCAGGATGCTTAAGAGATTGACGTTGTTTGGTTCGCTTATAGGGTTCGTTCTGTTTGCGGGGTCTGCCTTCGGCGGAATGAATATGCATGAGGGCATGTGGGAGATGACGATGAAGACGGAGATGCCGGGGATGCGTTTTGAGATTCCGCCGGTGAAGTTCAATCAGTGCATGACCAAGAAGAATGCGGTGCCCCAGAGGCGGGGAGAGAATAAGGACTGCCAGGTAAAGGATACCAGAATAGAAGGGAACGCCGTGTCGTGGCATGTGCAGTGCCGGACAAAAAGTGGAACAGTTGACGGCATCGGGAAGATCACATACAGGGGCGACAGCTTTGAGGGTGTCATGAAGACGGTCTCGAATAGCGGGAAGGCCGGCAAGATGGAAATTACGCAGCACATGAGCGGCAGGCGCATCGGGGACTGCAAATAGCAAAGACTGAAATTTCCGTCGCCTGAAGAGAGTGTACAATATGCAGAGCATATACCTTGCAGCGGCGTGAGACCGAAGACGGACAGACCTCAAGACCTTTCTTGGGGCGGGCAGGGATCTTTCTTTTATGTATCTTCCTGCTGATGTCCGTGTCGTGTTCGAGGGAACGGGCTTATCAGGAGGCGCTCAGCAGGGGGGGATATGTCGTCGTCGACGCAAACAAGCTTCCGCTGGATACACCTAAATTCCTTACATATCATTTCAGAGGCAAGAATGTGAATTTCTTTGTGATCAGAACGGGCGGGCAGGTCCTTTCGTTTCTCGACGCATGTGCGAGCTGTTATCCCTATAAGAAGGGATTCAGGTTCGACAACGGATACCTTATCTGCCGCGAATGCAATATAAGATATTCCGTCACTGATTTAGAGAAGGGGATAGGCCGGTGTTTCCCCATACGCCTCGAAGGCGTTCTCCGTAACGGAGAGTACTCTATCCCTGTAGCGAGTCTCGAAACGGCCGCAGATAAATTCTGAAGCTTAGCTCAGACTGACCTGACGGCGGTTGATCGTCCGAAGCCGCTCAGCGCGATCTGGCGCAGCGGAAGCCCACGTTGTACCTTGAGTTTTGCGGATCGCCGCTAAAGCGCTTAACGGTCGTGAGCTGGGAGGGCCCGCTAAGAAAATCACCGCCCCTCATCACCTTTGCGGAGCCGGACGCAGGCCCCCTTGGATTTTCCCTCGGACTCTTTCTGTAGTAATTATTGTCGTACCAGTCCGATACCCACTGCATAACGTCGCCGCTCATATCGAAGAGGCCGTCATCTCCCGGCCTTTTCTGCCCCACCGGGTGGACTTTCCCGCCCGAGTTGTGAGACATCCATGCATAGTCGCCGAGCTTTGCCTCGCTGCCCGCGCCAGGCCACTCCTCCTTCTTTCCGAGACCCCTCGCCGCGTATTCCCATTCAGCCTCCGTCGGGAGTCTCAGCCCGGCCCATTCGCAGTACGCCCTGGCGTCATCCCAGGACACAAGGACCACAGGATAGTTGTCGCCCGGGTTATATTGTTTGTTCCTCCAGGTCGTACGTTTGTCTTTCACCCAAACTCCCCTGAAGGCGAATTGTCCCCGCTCCGCGTCCGTCAGATATTTCTTTGCCTCGGCGAACTTCCTGAACTCCCCGACCGTCACATCATATTTGCCTATATGGAAGTCATCTACGCACACCTCGTGAGGATCGTTGTCGGACACGGCGTCGTCAAATATATTCCCCATTCTAAAGCAGCCGCCTTTGATGAAAACGAGGAGATTCTTGGTCTTTTTTCCGTCGGCTATCTTCTTTTCCAGATCTGAAATCGCGCTGTCGATTCCGGTGAAACCCGGAGAGAGCGCTTTCGCCTCCTTATAAATATCGAGGGCATTATCGAGCTGTCCCTCGGACTCTTTGGCCTTGCCCTGAGCAACCAATTCGTCTGCCTTTTTCTCAATCCCTTCAATCTCGCGCACTCTTTCGCGGGCCGGGGAGTATCCGGGAGAGACCAACGTCGCTTTTCCGTAATAATCTTTGGCATCTCCGAAGTTCTTTGAGGAATAAGCATTATCCCCAAGTTTGACGAGGGCGTCCCTTATTTCGACGATCTTTCCCTTGGCCTGGGCGTTGTCGGGGTCTGAGGCCAGGACCTGCTTCAATGTGGAAAAGGCGTTGTCCCCCTCCGGAGAAACATATCGCCGCGCCGAAAACTGCTTTTCGGCCCTCGCGAGAAGAGAAGCTATCGCTTCGTTCTTCGGCCGTTCTGAGCTCTGTGAACTCTGGACCTGTGTCTTGCCGTGAATCAAAAAAAAGACAATTACGACAGCGGCGACCGCGACAGCTCCGAAAATAACTGCCATCGGCGGCTTTTTACCGGAAGACACTGTTACCTTGTCGTCCGTATGTTTAGACTCGCCCGGGGATTCAACAGTTTGCGACGGTGTCTTATCTATATGTCCACCCGGCTTAGGGTCCGAAGCAATGCCTGCGGAAAGATCTGCTGCTCCCGCGCCGGCGGAAATGCTTTCTGACAAGTTCTCGCTTTCCCTGGGTGCTTCGTCAGCCGCGACAGCTTCGGTTGGGGCAGTATAGTGAAGAGCAAGTTCGTCGTCGGACGTGAACAATTCAGCGGCCTTAGGGTGTGCGGAGTGGTCCAGCACCCTCGCGCCTTCAAGCAGCAAATACTCCGCGCTCAATCCCTGGGAGAGCTCCCACCCGAAGTCAGGGAAACTCGCCAGTCCGTCCAGGGAAAGGTCGTCCGCGCGGAACTGGAATTCCCCTTCTCCCCAGTAAAGAAGGCGGTGAAAGATGCCCTCGATCCTCTTCTTGGCTATCTTGTCGAGGTCTTCTCTGCCGACGGAATTATGGTCGTAGAGTATGTCCGCGACCGAATTCCCCCGGACCTTTTCCTTGACCTTCAGGGCCGCCATAATCTCGGTCCTGCTCACGAGACCCTCTTCAAGAAGGTCGTCGGTCAGCTTTTTGTCGAGAACATCCGACTCGGCCCTGAAAACGAGGCCGTTCTTAAAGACGATGAGCGCGGTCCCGCTATTGCCGCGTACAACGAATACTCCTGTCTTTCTGCCTATGCTGAGTATCTGGAATACGTCAGCGAGGGCAATGGTTTCAAGTCTGCCTACAAGGCTCATCCGGCTTCAAGCCCTCCGGGGCACTATCAAAAGCAAACACCGGCATCGGGCGACCGCCGCCCCGCCGGACCTGCTATTCCGCTTGTTATTCAACGCTATCCCCTCGCTCCTTTTTGGACAATCTACTATATCAGTTAGAATGAGGAGTGTCAACGAGATGTTGCTTGCCGGCCCTATAGTTTTGCTAAGAGGCGGGACAGCGGTTAATGTATCAAGCCCGGGTTTCGGGGATCTTCAGGAAGGCATCAGTCCGATTCGGAGAACCGTACAAGGGTCCCCTTTTTTGCGGTCCCGTATCTGAATATGGTGATACCCTTCAATCCCTTCTCGTACGCCATGAGATAGGTTCGCTCGACTTCCTCTTTTGTTGCGCGTTTGGGCATGTTTATGGTCTTTGAGACGGCATTGTCCGTGTATTTCTGGAATGCCGCCTGCATTTCCAGGTGGTCTTCCGGCTTGATTTCGTGGGCGGTCCTGAAGAGTCGCCTGATATCGGGCGGCACCTCCTTCATCCCCTTCAGCGCGCCTCTTGCGACCACCTTCTCTTCGAGTTCCCTTGTGTAAAACCCGCGCTTTTTGGCGACCCTGAAGAAATGCTTGTTCACTTCGCGGAGTTCCGTATCGAGGATAAGTCTCTTATAGGCCAGGGCAAAGAGAGGCTCTATTCCGCTCGAACAATCCGCTATGATCGACAGAGTGCCGGTGGGAGCAATGGTGGTCGTCGTGGCGTTTCTGAGGCGCGGCATTCCGGGCGCGTCGAAAATGGACTTGCTGAAATTCGGGAATACACCCTTCTCTTCGGCGAGCGCAGAAGAGGCCGCCCTTGCAGCGTCCCTGAAGAATTTCATCAACTCCATGGCAAGTCGAAAGGCCGTCCGGCTGTCGTAGGGGATGCCGAGCTGTATAAGCATGTCGGCCCATCCCATGAGGCCGAGGCCGATCTTCCTGTTGCCCTTGTGCATAGCCTCGATAGCCGGAAGGGGATACCTGTTTACGTCTATTGCGTCATCAAGGAACCTTACGGCAGTTGTGACGTCCGAGGAAAGGGCGCCATAATCTATCTCCGGGGCAGCGTCCCCCGGCGCTGTGACATACTTCGAAAGATTTATCGAGCCCAGGACGCACGCCTCGTAAGGAAGAAGGGGCTGTTCCCCGCAGGGATTTGTGCTCTCCATCACTCCTATTCCCGGTGTGGGATTGAATTCGTTTATCCGGTCGATGAAGATGAGGCCGGGGTCCCCTGTCTCCCAGGCGCTTGCCACAATCTCATCAAAGACGACCTTTGCCCTCAGCTTGCCCGCTACCGCCTTGCTCCTCGGGTTGACAAGGTCGTACTCGGAATCGTTCTTCACAGCCTGCATGAAGGCGTCGGTCACCGACACCGATATATTAAAGTTGGTCAACTCCTTTTCGTCCCTCTTTATGCGGATAAATTCTAGAATGTCAGGGTGGTCGACACTGAGGATGCCCATGTTGGCGCCGCGACGCGCGCCTCCCTGTTTTATGACGTTTGTGGCCGTGTTATAAATCTTCATGAAAGAGACCGGTCCGCTAGCTATGCCTCCCGTGGAGCGCACGATATCGGTCCTCGGTCTCAGTCTCGAGAAAGAGAAACCGGTCCCCCCGCCGCTCTGCAGGATAAGCGCCGCGTTTTTCAGGGTGTCGAAGATGCTCTGCATCGAATCGTCTACAGGCAGAACAAAGCATGCTGCCAGCTGGCCGATGCTCTTTCCTGCGTTCATGAGGGTAGGGGAGTTAGGAAGGAAGCGCAATCCCGAAATAAGACCGTAGAATTTCTCCTCCCATTCCGAGGGGTCTTTGCCATATAGTCTCTCGGCAGAGGCGACAGTCGAGGCCACGCGCCTGAACATCCCATCCGGGGTCTCTGTCACTCTGCCGCGCTCGTCTTTTAGCAGGTATCGCGCATTGAGCGCCTTAAGGGCGTTTTCAGTCAGCTCCATGATTTCAAGTATATCAGAGAATGTTAGGGGGACAATCGACCGGGTCTGCTGCCGGAACGACAAGTTCAGCGGGTTCCCCGCTGGAACGGCTTGTTGGAAATCATCGTCGTTATTCCTCTATGTTCCTTCTCCGTTTTCTTGTTTTATGATTGTCAGTCATTATAGAATATTCCTAACTTATGGGAAAGTATTTTACAACTGAAGAGGCTGCGCAATATCTTGGGGTGACTTCTTCGCGTATTCGTCAATTTATTATCGGGGAGCGATTGGAGTCTTACAAACATGGTCGAGATCATTTGATTGATGAGGTTGAATTGGAAAGGTTTGCCAAGAATGGTAAGAAAAAAAGAGGCAGACCAAAAAAAGTAGAATAAATTGCTTGCGCAAGCGTTAGGAATATGATACACTGTCAACAATGAATCGCGTTCTATCATCAGTAACCGCACCAAGACAGCCGCTCGATTGGCCGACGAAGGAAGAGCCTATTGTCGTGTTGCACGGCGATACAAGAGATATAATACGTAGATTGCCTGATAACTCGTTTCAATGCGTTGTGACCTCGCCGCCATATTGGGGGGTGAGGGATTATGGGGTTCACGGACAAATAGGCGCAGAAGCCGAATTAGATGAATATCTTGATACTCTGGTCGATATTTTTCGAGAAGTCCGAAGGGTTTTAAAACCCGACGGAACATTCTGGCTAAACATCGGTAATACTTATACCTCCGGCGGTAGAAAGTGGCGTCAAGAAGATGACAAAAATAAAGGCCGGGCAATGTCATATAGACCTCAGACACCACCCGGCTTGAAGAAGAAAGACCTTATCGGTGTAGCCTGGCTCCTGGCCCTTAAATGTCAAAGCGATGGCTGGTATTTGAGAAATGATATTATTTGGTACAAACCGAATTGCCAGCCGGAGAGTGTAAAAGATCGCTTTACAGTCGCTCATGAGTACCTTTTTCTTTTCAGTAAGTCAGAACATTATTTCTTCGATCAGGAGGCCATAAAAGAACGCACAACGGATGGGAATGGCCTTAAGAACAAGAGGACCGTCTGGTCGATTAATACAGAACCATGCCCTGACGCCCATTTCGCAGTGTTTCCCAAAGGGCTTGTACGGCCTTGCATACTGGCGGGAAGCAGACCCAATGATTTTGTCCTCGATCCGTTTTATGGGGCCGGCACTGTGGGTATAATTTCTAAAGAGCTTACGAGACGATGTGTCGGTATTGAATTAAAGGATGAATATATTGAAATTGCCGACAAAAGAACATCAGCTGTGCAGACGCCGCTTATTCCGGCGGTATGATAAATTCCCAAGTTGCGTGAACCGAGCATACGCTTTTGTTGAGGTTCTTAATCTGTAGCTTTCGTTCCGTACCCCCGTCAAAATAAAGGTCAAAGATTGTCTCTCCCGCCTTATTCTGAACATGGCAATATCCGGGCTTAGGATATTGTTTACTGTCCGCCATCATCTGTAATTCGCCGTCCTTCGCCTTTAAAAGAAGACTTTTAGGGATTTCAACAAGTTCATATTTCCATTTCGGCGTCTTTGCCAGGGTCCGCAAAATGAGAATTCTGTCATAAGCTTTCATGTGCTCCAGAAATTGTTTGCGAAGGCCGACGAGATCGTCAGGATTGTCGCCCCAAGTCCCCTTACCAAGCTCCATGAATTTGCTTATCCAAATAATATTTTCTTTGACGCCCTTATCAGCCTGCGTTTTCAGGGAGAGCTTAACACCGTCTGAGCTTGCGTCATGTCCGGGATTTCCTTTTGGTGCAAGAGATGCTGTATGCCCGCTCATTTTTAAAACATTCACCAGCACATACTCGAACTTGTCCTTACTAAAGGGCTCCGATGAAAAGCTGTGATGCACACGGATAGCGTCACCAAAATTCTGCAATGTTGTTTCATCAAAAAGGTCTGTCTCACTTAACCGAAAGTCATGCTCCGCAGAGAATACACGTACGACACGCTGTAGCCAATGCAATTGTCCCGCCGTCAGTTCCGGCATCGCCTGTACCAATAATGCGATCAATCGTTTCTTATCGTCTGTCATAGTCTATCTCTTGTCATGGCTCGGAATTATAACACTTCGAGCTGTGGAGTAGCCAACGGACCGGAGCTAAGCTGCGTGCAAACGCTCCAGAGCGTGAGATTAAAAGTTTAAATTTAAAATGCTGTATCGTGTAGCATGTTGTAAGTTGATTTCGCCACACTTGCAAACTTGGAGCGTCGGCGGTTTGCACGTCAGCTTGAGCGACTGGTGTACGCCCGGCATGGGCGTGAGCTAATGGGGTGAAAGTCCCCTGTACGAGAACCGATGGTGTTCATAGTAATGGATACTAACAAAAGTACGAGCCGAAGGCAAGGGCGTCTCCGCGAGGAGGGGTCTGAAGGAAGCCGGAGTGCAAACGTGCGAGGCGACGGACAGAAACCGCATACAAGGCTCAGCTCTTGGGCGAGCAGGCACAACACGAGCGAAGCCCATAGGTTCGGGAGCAGGGTAAATGCGGCGTTTGTGCACGGAAGGTTCACGTTCTTATCCGGGGAGATCTGCATGTCACGCGGCAGGAGTATCATGAGAGAAGGCCGGAGGAGGTTCACCCGGTTGACCAGGAACCCGGCGCATCCGTCCGCTGT
Source organism: Nitrospirota bacterium (assembly GCA_021790195.1). Classification (GTDB taxonomy): domain Bacteria; phylum Nitrospirota; class Thermodesulfovibrionia; order Thermodesulfovibrionales; family UBA9159; genus JAJYIF01. Next base: position 24,692 of record JAJYIF010000035.1, read on the forward strand.
GGGCGGGTGCGAGTCCCGACCACCCCGACCCTTTGGCAGGCTCAGGGCCACCCCTCCTTGCCAAGGCGGGGAGTTATGGGAAACACAAAGCAGACAGCAACTCATGAGCCTTTCTGTAGCGCCCTGTATGGAGACATACGGGGTAAGTATGCAGAAGTCAGCAGAGGGCATAGTACTTCCGGTAAAACGGAAGGAAGGCCCGAACGTGGAAATGAGGATGACACTATCATGAGCTCTCATACGGTGAAGAATCCGAACGGAGGAGCCGGGTGAGGCGCGACATGGAAGATTGTCCCCTTGATCCTGTCACAGTGGAGGATGTCGTCAAAAGCGACAACATTCTCAGCGCATGGAAGCAAGTCAAGGCAAACAGAGGGGCTCCTGGTATCGATGGTATCACCATTGAGGAGTTTCCCGCGTACGCCCATGAAAGCTGGAAAGGGATTAAGACATCTTTGCTGGAGGGGACTTATTGTCCCTGTCCAGTCAAGCGTGCCGAAATCCCCAAAGACAAAGGAGGTGTCCGCCCCTTGGGCATCCCCGTTGTTATGGACCGCGTGATTCAACAGGCGGTCAGTCAGGTTCTCACTCCTGTCTTTGAGCCTCAATTCTCCGAATCCAGCTTCGGGTTCAGGCCGAATCGCTCGGCCCACATGGCAGTCAAGAAGGTGCTCAGACTAATTCAGAAAGGATATGCCTATGCCGTGGACATCGACCTTGAGAAGTTCTTCGATACGGTCAACCATGACGCCCTGATGCATCGGGTCTCCCGACGCCTCAAGGATAAAGGCATACCTCGTCTGATAGGCAAGTATCTTCGGGCCGGTGTGGTCGTAAAGGGCAGCCTGAAAGAAACCTCCGGGGGAGTGCCGCAGGGCGGGCCGTTATCGCCGCTGCTGAGCAATATCCTTTTGGATGATCTCGATAAGGAGCTGGAGAAAAGGGGGCATCAGTTCGCAAGGTATGCCGATGACCTTACAAGACTGGTCAAATCCAAAAGGGCCGCTTATCGCGTCATGGAAAGTATCAGCCGGTTCCTTGAGGAAGTCCTCAAGGTGAAGGTTAACAGAGACAAGAGCCGGGTGGTAAGGGCCGAGGAGAGCACTTTCCTTGGTTTTACCTTTGCCAAGAAACGACTCACAATCTCTGAGAAATCCCTTGCACGCTTTAAGACCCAACTACGTCTTCTTACAGGCCGCAGCTGGGGTGTCTCTATGGATTATCGGTATTATAAAATCCGCCTCTATGCTCAGGGGTGGATCAACTACTTCGGCGTCGCCTTGAAGTACAACGACGCCGTTGAAATGGATCACTGGCTACGTCGTCGTATTCGCATGTGCTATTTGAAACAGTGGAACAGGGCGAGAAGACGTATAGGCGAACTGATCAAACTCGGTGCGCCAAGGTATCATGCCATTCTCACGGGGTTGAGCAGGAAGGGCTATTGGCATCTTGCTAAAACTCTATCGACGAATTGCGGGTTATCTCAGGCGTTCCTTCAAAAGCGGGGACTTGCCTCTATTCGCACATTGTGGATCAAGATTCACTACCCGGCTAAGACATAATCAGGTCTTTGCCGTGCTTTCCGCGAACCGCCTATTGCGGAGCCGCACGATGGGTGGTGTGGGGAGGGACGGACGGTTAGCTACCGTCCCTTACCCGATTCGGCATTTTATTCTGGATATTTTCCTATGGCCTTAATTCCATCATCCGATATTTTTAATACTTCTGTAGTAATTGGATAGCCCGAGGTCCTGTATTCCCGCTGAACAACTCCGCCCAGTTTATCGAGCAGAGCCTCATCCTTCTCTGGAATGATATATATGAAATCACGGCAAGGGATCACAACAAGGACCGGCCAGCCAACATCTGTTAATGCAAGCTTCTTGAAATTAGGTGAAAATATCGTGGACGCTTTAAAGACACTATTGATAGGTATCATCGCTAATTTGAAATCGTCAATTTGTTCAACTTCGAGGCGTATGCCCTTCAATAAGCCGCCCATGTTCTCAGCGGCATTCATTTCAGCTTCGCTTTGAGAAACATTCCATTCCTTTATCATTTCCGGAGTAACCCAAGTGATCTTCCCTTCATCAGGATCTGTTATAACCAAAACTTTTGATAGACTATCGGTTACGGCATAATGAATTGATCTATTGAAGTTATAATCGGATGGTTCGACTGAAAAGAATATCAATTTCTTGGCCGTGTTCCAAGGCGGCGTTCTAAATCGCGTCAATGACTGATCGATAAAATGGATAACGGCTTCAGGGTCTTTGTCTCTTGCATAATTTTTTGTAATATTTTCCAGATTTATAGTAACTTCAAAATTCTCCGTATTTACTTTATAAAACCCGATCGAGTCCGGCCCTTTGTATTTGATCTTTCGTTTATCTAATTCATGTTCAAAAATCTCTCTCGCCGATAGCACAGTTTCGCACCTCCCGTATGCGGTAATAAATACTATTGGAACTACCATAACGGTCAAGAAGGAGACACCACCATGAGAAAGAGTATCACCGAGAGGGCGAGGCCGTCAAGCGGAACGTATGAGGTGTTGGAGGAAATGGTTCGAGGCAAGGTGCAGAAGTATATTCAGGAGATTCTTGAGGATGAAGTCGAGAGCTTCCTTGGTAGGAAGAAATCCGAAAGGATGACGCCAATAGATAGCGCATCAGGATATCGGAACGGGTATGGAAACAAATGTCAATAATCAAGTCTGACCCCATCGTCCCTCATCCACGTGCTAAAACGACAAAATCCACTCCCAAAAAATTTCTTCGATATCCAGCACTAGATTTGACTATCATTCGCAATCCTCCTCTTTGGAAATCGACGTTTAATGCGAGTCAGGCGCCGCTTTTGGCGTGTCGCTGTGGACGCGCATGTTGGTGGCGGCTTTAATGCCGCGACACCCTTGTCTTGCTATATGTTGTACCTCATTTCGCAATCTTGGCTTTGTATCTATCCCGCTGATTGAATAAGGTAATATCTTTGTACCCTGCGCTGATTTTCGCGCTGTGGCGTACATCCTTTGGGATAAAGTACATATCACCCTTCTTGAATATCTGTTTTTTGTCATTTACTGTCAATTCTATTTTACCCTCTAAAACAACACCCCATTGAGCCTCATGTGCATGTTCGGGAACTTCCACATGATTTTCAAAACTCATAAATACGACTTGATGGCCGGTTCCTTGAACAAGGTATGCCTTTAATCCTTCAATGGGAATTTCAGCTTGGGGAAGATCAGTAATTATATTTGGGAATTGGGAATCAGCTTTCATTTATATTCTCTCCTTTCGAAAGTTAAGCGGCTCATGACCGCTTGGACTGCTGGTTGGCGTAGATCGGTATTTTGCCGGAGCCAATGCGGAGTTAACCCTGAATGGGGTTGAACGATTGGTTAGAAGTCGTTCGGAAAGGATAATATGAATAAGTCGTTAACACGATCAAGCCAACCCTTTTTTCGAAAGATAATGAACTGCACTGCCGGTAATATGTCCATCACTATCAAGCATTTGGCCAATCTGTCGAAAATGAGCAAGCCAATGTTTTACAGTGAGAGGCGCAACATTAACGCCAGTAGCAATTTCTGTTTCCGAGGCATCAGGCTTATAACAGAGAAACAACAAGATTCTATCCGCCGGATGATGGTCATTGTTTTTGTAAGGCTCATTGAATACCCCCATCTGCTTTGTAAGCTCGGCGTTATGAAGTTTAAGACGCTCATTCTCCGCTTCAAGTTCTATTATTTCCGTATCTTTAATTCCTACCTCTCTTTCAAGCTCAATCGTCTTCTTTTCGAGCGCGGCATACTGATCCTTGGCAAAAGCATTTCGTTCTCTCAGTATGTTCGCAGACCCATGCTCGTTTATCAATTTTTCAAGTTCATCAAAGATAGGGATGCCCATAAATCACCTCCGGGTGAATATCATGTCTGAAATTTATAACGTCGAGTTCACACGCCGCGAAGTGGTCGGCGTGGAACGAGTCGTTATAAATTTGACTTTTTCGTAAAGAATGCCGTAATTCTGTTTATGATTCCGACGCTCGGTTTGAAATCAAAATGCTCAAGAATTATGCTGGACGTAATTTCGTGATCTTCTTCAATATCTTTTATAATTATTTTGGCAAGTCGTGGCCAATCAGCTTGAGATAGCCCTTTGTAGTAACGCCATTCGTGATTTCTCGCATCTTGCCAACAATCCCAGAAGTTTAATGCGAGGAAAAGCTTGTTAAACTCTGGGCCGCTATTCCTAGGTAGGTTCTGATCAAATACGTCAAACCCTTCTCCGATCTTCTTAAATTCACCACGGGTGTGACTTGCAATATCTTGCGTGAGACTATCCAATAAATATTTCTTAGCTTCACTATAAGTAAACATTGTTTGCCTCAGGATATAACGCCCGCGTCACGCGCCGCCTTCTGGCGCGTCGCTGTGGACCGGCTTGTTGGTCTATAGTGGGTCATTACCTTCCGGAGAATCTTTTACTAATTTATCTATATCCGCGTTCCAATCCTTGGCTGGTGGGAGATCGAACTTCGGTGGTTCGGCAGCAGTAAGACGAAAATCGTTTTTGGCCCATTCAGAGAACGACGGCGACTGGACAACGAATTCTTCAGGTTCTAGGGAAGCGAAATCAACCCTGACGACAGGCCATTCATTCGGATTATCTCTTGAGACAGAGCAGTCGAATAGAAGTGCATCATCGCCACCGTCTGATCCTATCACCAAAGCGTTTGGCAGCTGTTGTTGGATATCGCGTGTCTTATTATTCTCAACGATTTCTCTACAACCCCACAGAACAATGCAATCACCAGGTTGGTCCGTGATTCCATATTCTGAACCATCGGTCTCACGAAGAAATTGTATGTAGGCACTTGGCAGTGGGCCTACTTCTGAGATCAAAAAGCGAAGATCATCTTCGGACGAAGGGTTTCTCGTTATACGGAACTTTTCTTTCATGTCTCTTCTCGGACTAACAATGAATTAACCCGCTTGTCGGTGTTGAATGATTGGTTGGAAATCTATCCATATTTTGGCCGAGTACCCCACCCCCTCAAATGATGGCTCTATCTTTCCCTGTCTTGAAGCTCAGTCAATACAAGCTGTGGATTTCGAGCACAATGGAAAAGCCCGTATACAATAACCAGATCATTATCTACCATGAAATAAATGGCGTATGGGAAGCGTCTGAGAAGCCGTCTCCGAAATTCCTGATGAACTTTTGGATAAAGCAACGGATTCAAAAGGAAGTCATTTGCAGAAGCGTAGAACATACGAAGAAAGTCCTCGCCGAGTCCCCTTGATTTTTCTTCATACCAGACATAGCCATTAATGACATCTTCCTCAACTTCAGGAAGAAATCTCAGGACATAAGTCATTTCCTTGAATCTATTCTGATCCTAAGTTCATCAAGAGACAAAAGCATGCCGGGGGTAGACTTATGCCGAGCAAGCCGCCTGTCAAGTTCTGCGATGTGACTTTGGGGTATCGGGACGGCGGAATCATCCGAGGCTATGCTATCCCACATATCTTCGACAAAGAGAATCTTTTCAGGGACGCTTAAGTTTTCTATCTGTGGAATATCCGTTATGCGCATTGCCTTCTTCTTTCTTATATCTGTTTAAATGATAACATTTTTCAGGCGAAGTTGCTTACAGGGTTAAGCAGGAAGGGCTATTGGCATCTTGCTAAAACTCTATCGACGAATTGCGGGATATCTCAGGCGTTCCTTCAAAAGCAGGGACTTGCCTCTATTCGCACATTGTGGATCAAGATTCATTACCCGGCCAAGACATAATCAGGTCTTTGCCGGTGCTTTCCGCGAACCGCCCGTTGCGGAGCCGCACGATGGGTGGTGTGGGGAGGGACGGTTAGCTACCGTCCCTTACCCGATTAGGTCTTTCTTCTTTCTGCATTGAAAGATTGCTCTTCCCGCTGTTACAGCGGTTACATAGCGTTTGCAAATTCCCCATGATGGTTTCACCACCTGTGCTCCAAGGAATAATATGGTCAACTTCTAAGCTGATGTTTTTGTCAACATTTTGCATAGCACCGCACAAGCAACACCTGAAGTTATCGCGACGCATGATTAAAAATCTTAACCGCCAGGAAACAATTCTTGATGTTTTCCGTTTTGTCTGTGCTACTTTTTTAGTCGTTGAGCTACCTGAAGCAATTAACGGCGGCGGCTGGTTATGGATAATAGGTTCGGAAGTCCATCTGGCATCTATGTTTACAAATGCTATAAAAGATTCCAGTGCCTTTCTCCAAGTTCCAAATTTCTGTTCATATGTTTTAGCAGAGTATTTTGAAAGAGGCTTTTGCATGTCTGAATAGCGCGGTTGGCGGCCAAGCGTCCGCCAAACATATTCGAGATTTTCAAAATAATTTTCTCTGGGAACGCGATGGGGTGTGCTTGGCTTTAGGCCGTTTTGTTCCAATGTCAGCCGCCAAGAGCCAAAATGACCAATTAGGGTGCTAGCGGCATATTGACCATGTTTTGAGTATTCTTTGAATGTTACGTTGTCTTTTCCCAGTTCTTGTGAAACGCGTTTTAAATCAGCAATTAAATTTTCGACCGGAATATTTAACTCGCTACGTGTCTTTTCCAATCCCGCCCTTTTAAGTGCAGTAAACCAAGAACCAAATCGCTTACGGAGACTTGAGGAATGATATGCTCCGTATCTATCATATTCTTCTATCGTGACTGATTTCCTCTGGTGATGCCTTGCAATCTTTCTCAGATCTTCGAGAAGTTTCTCATCTGAAACATTGCGATGATATGGCTCAAGTTCAAATTTCATCTTAGTCCATCAGGCCAACGACCAGCATGAGGGGCGCGGAAGCAACAACGCAAGAATGAATAAAGAATGACGGCTATTCCCGCGTCCCTCTCGATGCGCTTGTGTACGCCCGGCATGGGCGTGAGCTAATGGGGTGAAAGTCCCCTGTACGAGAACCGATGGTGTTCATAGTAATGGATACTAACAAAAGTACGAGCCGAAGGCAAGGGCGTCCGCTTGTCGGCAGACAGGTCTGCGTGAGGACGACGATGATTTATACGCACTGCATACCGAGCAAGACCCTGAAGGAGGCGAGGAGTCCGCTGGATTTTTGACGCCGTGCGGCCGGCGCAAAAAAAACTTGCATAAAGTTTCTTTTTTTCATATCATTACTAATTAATGAGTGACAATATGTTAAGAGAAAAAGTTGAAGAGGTTCTTGAGAAAATAAGGGCCGGGTTGAAGACCGAGGGCGGAGATATAGAATTAGTGGATATCAAGGGCGGCGCAGTGTACGTGAGGCTGAAAGGGGCCTGCGGCACGTGCTCCATGTCAACGCTTACTATGAAAAACTGGGTGGAGTCGAACCTGAAGAAGGAGATCCCTGAGATAACATCCGTTCATTCGGTATGAGGGAAGAACCGGACCGGAACAGCCGTTATACGTTGCTTATGGGACGTCGGGAATTTCCGAACGTCTTTCGGTTAGCAGTAGTCGCTTTTTTCCCCCTTCTTTTTCTTCTTGCAGCCGGGCCTTTGGAGGCATCGGAGAAGGCCGAGGTAAAGGACATCCATTTCTGGTCGTCCCAGGGGTATACGAGGGTCATCGTTGATCTCTCCCGCCCGGTCGAATTCACCAAAAGGCGCTTGTCTGGACCCGACAGGCTTTTCTTTGACCTCAAGGACTCGAAGATGGTGAAGGAGATCCATACCAAGCTGCCTGTGGGCGACGGCATCCTGAAGGCGGTAAGGGCGGGCCAGTACGATGCCGACACGGTGAGGATCGTGCTCGACCTCGAGACCATGGAAGATTTCAACGCCTTTGTCCTCGACGATCCGGCAAAATTGGTCATCGACGTCAATGCGAAGAAGAATGAGAAGCACGACGGGTTCGCGGCTTCGAAGAAGGTGATAGTGATAGACCCCGGACACGGCGGGCATGATTCAGGGGCATGCGGTCCTAATGGGCTGAAGGAGAAGGACGTTGTGCTCGATATCGCGCTCAAGGTCAGGGACATCCTGTCGAATGACCCGAACTTGAAGATCGTTCTCACGAGGGACAAGGATGTCTTCATCCCGTTGCCCGAGAGGACCCTTATTGCGTTAAGGAACAACGCTGACCTCTTTGTCTCGATCCATGCCAATGCGAGCCCGAGGAGCGGTGCGAGGGGCATAGAAACCTATCTCCAGAACTGGACGACCGAGGAAGAGGCCATAAGGGTCGCGGCAAGGGAGAATTATGTGACCGTGAAGAGGATGAAGGAGAAGATGGCCCAGTACAGGAACGACGACGTAGGCAAGATATTGAGCGATCTCAACAGGGACTATAAGCGCGATGAGTCCATCGCCCTTGCCAACTATGTCCAGAGGTCTCTATATGCGAGCGCTGCCAAGGTCAATGCGAGGACGATCAATCTCGGCGTCAAGCAGGCGATGTTTTTCGTGCTCATGGGGGCGAATATGCCGTCCATACTCGCCGAGGTATCTTTCATAAGCAACCCGCACGAAGAGAAGCTGCTCTCGACCGAGGCCTACCGGAAAGTGCTGGCTTCCTCAATAGCGGCGGGCATAAAGACCTATTTTTCGTCCCTGTCTCCGGTCCAGAAGATGGCGGATGCCAAGAGCGGGGCGCATCCCGAGGGTCTGCGCGAGTTCGCGACAGGGCGGTAAACAGCTCTTGCCTGCAGAAAGCAAGATCTCACTTTATATCCTTCTCGTCATAGGCCTGTTCGTCATACAGGACCTGAAGGTCCAGTTGATCGCGGCGTCTGCTGTCTTTCTCGCCGCCCTGATATTCCTCCCCTTCAAAAAGGTCAGGGGCGGCTTCATTCCGATCACCATATTCCTTTCATTCACCTTCGCCGGTAACCTCTTTTTTCATCCCGGAAGGATCATCTTCAGCAAGGGTCCTCTTTCGGTAACCGATGAAGGGCTTCAGCTTGCGTCGTTGAGGACGGCAAGAGTTTTTACCATGCTGTTCGGCGCCAAGATACTCACCTTTCTCCTGCCTGCGAGGGAGATGGTGCGCGCCTTCGAGAGGATGCTGAGGCCGCTGGAGAGGCTCGGGGTGCCGGTGAAGGATTTCTTTTCAGTGATGGCCCTTACCCTCGAGTCCTTTCCGGTGCTTATAGACTACCTTGGTAAGGCCTATAGAGAAGATGCAAGAAACAACGACATCAAGGGGTTCCGCGGACGCATAAGGCACGTGGTGTCTTTTATGATGCCGGTCTTTGTAAAGAGCATGCATTCGCCGGAGAGTTTTTTTGAGTCGCCGGACAAGAAAAAAACATAGCCACAGAGGTCTTAAAGAAAGAAGGGAAATTATTTGAAGGCTCTGTGTTCTCCGAGCTCTCTGTGGCAGGAAGGGCTTAATGGGCAAGGATATCGACATATTGATCAAGGGCGGTAAGGTCTACGACGGAACAGGGGAAGACCCCTATGTGGCCGATATCGGTGTTTCTGGAGGCCGGATAGCTTTCATTTCTAATGACCTACTAAGGAGGTCATAAGTAAAGCCCCGTAATTAGGCCGCATACCTGAGATTGGGCTCACGGAAGAACCCGCATATTTTTTCCGGATCACGTTGGAGAGACTTCAGGTAATATCTCACCTTCTCTTG
>JAJYIF010000009.1 GCA_021790195.1 Nitrospirota bacterium
CTGAAACCACCGTATTTGTCCAAGCAAGGTTGAAGGTCGTGGCCGCGCAGGTTGCGCTGTCATTATTAGTTACAGTCAACGTATAGCTTACCGACGTGCCCTGTGTCACATTCTGAGTGGTTGGGCTAATGGAGACTGTGGGGGCATTCCGGGTGCAGGAGGCACCCTTAAAAGTGGCTACCGCCCCAGCCCAGGTTTGGGAATTATTCGTTTGAGGCTGGGCATTTGCGGTTCCCGTACTTGAAACGATCTGGCTTGTGTAATATGTCGTGTTGTTGTTTGATTGGGCCTGAGTGCCGGCGCTCCAGTTGCCGCCCGGCGACTGATAAGTATCCTGTGCCCTACAGCTAAAGCCGGCCACCCATAATTCATTGGCCTGACTTGTCGTGGATGTTGTGCCGGAATTCTCAGTAGTACCTGACCCTGTACTGGAAGCCGTCCGGTCAAGAGGCGAGGTCGTGGTCACGCCTGAGTATTCGTAAATAACTGCTGAGGCAACCACCGAGCTGCTGAGGGTTATTGTGACCGTGTTGGTAGGTGACGAAATGTTCGCCGCATAAAATATTTGTGTGCGCTCGCCGTTGCCATTGCTCGATTGAATTGCAGATGTCCATGTCCCGCCGGAGCCTCCACTCAGACTTGCAGTGTACGAAGAAGACCTCCATCCTACAACTGCTATAAGGATATTCCCCGATGTCGGGGTAGTTGAGAACGTGCATGTAACGCTGGTCGATCCGGAGCCGTTATTGCAGGTAGTGCTCTGGACACTCGCAATCGCCGCCTCTGCCGCTTTCGGTCCATTAATAGTGAAGATGCAGAAAATAATTGCAAAGGCCAGCGCAAGGCCGATCTTTGCCGGATATTCCCGCTTAGATTCTCGACTATCTATTGTCATTTTCATGCCTATCGTCCCGTGCTACTGATGAGGGAAACGTATTGTGGCCAATCCCTCTTTTTGTTAAAATGATAACACATTTATTCCTGCAATCTCAAATTTGCCTACCCCTCAGATAGAGAAGCAACAAGTATGCCAGTATTCCAAGAAGAGCAGATATTTATGGAAGATTCAATGCAATACAGCTTTTGTCCTTTAAATCGCACGCGATGGGTGAAAACACGCTTGTTGGGCAATGGCATGTGCGAATTGGCGTAGGCGCGGGGATGACCGCAGAAAGGTTTCTTTCTATTGCGGAAAAGAACAAAAAATGTTATCTTAGCAATGTCGGTGCGCCTTTTTCAGGGACGACCGTTTTCTTCTTTATATTTGGCTGATTAACGCGCTTGAAAAACTTCGTCCAGGGGGCTAAGATTGTAGGAAATGAGAGGCGGATGCCGATTTCTTGTTTGAGGGGACAGAAGGACCGGCAGTTTTTGTGCTTGAGAGACCATGGTACGATAATTGCTTTTATTCAGATTTAGGAATTATGCGGTAAATTTAGGAGGGACGGGTAAAATGAATCAATACATATTATTTATGATGCGGTCACTTCGGACCGGCAGGAAATCATCTTTTTTGATGCTCTCGTTCCTTTTGGGACTTTTTTTGCTTTTGTCTTATGGCCCTGCATTCGGCATGGGCTTGTCTTTCGGCGGGACAACCACGACCACGCCTCCTTTCTCGGCAAACTACTCTTCTCTTATTTCTATCGGCGGGAGTCCTACAAGAATTGCCGTCGACAGCAAGGGCGTTCTTTACGTGTCACAACCCTCTTCTAAGAGCATTCTGAAGTTTTATCAAGACGGCTCTTCAGCTGGTTCTATTGCCGGCTTTAAGAATTCCGCGGGCGTTATGGGTCTGTTTCAAACACCCTTATCGGTCGCGGTCGACAGTTCCGGCTATGTATATGTTGGAGATTCTATGTCCGGCAAGGTCAGTGTGGGGACTGCGGATGGCCGGCTTGTCGGTGTGCTCGGTCGGGGCAACAGAGAATTCGTGATGCCGAACGACATCGCAATCGCTTCCAATGGGTGGATTTATGTGACTGACAGCAAAAGCAACATTGTTAAAGTTTACAGCCCGGACGGAAGCGGCAACTATCCACTTAAGTTTTCCTTCGGAAGTCCCAATGATGTTAAGAGCAGCGTACAAGGCCAGTTTAATTTCCCGACAGGCATTTGCTCGGATGACGTAAATCAAGAGATATATGTAGTTGACCAGTTCAATTTCAGGGTAGAGGTTTTTGACCGTAATGGTAATTTCAAGAGGACCTTCGGGGGTTTCACCTACGGGCAGGGAATTTATGTAGCAAACGGAAAAGTATTCGTAGCGGATTCTTATCAGGATGATGTGGCGGTCTTTGATACGGCAGGGAGCTCTGTCGGTTATGTGGGGGGATATGACAACACTACCCCCGGGAGTTTATTCGGCCCTTATGATGTGATAATAGTCGGCGGCACACTTTTTGTCGCCAATTACGGATACGGTCAGATAGTCGAATTTAGCATCCTCGACCCCAAGGGCTTGAGTATTAGTCCTTTAACCTTAACGTTTACTGCTGATGCGGGCGTTAATCCTTCAGGGCAGGCGGTCCAGGTAAATCCGAAAGTGTCGGGCAATACACCTTCGTGGACGGCAGCGGCATCCGGGCCGTTTACCATCAACCTGGATTCTTTGTCCGGAAATGCCCCGGCAAGCGTGACCGCGAGTGTCGATGTGACAGGCCTTAATCCCGGGTCTTATACCGGTGTTGTAACATTCCAGGATGCCAGCGGCAACAGTTATCCCGTTACGGTGAACCTGACCGTGAAACAGCCCCAGATACAGCTCACGGTCTCGCCCACGACGCCTATCGCTTTAACATATGAAGGCGGGGTCTTGACTTCGCAAGCGCTCTCAGTCAGCAGCACGGGAGGAAGCGTTTCCTGGACGGCGGCGGGCAATGCGCCTTGGCTTACTGTTACGCCTGTTTCAGGAGCGAACACTCCTAATAGTGTCATGGTCGGCCTTAATCAGACAGAGGTCAACAAGCTTGCGGATGGGACGTATAACGCCTCTGTGACGATAACAGCGCCTAACGCGACAGGCAGTCCCGCGACCATCCCGGTGACCCTTACAGTGGTGAGACAGAAGCTTCTCTCATCTCCGGGCAGTATAGACTTGTTCCATCAGGTGAACGGAGATCTTGAGAATACTTCCCTCTCGGTTTTGAGCAGCGAAGGCACATTGCAGTGGACTGGATCGTCCGATGCTGCATGGCTTAATCTGTCCCCTGTGCCCATTACGGGCATAACTCCCTCTGTTATAACAGTTGCCCTCAATCAAGGCGCGGACACTTTGGCCGAAGGCAATTATACCGCCGATATTACGCTGAATGCGACCAATGCGGTCAACAGTCCGGTAAATGTTCCTGTTACTCTTAGGGTTGTCGTCGGCGGCACGATCATAGTCAACATTTTGAATACCGATCTCAGTTCCGCGTCTTTCACTGTGACGGGAACTCTCTCCGACGGCTCAACAGTTACTTATAAGGAAACAGGCAAGACATGGAGGACCGATGAGGCAAAACCAGGCAGCTACGCAATACAGTTTGATTATATAAAAGGCTACCGGAGACCTGCCTCTAAGAAGTTCGATATAGAGACCGGCAAGTCGGTTACTATTGATGCTCAGTACAAGCCGCTGCCCGTGGCAAACGTGATCGCTGCGGCTGAGGGGCCCGGTCCGATGAACCCGGCCACGGTAAGACTGCTCGACCTGCTTAATCTCAGCGGAAAGCCCATCAGCGAATTCCAGGCGTTCACTACAATGTACGGCGCAGAGGTCGCGATGGGAGATATAGACGGCGACGGTTCCGATGAAATTATTGCTGCGCCGGGTCCCGGACCTAAGAACCAGGCTTATGTGGAGGTCTTCAGATATGATGGTTCTCTTGTCGCATCGTCCTTGCCGGTTCCGAAGACACTTTTCGGAGCGAACATTGCAGTAGGAGATATTGACGGCAACGGCAAGGCAGAGATAGCAATGAGCATTGTGGATTCAAGCGGTTCCAAGACCGTAATCGTCTATGCCTTTGACGGAAGCCAGCTGATCGAGAAGCTGAGGGTACCTGTAACGGGAGTGAGGTCGGCTGCAATTACGTATCCGGCTTCCATCGCCTTTGCAGATACGACAGGCGACGGGTGGTTAAAGCTGGTAGTTGCGAACATGGGTAATATAAGCGTCTATGCGTTTGATTCCACCATGTCATCGGCGTCGGTGATTGCGTCCGTTACAACTAAAGCGCCGCCTGCCGACCTCATGCATCAATGGCATATCTCCGCAGGGGACCTGAACGGAGACGGCGTAGACGAAATCCTCATCGGGTCCGTTGACGCCCAGATCCCTCAGGACTCGGTTGTTCTTGAGTTGAAGGAAGACCTCAGCAATTCTCCCGGAGCCCTGTTGGTCAAGGCATTTGACAAGGGAAAATCGTCGCCAAGTCTTTCTTCGATGGACGTCAATGGAGACGGTCTCTGCGAGTTCCTTGCAGGGGCAGGGGCCCTTCCAACTAATGACCCCATTTTGAAGATCTTCGATTCGGGCGGCAACCAACTGAACCAGGTGAAGGCGTTCGATGCTTCTAAATACGGCGTTAACGCGGCCTTCGGCGTGAAGAAATAAGGGGGTTATATGAGGTTTAGAAAATACAGCTTCATAATCAGCTTGCTCGGATTAAGTATTTTGGTCGTTTTTGGTTTAGCGCTTGCAAGCGATCCTCCCCATACTACTCCGGAAGGTATAGGCTGTTCCAGTTGCCATGTGATGCATTCTCAGTTCGGCAACAGTCAAGGCCCGAGTCTGACCAAGGCGTCAAACGCCAACCTGTGCATGAATAATTGCCATTCCATAGGCGGCGTTGCAAGTAACTGGCCGTTTTCCCCAACGGATCAAGCCGCTCCGGGAGTCTCGGGCACGTCCCACCGCTGGGACGGCACGATGCCGGCAACGTCTAATGCCAATAACCAGTACGGCCTGAGGTCGGCCGCAGACGTGAAGAACCCCGCGATTGTCAGAATGCTTAACAAATTCGGAAGTTGTTCAGTATCGACCTGCTATACGCAGCCTACCTGCGTTACTGCCGGATCCGCTTGTCTTGGTGGAGCTCAGTCTGGAACCTGGACGTCCGGAGTTGTCTGTTCTACCTGCCACCAGCAGCACAACCAGATAGCTACTCCGTATGACGCATATTCATATAATTCATCGAACGGTGACCCCGGAGGGACCGATACTACTTCGACGTGCTCTTCTACAACAACATTGACAGACAGCAACAAGACATGGTCCGTGAACCAGTGGAATTATTACACTTTGGTAATCACCGGACCAAGCAGCAGCGCCAATGTCGGACAGTCAAGAACAATTAGCGCAACCAGCGCGTCTTCCGTTACCGTTTCGTCGGCATTTCCCGCCTGTCTTTACGGCAATACTTACTACATTGTGAAGAACGGTTCCACCTGGGATTCCGGCACTGCCACCGGTGGTTCTCAGACTACACTGATTGACACTACCAAGTCTGCAAATACGGCTTGGAGCACCGTTAACGCCTGGGTCGGATACTATGTTAAGATGATTGGAGGCCTTTGTAACGGCCAGAGAAGGCATGTTACCGCTTACAACAATGCCACCTTCACCTTAACGGTAGATTCTTTCGATGCATGCAATGTGTCCGCAGGGGACCCTTATTATATTACGAGCGGAAGACACTATATGCGCGCAAACAACGCATTAGATGATATGTGTGTGGATTGCCACTATTACAGGTCGGCTGCGGTGACGCAGACAAATGTCGAGACTTGGGATGGGAACGAGAAGAGTCATCCGGTCGGAAAAAATCTCAGTCAATATGATCCGACTAACAATCCGAACGGTGTCAAGGACGCCACGCAGTTCAATTCCACTCCTTTGGAGCCGGCATCCCAGAGCTGGGCGGCTCAAACGGGGACCCGCTACGAGCAGAATGCTATAGCTTACTGCAGCAATTCCGCTTATAGCAGCCAGAGCGCCTGTGTGACTGCTGGGGCGACCTGGTATCCGGCCAACTGGAATATTACGGGCAATATCAACGTCGGCATTGACGGGAAAATTGGTTGTCTCTCATGTCATAACGTACATTACTCAGACTCGAATTCATCGACTGTAGATACGCCATCAGGTTACGCTCCGTAGGAGTCTTTCTTTTCGGATGGCTACTTTTCGATCTCGCTCTTCAGAGCGGCTGCGACAAACCTCACTTCTTCTTCCTTAAGTGAAGGGTAGAAGGGAAGGGAAATGGTCCTCTTGCCTATCTCCTCCGCCACGGGATAATCTCCCTCCCGGTATCCGAACCTCTCCTTGTAGTATTTGAGCAGATGGATGGGCTTGAAATTTACCGCCACTCCGATGCCTTTTTCCTGAAGCGACCATAGTAGTGGATCTCTTTTTTCGGCAGCGACAAGCACGGTGAAAAGATGCATTGCGTGCCTGGCGCCCGGGACAGTCGTCAGAGTCTCAACCCCTTCTATGTCCCTCAGAAATTCCTTATAAACGTCCCAAACCTTCCTCCTGCGTTCCCACAGCGTATCTATCCTTTCGAGCTGACCTATAAGGAGCGCGGCATGGATATTGTCCATATTGTATTTCCAGCCCAAAAGGGGCATGTCGTATTGCTGGAAGCGCTTCGAATATCTTTCTGAAGCTCCCTTGTCAATGCCGTGGAGTCTCGACATCCTGACTGTTTCGGCAAGGGCCTCGCTGTCAGTGCATATCGCCCCTCCTTCACCCGAGGTAATATTCTTGGTCGCGTAAAAGCTGAAACAGGCGCTCTCCGAAAGCTGACCTGCTCTCACGCCGTCCCTTGAGGCCTCGACCGCGTGGGCCGCGTCTTCAATAATCTTGAGGTCGTATTTGTCAGCCACAGTCCTTATCTTCTTCATGTCGCACATCTGACCGTATAAGTGGACGGGGATAATCGCCTTCGTCTTTTTGGTGACGGCGGATTCGATCAGGTCCGCGTTCATGTTGCCGGTCTCCTTCTCCACGTCCACAAATACAGGCACTGCGCCTGCGTGAAGAACGGCGTTAGCTGTTGCACAGAAGCTCATCGGGGTCGTAATTACCTCATCTCCCGTGCCTATTCCGAGAGAAATCAGGCTCAGATGAAGGGCCGCCGTGCAGCTCGTAAGCCCCACGGTATGTTTCCTGCCCGAGTATGAGGAAAACTTCTCCTCAAACTCCCCGACCTCCTTGCCGGTCGTGAGGAACAGGGAGCGGAGGACGGCACTGACCCTCTCTATATCTGTTTCTTCAATACTGTGTCTGAAGAATTCTATTTTTCTCATGACGGCATATTATAACTGAAATCCGGCGAGGGGAGCAGGCAATGATCTATGCAACAGTATTCCCTCAGTCCTCCTCTGCCCTTTGTGGCCCCAACCGTGATAAAGTAGTAGGAGGCTTTGTGAGGTGACATGATAGGATGAATCCTGACATTACCGGGCAAAATAGAGGCATATTTGTTGCTGCATTAATAACAGCGCTCATAACGTTTGCGGTTTATCTGCCCGCGCTGAGAAACGGCTTCGTCACGTGGGACGACAATGAATATGTCTATAACAATCTGAAGATCGGGAACCTCGATGCCGATTTTGTCCGCTGGGCCTTCACTACCCCTCAGGTAGGCATGTACTCTCCGCTCACCTTGCTTTCGTTGGGTTTGGACTTTTTCCTTTGGGACCTGAAGCCGTCGGGATATCACCTTACAAACGTGGTCCTCCATGTCCTGAACACATTCCTTGTTGTCCTTTGTATTGCGCGAATTCTTCAGGTTGCCTCTCAGGCGGGATATTTGCGCCCCTTGTCTCCACGAAGAATGCTCATTACAGCCGGGGTAACGGGGCTCCTATTCGGCATTCATCCAATCCATGTCGAGTCTGTCGCCTGGATATCTGAAAGAAAAGATGTGCTATACACATTTTTCTTTCTCCTGTCCGTTCTGTCATATCTGCGCTATGCCGCCATAGAAAAAAAGGCGGTCCTCTTTTATTTTCTGGCCCTCCTGACGTTTGCGCTTTCCCTGCTGAGCAAACCCATGGCTGTGACTCTTCCCGCAGTGCTTATTGTCCTCGACGTTTATCCGCTAAACAGGCTTTCGTTCAGCGCCGGCCTTGCAAAAGTTAAAAGAGTCATCCTGGAGAAATTGCCTTTTCTCTGTTTGAGCATCATCTTTTCGCTGGTGGCCGTTCGGGCACAACAGGCCGTGAATGCGATGATGGTCTCTGCGGAATTCGGAGCTCTTGAGAGACTTCTGACTGCTGCGAGGGCAATGGTCTTTTATCTTCAGAAATTTTTCCTGCCGGTCCATCTCTCTCCCTTTTATCCGTTGTTTCTTCCTATAACCTTTACTGCGAAAGATATCGCAGCTCTTCTGGTCTTATTCGGTATTACCTTATTCTGTGCCAGGGCCTGGCGAAAGAGCCGGGTCTGGATGATAGCGTGGCTTTATTATCTCGTTTCGGTGTTGCCGGTATCGGGCATTTTGCAGGTGGGCAGTCAGGCTGCCGCGGACAGATATGCATACATGCCTCTTATAGGTCCCATGGCCATGGTGGGGGCAGGGGTTGCATACGCTGTTGAAAAGGCCCTCGAACGTCCGGAGCGGGGTAAACTGAGGGCGAAACTGCTCATTGCTGTCATGGCGATTCTCTGTATAGCGCTGATCGTTATTGCCGAGGGACAGATAAGAGTCTGGAAGGACGGCCTTACGCTATGGGGCCGCGTTTTTGAAATCTATCCGAACAGTACGCCACCGGCTTATAGGGGCAGGGCCGAGGCCTATTATAGGGCCGGAGATTTCGAAAGGGCTGTTGCTGATTATACGGAGGCGATCAGGCTCGATCCCCTTGACTATCGTTCTTATTCATCTAGAGGTATAGTATATTTTGTATCCGAGAGTTACGCTCTCGCCCTGGAAGATTTCAATAGGACACTGAGTATCGATCCGCGTGACAGAAGAGCTATTTATTACAGGAGTTTGATTTGCCGGGGGGATAAGTCGCCGGCCTGTTACTAACGCCCTGTTATTAGTCGATAAACATGATACTGAATAAGAAATTGATCGTAGTGATGCCGGCATACAACGCCGAGCAGACTCTGCGTCAAACATTTGATGAGCTGCCTCATGAATATGTAGATGAAGTGATACTCGTAGATGATGCCTCTGTTGACCGCACGTCGGAGGTCGCCGCCGAGTTGGGCATTAAAACGATCATCCATCCTCAAAACAAGGGATACGGCGGGAACCAGAAGACCTGCTATCAGGAGGCCCTTGCGCGCGGCGCCGACATAGTGGTGATGCTCCATCCCGACTATCAGTACTCTCCCCGGCTGGTGACAGCCATGGCCTCCATGATAGTATCCGGGCATTATGACGTGGTATTGGGTTCGAGGATACTTGGCGGCGGAGCTCTTAAGGGCGGGATGCCGCTCTATAAATATGCGGCGAACAGGTTTCTCACGCTTGTCGAAAACATCATGTTAGGCGCCAAGCTTTCGGAGTATCATACCGGATACAGGGCTTTCACCCGCCAGGTCCTTGAGACCCTGCCGCTCGGCGAGAATTCCGACGACTTCGTTTTCGACAACGAAATGTTGGCCCAGGCGATCTATTTTGGGTTCAGGATAGGAGAGATCAGCTGTCCCACAAAATACTTTAAGGAGGCCTCGTCGATCAATTTCAGGAGGAGCGTCAAGTACGGCTTCGGGGTCCTCTCAACGTCGATGAAGTATCTATTGCAAAAAGCGGGAATCGCTAATTCAGCGCTCTTAAGCAGGGGCGGCAGGAGACTGAGCTGAACCCTGACGCTGCATTCCGTCGGGCATGAAGACTGCCTGCCGGCTGGCCCGGCTGTGCCGATTATTTATGCAACTGCAAGGAAAACAAAGGACGAGAAGATTAGGAATTCCCGCGATGTGAGAGAGCGTCTATTCTTTTTTCCACCTCGGGGACGACGCCATTATACTCCGGCGGGACTTTCTTCAGGAACATTTCATAGTGAGCCAGTGCCTCACCGGGCTCATTAAGCTTTTCAAGCGTTATCGCAAGATTGTACTGCGCCTCGGAATTGCCGGGATTCATCTGAACCGCTTTAATGAAGTAATCTCGCGCTTTCACAGGAAAATCGGATATATAATAGACATTGCCCAACTGGTTCAGTGCCTGCGAATTATTAGGGTCAATATCCAGTGTTCTTTCCCATTCCCTCTTTGCGCTGATCAGATCTCCGCGGTCCTTGAAAGCGCATCCAAGGTTGTAATGCCCGAAGGCAGAGTCCGGCTGAGATCTTACCACACTCCCAAACAAGGACAAGTCGTCTCTCCAGTCGCTGTTTCTTCTTGCCGTAGTGAACGCCATAGTCAGAAATAATACCGTCGCAGTCGCAACCAATGACATGCGCAGCACTATTTTCGAATTCAAATAAGAACGGTAAAGAAGCTCGCCTGCTATAACACATAGGCCCATGACCGGCAGATATATATATCTTTCAGCCATAGGCGCGCTCGGGATCGGTACAATGTTAGCGATAAGAATGAAATTTATGGCAAACCAGACGATGCCGAAGAACGCCCTTTCGTTATTTTTTCTTGATAACCAGAACAAAGATGGAAGAACGACTGACCATCCAAGGACAGGCCATATGTTTTGGTGAAAAAGGTCTCCGGGCGGAGGATAATATATGCTGAGACCTGATGGATACACAAACATATATAAATATTTCGGAATGATATAAAAGTTTTTCGATATTCTTGACCATAGGCCTCCGGGATCGAGGCTCGTCCCTATCGCATTTGAAAGGGCCTGCGCTCTCATGAAAATGTAAAGCGCAGAAAATAAGAGGAACGGCAGCCCAAAGAGAAGTTTTTGTTTCATATTTTTTCCGGATGAGCCATCCGATTTGAAGCCATAAAGCAATAATATAAGAGGCAGAAAAGCAGCGCTCTCTTTGCACAAGAGACTCAGGAAAAAGAGCAATCCCGACAAGTATGCATATCCTATTTTTCGTTCCCCGGTTCCCTTTGTAAAGACGATAAAAGAGGCAAGCGCAAAGGCGGCCGCAAGGATAGTGTTCCTGCCACCGGATATGAAGTTGACCGCTTCCGAGTTTATGGGATGCAGAGCGAAAATAAATGCTGCGATGAAAGCTACCGCGGAGTTCAAGAACAACTTATTTACCAGCATGAAGAGCAATAGTACAACAACCACATGGAGAATCAGATTCTCCATGTGGTAACCCAGTGGATTGAGACCATAGAGCTGGTAGTCCAACATATAGGTGAGCCTGTTGAGGGGTCTGTAATACGGCGTTTGTTCATCTGAATAGGTTGTGTCAGGGGCAAGAAACAGACCGGTCAAGGCAGACATATCTTTGTTCGCCGGGTTGTTAAGGATAATAGAACTGTCGTCCCAAACAAAACCGTTGTTAATGCTGTTCGCATAGACAAGAACTGTGGCGACCGTCAGAACCGCCGACAGAACGATTGGCGAGGACAACTTAGGGTATTTCACCATGAAAGCCAACCAAGCGTCTAATTATTCTTGTGGCATTCGACGCAGAGGTCGTCGAACTTCTTGCGCAGGAGTTTGTCTACGGTATTCTTGCCGTGAGGTTCGTGACAAGTAACGCATGTGACCCTGTTCCCTTCTGCCAGCGGCAGATCGGCCGGCACAATGCGAGAGACAACGTCTACCGGATGGTCTTTCCCTTTACTGGTAGGATGGCATTTTGCGCAGGTCTCGTTTATCACCGCTTTGACTGCCTTGTAGTCCTGCTCCTTGTGGCAATCCGAGCATTTTCCGTGTATCTTTTTGGAGACCCCGGCTTCCGCCATGCGCACGCAGAGAAACAGAATAGTCACGCATAAAAGTATTTCGCGACCTTTTCCCATGGCGCTTTCACATTGTATGTTTCGACAAGCTCACCATGACAATCATACCCCTAAGCTTGCAAAAAGGTTATCCTTAGCATGCATATAAATATTGTCATCCCCGGGGCTTGTCGAAGGATCACTTCTTCTTTGTCGACTGCCCCTGCACGTCGGACGTTGGGATGCCATGATCTTTACCGTGGCAGGTAAGGATGCACGTGGGAGAACCCTTTACACCCGGTATGTATTGTCCGGGTCCTGTCACGATCTGGCGATCAAATTCTATGAGAGACGGATTGATCTGGCTTCCATGAGAGGCATGGCATGTGTGGCAGGAGGTCTTTACAAAGACTATGTGCTCCCTGTGTCCATAAGGCTGGGTTTGAGAGCCGACGAAACTCTCATTGCCGAGTATGCTTTCACGTCTGTGGCAGCTGTAGCAAAGGTCATATGCATATTGCGACTCCGGCCCTTCAGTAGTGGTGTAATTCTTCTTCAGGAGGGGGGGATAATCGGAGCCGTGAGACTCATGGCAGTCCGTGCAGTCTATAGTTAAGCTGCCCTGCATGTCCTTGAAAAGACTGACGCTTCTTCTTCTTGCGGCCCTTTCTATAGGATGATAGGATTGGTTGTTCGGGTCGAAGAGCAATCTAATATTGGGAGAAGTTGCGGGCCTGTTTGCGCTGTCGCCATGGCATTTGTAACACACCTCCGAGGCCTTTGTAGCCACCTTTTTTTGTCCGTTTATCGAAACCCCTGTCACCTTGCCCATTTTGTTCTGATTGTCCAAAGAATGGGGATTATGACAATCATAACAAGCTACATGCCTTGGCATTAAAGGGCTGGTTTCCGGAAGCGTCTCATTCCGTTCATGGTACAGCGACGTTTCCAGGATAGGATGGTGCGACCTTTTCTGCAGACTCGAATATATGTCGGATCCCTTGTCATCGGGGGTTTGCGGATATGGACCGTGGCAGATGAGGCAGAGCTTGTCCGGTGTCGCCCTCAGCATAGGCGTCTTCGGTTGGCCGTGAGCTACATGACACCCGGAACACCCTTTCGGGTTCTTCTGACGGTCCTCGTGGGTCCCCAGCGTTGTCTTATTTTGCCCACCCTGCGAGGCGGGCAGGACTATTGCCGTCATAACAGTTATAAGAGATACGATTACCGCGCCGAGCGCTAATAAAAAGAGTTTCGCTTTCACAGTTCTTCTCTCATCAGTATGGGTACGAGCAGGTTGGGCAATCAACACCGGGAGTGCAGCTCGTCACATGGCACGCACTGCAAAGGGTATCATCACAGGCTTTCGCAACCCAAAAACAGGGAAGGTTGGGGGCTGACGGGTTAAAACAACTGCAATTGCCGTTTTCCGGGTGGTCATTGTGCGGGTCATGACAGGATGCGCATTGAACGCCGCCGAACCCGCCCCTGATAGGCACGCCCGGATGACCGCCATAAGTCGCATTTGTCGGCTTTAAGAGAGGAAGAAGCGGCGGGATGTTCAGAGCGGTACCGTTGCCGCTGTTTTCTATATCAGTGTCCAAAGTGCAATTTATAGCAATAGAAACAGGGTGCATGCCTGAAATATCAGTGCCCAGATAGCCGCCATTCGTAGAGGGCATAGTGGTAACTCCATTGGCCATTGTTATCTGCCCCGTGCTTCCGGGTCCGGGCGTATTTACCACTGCTCCAATGGCAACGGTGCCGTCATGACAGCTCAGACATAGTGTTGAACCTTTATCGGGCTGTCCGACTGTCACATAACTGTCATAGGGAACAATATAGTTTGCCACTGCGCTCAGACTATGGTTCCACAGGGGAGTGTTGGAGGTGTCGCCGCTGAATTTCCCGATTGACCCGTGAGGAGTATGGCAGAACACGCATATCTCCGTAGTTCCCCCAGCCGCAGCTTTTATAGTTCCCGGACCGTTTACGGACAGGTTATGTCTTGTTGTTGCGACCCCGGCGTAAGCCCTGACCGCGTAATGGACGGCATAAGCCGCATAAAAAAGAAAGATCAGGATGAAGACCAGGGCTAAGGTTGAGGTAACTGTGACACCCTTTGGCTGTCTTCCTCTTCTTCTCAGGCTAAACCTTGATCTCAACTTGACCTTTCTCCTTAATCTTTACCTTGACCTGTTATTGTTCTTCTATCAATTGAAACGCCTGGACTCTCATATTGTAAGTATCGGCAACATAGATTACGTTGTTATGATTAATAAATATACCATTTGGAAGGGTAAATTTTCCATAAGCTTTGCCCTCTTCGCCGAAGAAGAGGAGGAGTCTGCCGTCCTTGTTGAAAATCTTTATCATGCCCTGCTCCGAATCCACAACATAAATATTGCCGTGTGTGTCGGTCGCAACACCCTTCGGCCTTGCGAATTCGTTATATGATCCCCCTCTCGATCCGAACTTGAAGAGGAACTTGCCGCTTGTGTCGAACACCTCTATCCTTGCGTTCATAGTGTCGGAAACATAGAGTCTGCCATTGTTGTCCGCCCAGCAATAAGTCGGGAAATTGAACTCTCCGTCTCCTTCTCCCCTTTTCCCGATGATAAATTTTTTATTGCCGTCTCTGTCCGCCGCAATAACATCGTGATTGTCCGTGTCGACGATGAAAAGGGTATCTGACTTTTCATCGTATGCGAGACCGACGGGCCTCATCCCCTCCCGTGAGATAGACTTGATGAAATTGCCCTGAGGGTCGTACTTAAATATCTTCTTGGCCGCAGAATCGGAAACATAGATATTCCCATCTCTGTCGGTCACAACACAGACGGGGTCCGCGAGAGACCCATCTCCGCTGGTCCCGACGTGAAAAAAGTCATTTGTCTTCAGGTTCACCACTGTTACCCGCTGAGCGCCGGAATCCGCAATGTAAAGGTCGTCGCCCCTTTGGTAAACATACATGGGCTTTAGGAGAATGGGTGCTTCCCTGGCTTCGAAGAATTCGTACTTCCCGGTCAACACATCGAGCACTGAAGAGCCCTCGGGAAGCAAAGAGGTGAAGCTCCAGAGGTACCGTATCCTCGGCTTCTCGGGCGGTCCGGGCCAGATTATCTTGTTCTCCATCGAAGTGTCGAAATGCGCCCTCTGCTCGGTGGCGCAGCCGACCATAATCAGCAGGGCAGCAAGGGTAAACAGTTTAAGCAGGTCAACAACCGAGAGGGCAAAAAGTTTAACAAGATCAATAAAGAAAACTTTAAGGAGTTCAGATAGGTCAAAAAGGCAAGAAACTTTACGAAACAATTTCATTTAAATTTACTTCCTTTTAATTTTGTCATTCCGGCTTGTCCGGAATCCTTCTGACGATGTCGCAGTATAAGTCCTGCATTGAAGAAATAGTCTTTCTGATAAGCTCCAGTTTACTGCGCCTGCTCATATTCTTTAGCTGTTTCTTCAGGCCTTCCACTGGAACAAGCACATCCCCTTTTTCGTCATTCCCGCGAAGGCGGGAATCCAGTCCTCTCCAGCAAATCATCATACAAATCTTTCCATTCAGGATTACTCTCCTCTATGGGCCGCAATTTCCAGCACCTCTCCCATTTCTTTATCTGCTTCTCTCTCAGTATCGCCGCCTCAGCAGAGGCGTGAATCTCATACCATACCATACCAGACTATGCACACTATATTTCTTTGTGAACCCGTCAACGAGATTGTTCTTGTGCTCATATATTCGCTTGATCAAGTCCGAAGTCACGCCGATATAGAGAGTTCCATTCTGTCTGCTGCATAGCATATAAACACAAAAGGATTTCATGCCTCTACACCGTTCTCGTCTTCTCAAGGGTACTGCCTGGATTCCCGCCTTCGCGGGAATGACACCTAAAAATGCTCTACTAATGGTCTTATTAGTGTCTGCCTTTCGTTATTCAAAGATATTATTCTACGAGGTGAATTGACCTACTTAACCTCATTGACCTTGTTATCATATGTTATTATCTTCGCCTTTTCCCGGAGGCCCTTTATAAGCTCTTCATAGAGCTGCGTTCTCTTTTTGTTTAAGAGTTCTTTTTCCAGCCCTGGCTTGACCTCGTCAAAGGACATCTGCCGCTCGGGTTCGCGGCCGTCGAATTTCACTATCATTATGCCCCTTGAGATAGTGATCATTTTGACTTCGCCTTCCTTCATGCTCCAGACTTCCTTTTCAAGGTCTTCCTCGAGCCTTCCCTTGTGCAGATAACCCATGTCTCCGCACTTCTCCCGCAATGCGTCGTCCGAGTATTCCTTCGCCAGCTTGCAGAAATCTCCTCCGGCCTTGACCTTGCTTAAAACCTCTGCGGCTTTGTCCATTTTCTCCTTTCCGACCTTGTCGGTTGCGTCAGGGGCTATGTAGACGAATATCTCATTAAACTTTATCTTTTCGGGCTCGACAAAACGTTTCTTGTTTGCTTCATAATAATCTTTCACTTCCGAATCAGTGGGTTTGGAAACTTGATCGACCTTCGTCTTCATCAGTTTGTCGATGGACAGCCCTTCCCGGATCTCTTTTTCGTAAGATGCCTCGGTGAGACCTCTCTGTTTAAGGGCGTCTTCGAAATCCGACTTCGATTTGAAATGCGACTTCTGCCCGTCGAATATCTTCCTGACATCAGCGTCCGTGGCCGACATCCCAAGCCTCACCGCCTCCTGGTAGAGCAATTCCGAAACGATAAGCCGATCGATCGCCTCTTTCCTGTACTGGTCCTTTTTCTCTTGCGCAAGGTCGGGATGAAACGAAAGGGAGGGGATCATCTGGTCGATCATGGCATCCACATCCGCCTCTGTAATGGCGACTCCGTTCACCGAGGCAGCGGGTTTGGAGTCCTCTGCGAAGACATCAGGCGTGTAGCGTGTAACGTATAGCGTGCAGAGAAGAAAGGCAAACAAAGCAGCGTGCAGCGTATAGCAAGTAGTGATTTTCATGTCCTCATTCTCCTGATTACTGTTGCCAGTAGTTTTGAGGTTTCTTCCTGAAGAGAATACAATCTCTGAAAGTCTTCTGACTTCAGATAACCAAGATCTTTTGATGAAGATATCTGTGTTTCGAATTCGGAACAGGGGCCGAAGGCGATTCTCAAATATTGCAAGTACTCATTCCGACTTCTTCTATATCCCTCAGCAATATTTGAAGGAATAGACACAGCACACCTTCTCAATTGAGAAACTAATCCAAACTTTTCTGTTCCGGGGAATGCATCTGTAGCTCTATAGATTTCAAGGGCCAATTTGTACGCTTTCTGATAAACGATCAAATCTTTATACGAATTCGTCTTCATATTATACGCTATACGCTGCACGTCTCTCGTGTCGCAGCATACACGCTACTCGCTAAACGCTACGCGCTCAACGGTGTCACAGCAATCTGAACGGTCTTGTCACCCGCAGGGTTATCCTCCTGTCGGTTATCCTCGGGCTGTTAGTGGCATCGGTCACCGTATACCTGCCGTCTGCCGTGATTATAAGTCTTCTCCAGAACCAGGTAATGAAGGGGTTTACATTCCACGATTCAGTCGTGGTCTTTGTCCCGTAAAAGATATTTTTAGAATCGTTCTTGGTATAAACCGAGCTCAAAGTGAAGGAACTGTTTCTGAAAAAGAACGGCCCGCTTATCGTGTTAAAGAAACTGTAGCCCGTCGCTTCGGTTGCGCCGAGGTCGGACGTATCGCGGTTCTTGTCCCGCGTCAAGTCCGAGCCTAATACCACGTTTAATTGCCAGATGCGCGTCGAAGCGGTTGTATACCACTTATCGCTTTCGGTCTTCGGGGACCACGAAACAAAGATATTGCTCGAGAGATTTATCCGGTTGTAATAGCTCACGCCTGCCTCGGCAGTCTGCAAAGGTCCCTTGTCCGGCAGTGCCGAGTTGTCCGCATTCTGTGTCATCGCGCCCTGAATGGAATAAGCCGCGTAAAGGAAAAGCCTTGGCAAGGGCGTGTAATTGGCCCGTATTCCGAAGCTGTAACCACTTCCGTTTGTTCCACCCGTCAGGGAAGAGGAAGTGCCGAGCGACACCTTTGTCGAGAGCGGCGTATTCGTGCCGAGGACTGCTATTCCGTATCCGTTTTCGAAAGCTGTCGAGTTCTCGGTCCGGTTGTAGCCCGCGGTGAAGCGGTAGTTCAGGAACGTCTTGCGCCAGATGGAGGAGCTTCCCGTGCTTGCCGACACGCCGTAATCCGTGGAGGTGCCGTTGTCGGTTGTTGCTCTATAGCCGGCAGATGCGCTGTAATCCCATGTGCTTGCCCGCGAGAGGAAACCGTGGACCGCTGAGGATAGCCCGTAGGCCGAGGTTGCGCCGCACTTGTTGAAGAAGGCGTCGTTGTCCAGGCTCATTATGCTCCACCTGTTCCATCCCGTGTGCGTGGAGAGGTCCGAAAATAAGGAGTTCGTGGAATCTGAATCCGACTTCTGGTATACGTCCGAGACAGAAAGGGTATAGTTGGTCTTCCCGTAGTCGCCGCGCGCGGCAAACCGCGTGCTGTATGAGGTCGTATTACTGTCTCCTGTGTTTGCAGTATAGGCGTCGAAATCAAGGTTGAAGATCTTAGGCAGGAAATAATACAGGAACCCTTTTTCGTATTTCTTCAGCTCCGCCTTCATGGCCGCCTCGTTGGCCGCCGCGCTCTGGGACGTGTTGCCCTGTCCTCCCGTATTTTCTTCGCTATTCGATTGTTGCTGCTGCTGCTGCGGCTGTTGTTGTCTTTGCTGCCGCTGTTGCTTAATGAACTCTTTGACTGCGCTTTCAGGGACAACGCTCCTCGTGTAAACAACGCTGAATCCCACGGTCTTTAAATCATAGCCGGGGCCGTCCGAATAGGAGGCCCTCAGAGACCCGTTGAGCGGTCTAAAGGGAAGAAACATGAGGTTAAGGTTTACGCTCTTGTAGTCTCCCGTCAAAGACGCTGTGCCGTCCGACCGTTCATAGTCCACCCCAACGTTATACTGCAGGAGCCTCCTGTCCACAATGAAGCCCGCTGCGTTGAGGTTGAGATGCTCGGTGAACTGATATGTGTGGCTGGAGATGTCGCCTATCTTGGTATAAAAGTCGTCGTATCTCCCGTCCACGAAGCCTGTGATCATCAGCCTCGGCATGAACATGAGCCTGTCCCTGTCCGTCATTGCGCCGGCGTGGACACTGGAGACGAAGAGGAAGACAAGAAGCACGGCAAGAAGCGTTTCCGAAAGCGCTCTCAGCAAAATAAAGAACGGACTGCGGAAGCGCCCGGACACAGCGAACGGTGCGCGATAGTCAGTTTTTGTTTTCCTCATTATCCATCTGGTAAAAGGGCCTTGAAACAGCAGGGAATCCTTCGCAAGCGAGTGCTTTGTTGTTGATCTGACGCTATATCCGTGCCCCTGTGATTATTCCTCTTTGACCCAAGAATATTCTTAAACCCCTTCCGAAAGAAAATCTCATAATTATAATTAACAAACAGTGGAATTCGCAAGTATTTTCTTAGGACTTAAGCAATATTTATACCATGGCACAAGGAAAGGTCAAACAGTTCAAGAAGGGCAAATGGGTTAAGCAGTTCGAAAAGGTCATTTTCAGACTTGGAACTATTTGACCTTGAAACTTCTTAACCTTTTCATATCGCCCGGGGCTTATTCAGTGAGGATTCTGTTACTCTGCGGTGAGCCTGAAGTCCTGAAAAAAAAGAAGGGAGGAAAATCCCCCCTTCTTTTTTGTGTTGATGTACTACCTGTTCACATGACAATCCTGGCACAACTCTGAAGCCGTGTTGGTCGTTCTCAGGAAGTAAACCTGATTACCGCCGCCGATGTGATTTGTAGTGGCCGTGCTCCATCCGTTGTGGTCGTAAGTTGAGTCTGTGTCGTGGACCGAATGGCATGTTGCGCACTCAAACTTGTTTGCGCCGGTGCCATAGAGCTTGTACTTGCCTCCTGCGCCGGAATTGGTCTGACCCGGTATCCATCCGTTGACCGCAGTCGGGAACCCGTTGTTGTCCGTAACGGCGTCCAACGCCGGGTTATAAGTGAAGCCGATTGGATGGTCGTTAGAGAGGTCGGTCCCCAGGTTGGCCCAGTTAGAATAAACCGGATTTCCGTAGTTGGACATTGTGAAGTTTGCGTAGAGGGCACTTGGCACAGAGCCCGGACCCGGATAGTTCACAAGACCGCTCACCTGACCGTTATGGCATACAAGACAGCCGAGGGAGCCGATGCTTGGCTGGCCCACTGTTGCCGACATATCAAAGGTTGCTGAAGAGTACGTAATATATGTGGCAGTGCTTGACGAACGGTTCCAGAGTGGAGCGTGCGTTGCTGAGTCTGAGCTCGATGAGTGAGGCGTATGGCAGAATGCGCATATCTCACCGGCTGTGCCACCGCTTCTCAGATCGTGGGGCGAACCGGAAACCTTTGCCATAACGACCGCTGCTCCCGCGCATACCATCGCGAGGGCAAGCAATACAATAAGTGTCTTCTTCATATTTCTTTTTCACCTCCTTTCCTTTTGATTAACCTTCACTAAACCGATACGTATATTAATGAAAGGTTTCCCTTAAAGTCAATATTAAAATGGAATCTGCAAAGTGATAATTAGTAATGCAAACAATATGCCATTTTTCTGTTCGGAATCCAGAATCCAGGAGTCGGGAGTCAGAAGTCGGCGGGCTACTGTATGAGAAATGGATCGAGAGAGAGTCACACTCTTCTTTGCGCCCTTTGCGGCTTTGCGAGAGAAAGGAAGTATTTTTTTATCTTGTCTTTTACGTTCTCTGTGTCTCTGTGGTTAAATTATCTTTTTGCCAGGCAAGGGCGGCTGATCTAAACAGGCATTAAATTTTCTTAATGAACAACTTTATAAATTGGGTGACTTGGCGCAATATTGGGCGGAAAGGCGCATCGGAAGAAAGTAGACGGCATATAGTAGGCAGCATGTAGTAGATAGTAGATAGTAAGTCTCTATTACCGCTTGTTCGCTCCTTGCGAAAGTCTTCCCAAGGGGAGTATATTTTAGAGATGCCGGATAATGACGGGACCTTTCGGCCGGGAATATCCAAACAAGCGCTTCTTGGATATGCTGCCGTCTTCGTCTCATTCCTTATAATCTTTGCCGTGCCCCTGTGGGACATAGATCTGTGGTGGCACCTTGCGACCGGGAGATACATAGTCGAGCATAGGTCCCTGCTTGCTGCCGACCCGTTTTCATATACGTCGGGCCATGACTCTTCCTTGCGTGCGATCATACTCAACGGCTACTGGCTGTCCCAGGTAATTCTGTATCAGGCCCATAGTGTTTTCGGCAATTACGGCATAATAGCCTTTAGGGTCCTGGTCCTGATTTCGATTCTTTTCATGGTCCTCCGCATAGGCCGCAGGCTCGGGGCCGAAGACCCAGCCTTAATCATTGTTCTTGTGATGACAGGTTTTGTTTCTCGCCGTTTTACCGGCGAAAGGCCGCAGTTGTTTTCTTTTCTGCTTGCGCCGGTAGTTTTCTATTTATTGAACGACCTGAAGGAAGCGTATAGCGCACAGCGTATAGCGAGTAGTGAACAACAAGAAGAAGCGTATAGCGTGAAGCGTGTAGCGAGTATGGGACAACAGAAAGAAGCGAGTGGCGTGCAGCATAATACGCCCTACACGCTACACCCTAGTCGTTTGTCTCATAATGTTACACGCTGCCCGCTACCCCCTGCACGCTATTTTCTATTGCCTTTGACGATGCTCTTATGGGCGAACCTCCACCGGGGGTTCATGATGGGCACGGCGCTGATCGCTCTTTTCGGAGTATCGGAGACAGTCAGACTTTATCTTAAGAGAGGGATCGACAAGCCATTTCTTAAAGGGTGCCTTATAATGGCGGTCGCAATTTCCGCGTCTTTCATTAACCCGAACACATATAAACCGTATTTGGAACTTATTGTATTCCAGGCCAGCGCCCTGCAGCAAAGGACCAGCGAGTATCTTTCACCGGTAACGCTCATGTTGCACCGGCAATATCTGGTTTCATATTGGCTGTATCTAACCGCGAGCGCTATTGTCTTCGGTCTGTCATCCAGAAGAATGGACAAGACCAATCTCCTAATCTTTGTCTTCCTGGCGGCCCTGAGTCTTTCCGCATTCAGGTACATCCCTTTTTTCGTGTTCGTTACGGCGCCGTATGTTGCGCTTTATCTTTCGGATATTCTTAAGATACCCCTCCCCCCCAATGGGCGAGGGGAGAAGAAGGGAACTCTCTACTTTGCACGTCCGATCAGCGTTCTTGCGGCCTTGCTTGTCATAGCGACTTTCATGTTCATGCTCAAGAGCTTCGACTCAACTCTCGGGAGCGCCCTCAGACACCCCACCATGGCCCGCCGGTTCCCGGAAAAAGCAGCGTCCTTTATTGAAGAACATCATCTTCCAGGCAGGATCTTCAATCATTTCAACTGGGGAGGGTATCTCATATGGAGACTGTATCCGGAGCGCAGGGTCTTCATAGACGGCAGGGCCCTCAGCTTGAAGGCATTTTCCGATTACACAGAGATACTTTGGGACAAGGACAAATGGAAGGCCCTTCTCGGTTATTATGGGGTAAGGGTAATTGTCATGCCGAGGTCGAACCCTCTTACGGGCGAATTATACGAACTGATAAACCGCCTTTACGAAGACCCGGACTGGGCATTGGTTTACAGCGACGACACAGCGATGGTCTTTCTCAACAGACAGTAGGTTGCAGTAGTAGACACCAACAACGCTAGTAGTAAGCATGTAGTAAACAGTAGAAAGAGTGTTATATATCCTTGCATAATGAAAGCGTCATTGCGAGGAGAGGAACAACATGGCAATCTTAATATTGCTTCGCAATAAAACGCGGGATTGCTTCGCTTCGCTCGCAATGACATGCAGTCTTATTTACGCACGGCCATATAGTAGACAATAGATAGTGTGCCTACTTTTTTTCTACGGCAGACCCATGTCCTTGTGAAGGATGTCCTTCCCATTTTTGATCAACTCAAGCGCCTTTTCCACCGGTCCTCCTTTCAGGGAAGGTCTCTTCTTCAAGGCGTCTTTGAGAAACTCTATTGCATCGTCCCGCCTGCCGAGGCCGAGCTCGGACCTTGCCACCGTGAGATAGGGACGAGGGTTGTCCGTGCCTAGCATGGTGTAAGCGCTTGCCATCGCAGCGGCATAGGAAAGAACCTTGGGAAAATCAGGCTCGAAATTCTCTCTCGTGAACAAAAGGCAATTCTTTGCATAGAAGATCAACTTCCATTCAGGGTCATCGACGAGAATAGGCAACAGAGGAGCCATGCCGCCTTCGCGAGCAATCCCGGGTATAAGGATGTACTTCACCGAATAGGTGTCGAGTATGGCTTTATAGGCCGGAACGTCCACAATTTTCTCCCTGTCGCCTGATATCACAGCTAAGTATTGAAGAAATCCCTTCTGTGAAAGAGCCCTGCCGTCCATGAACACGACCTGATCGGGATAGAACCTCCATATGAGATAACCGCCCCAGTCATAATAGTTGAACAATCTGTCATTCAGATTCCGGCTCTTAATAAATCTGACTGCGGCTTCTGGAAAATAATCTTCAATTATCGGTTTTTTAAATATTGTCATTGGATATATTGTCCAAGCTCCGAAAAGGATAACGCTAACGACAAGAATATCGGGAACCATGAATTTCGAAAGTTTAAGGAAGATGTGGTCGGCCTTCCCCGAGAAAATGCCCCCGATAATAGGAGTAGCTGCTATGGCCAGAAGAGGTATGACCCTTATGGCTGTGAAGGACAGAATACCAAAAAGGGCAATAACGAGGACCTCTTCGCTATGACTAAAGAGGATGGCGCGCAGTGTGCAGCGCGTTTCCATCCCGACTTCGGGCTCCTGGCCCCTGGCCCCACACCCCCGCCTTTTGTATTCAAGAATAACGTGCGCCGTTACCGAAAAGGCCGCAGCGGCAAGGTACAAGAGCGTCCATGTAACAAAACGATACGTACCGACCGCGATATATGCAAAAGGCGTCATGAGCTCCGCTACGGATGCACTTTGGATGGGCGACGCTTCCTTTATTATGCCGTATATAACGTTGTAACCGTTCGGATTCAGAAGACCGGCAAAGATCGTGACCAATGAGACAATGAGCAGCCGTTTATTTATTAAACGACCACGGACGAGAAGCTTCCTTAACAGCTCAGAAAAGACATAGATTACAGCGATCGCAGTCCCGACTATGAAGCCGCCGTGCATATTCGCCCAGAAAAGCATCAATAAAGGCAAAAGAAAATAGCGGGTAGCGTGTAGCGGATAGCGTGTATTAGCTTGCCCCGTGTCCGTTTTTTCATCACTGCACGTTACCCGCTGTACGCTGCCCGCTTCTTTAAGATCTTCAATCAAATACAGAAACGCCGCAACGAAAAAGAAGGTCATCTGGTTCGGTCTGTCGCCCTTGAACTGTAACAGGATATAGGTCAGAGGGAGGAGCAGGGGGAGCGACGTGATGACGCTCAATCTTTTCCTCCTGAGGTGCAGAAAAACCATGAGCAGCGTGAGGAAGGCGAAAAAAAGCCTTATCACTATTATCCCACGATAACCTGCCAGATTAAAGGCGCCATATTGAATGAGGTTTGCAACCCAGTACTGCCTCGGTATTATTTTAGCCATGAAAGAATCTTCATACGCCTTGACGGAAGTGGTGTAGTTAAATAGATCGCGGTCGGGGAGTTGGTGATGTTCCCATATCCACCTCCCGGTCGCGAGATGCCAGAAGAGGTCCGGGTCGGTGATCTGAGTCAAATGGGCAAAAAGCACAACGGCAAAGAAGAGGACGAGCAGTATACGGGATTTTAGCTTCATAGACAGAACCCAGAAGTCAGGAGCCAGAATTCAGAATGGAAGAGCAGTATGATTCGAGCAATTTGCTGACTTCCTCAAGCTGGGGTATAGACTCCAGACGGTTTGCGTAACCCAAATCTTTCGCGAGAATCAAATAGTAACGGCACTCCTCAATTGAACCTTGAGCGATATTCATGAAGCGGGCCTTGTCCGGTCTGGTCTTCTTTTTGAATCCCTCCGCTATGTTGGCCGGAATTGAGACAGCAGACCGTCTGAGCTGTGACGTTAATCCGTATATCTCGTTCTTCGGAAAGCCATCAGTAAAATGATAAACAGACAAAACGAACTGATGAGCTTTTTGCCACACGATAAGATCCTGGAAAGTTCTCGCCGGTATTCTTTTCACGATATCCCCTCTGTTCACTCCTGAATTCTGACTCCTGTATTCATTATTTCTTGCTTTTGCCTTCTTGTTTCTGACTGCCGACTTGTTTCTCTTCTGAATTCTGACTCCTGACTCCTGTATTCTCTTCTTTCAGGTACTGGAACACCTGGACCCGTTTATTCAGAGAGTCGGCAACGTATATCTTATCGTTTTTGTCTATCCACATCTGCATTGGCAATAGAAAAAGACCGGGACCGCTGCCGTTGCTGCCGAATACCATCAGCAGCCGGCCTTTCTGGTCGAATATCTGAACGTTGCCGAAATTGCCGTCGGACACATAGATATGCCCTTCGGAATCAACCGCAATCCCGTATGGTCTTGAAAAAAAGCCCGGCGAGTCGCCGAGGCCGCCGAACGCCCTGATAAAGAAGCCATCAGGGCCGAATATCTTTACCTTGAAGTTCATTGTGTCCGCAACATACACCTTGCCTTCTCTGTCGACATAGACCTGTCCGGGGATATAAACCTCATTGTCCTTGTTCCCTGACTTTGCTATAGTCGATATGAAATTGCCGTTCATGTCGAATGCCCGGAGCTCGCTTAGTTTGGAATCTGTGACGTAAATCCTTCCTCTGTCCTCGTCGACTGCCACTCCCACAGGGTTCCTGAAAAACCCCGGCTTCTGGCCTATAACAAACCGGATCTTCCCTGTATTAAGGTCATATGCGGTCACCCTTTTTGAAGCGATGGAGGCATAAAGGAGCAGGTTGGACTTCGGGGCTATTGCTATCCCCATGGGCTGGGCCGGCGGCTCTTCGGCCCCCTCGCCGAAAAACCCGAGCCTCTTGTGCGTCAAATCGAATACAAAGATCTGGTTGCGTATTGTGTCGGCGACATAGATATTGCCCATTCCGTCCACGGCAACTCCCTGCGGCCTCACCAGGCTTTGTCCTACATCGACTCCCACAAGAGATTCCAGAAAGGGATTTCGTTCCGCGATATCTATCGCAGCGGAATAGGCCCCGAGCCATTTTATCCTCGGCTTGTCCGGCGGCAGGGGCCAGACAAGGTCCTTCGGCGCCTCAGCCTGCTGCGGCGCACACGCAGAGAGCAGCGCAATGCATATGGAAAAACATATTAAAGCAGCAATTCTCAATTTACGGTTCATATATCATCCTCCGCTTCAGTTTATTGTTTCTGTCATTCCGGCTTGTCCGGAATCTTTCCGCAAATGTCTTCGTACAAGTCTCTGAACGTTGAATTATTCTGCCTGACGAGGTCTATCTTCGCCTGCCTCTTCATATTCTTGATCTGCTTTTCTCTTATTATCGCAGCGAAACTATTCTCGCAAAACTCACAATATACAAGTTTGTGCAAGTGATACCTTGCTGTAAAGCAGTGAGGATTTAGATCGTTCTTATGTTCATAGACTCTTTTCATGAGATCTCCCGTCACTCCAACATAAAGAGTCGGTCTGCTGTTGGCCATTATATACACTGCAAAGTCCTTGCCCAACATCAAAGCCAACCGCTCCATGCCGCATTGGCCCGACCAAGACATATTCTCAAGAAGGATTCCGAACAAGTCGGAATGACAAGAATGATTTGGCTGCCTCCGTGTCTCAGTGGTTGACAGTCTTTCTTAAATCGCATTTAAAGTTCCTTATGGCAATACTTGCATAGCCCATATGCGTCTTTTGCCTTATATCTGAAAAGGTTGGGGCTGTCGGAGCTATGCGGGTCATGACAGCTTCCGCAGTAGAATACCTTGCCGGGCCGCGAAGGGTCCATAACAGGCTTTTGCCAAACCTTGACAATCCCTAGCGGATGAGCGCCGGACGCGGGATGGGGTTTCTTCAAGATCTTCGCGTGACATTCCAAACAACTATCGGCAGGCTTTTTCTTGAGCATGGCCATTTCATCGGAGGCATGAGGGTTATGGCAGCTCAGGCACTTGCCCTTTGCAACAGGCTCATGGACATTCTTCTTTGTAAATTCCAATTTGTCGTGGCAATTGAAGCATAAATCAGGCGGCTCAGCAGCAAGTCCTTTTGGAATGTTGTTTGTGATCTTGTGCGGTTTTGATGAGGCATCTATACCGATATGGCACGCCTGGCATCCCAATTGAAGGGCCGGATGAACGACTGCTCCTTTCGAGATGTTGTCGTGATCATGGCACGATGTAAGACAATTATCTTCCGCTGCAGCCCGACTGCAGGGCATGCTTCCGACAAGAAAGACCGCACCCGACAACAAAGAGATTAAAGCGAATCCAACAAACTTTCCCATAAAAATTCAACTAAGTTAATTTACCAGAGATGCAAGAGACAATTCAACAGGCCCGACGTATAAGGTCAAAAAGGTCAAAGGGTAAGTAGGTCAATAAGCGCCAGAACCCGAAGTCTTTCTTACTTACTAAGCTGTGCATAATAGTATTTACAGATTTATGGCTTTGTCCGTCATGCCCGAGGTTCTTTGTCGGGCATCCAAGTTCCTTAGAATGGATTCCCGCCTCCGCGGGAATGACGACTACTTATGTACAGACCATTATGGGAACATTAATAACTTTTTGCACTTGGACCTCTTCGACCCGTCGAAAGAGGAATATTTCTTGCATATGATATAATTACGTGTTATGTCTTTGCGTCATATAATAAGCGTTCTTCTGGTGTCCCTGGCCCTTAATGCCTGTGTCTCTGCGCCGGTCGTGAAGATGGGGGAGTATTATCCGAAGAAGGTCAAAAATCTCGACCGGATAGTGGGAGAGATACAGGAAAGAAATAATACCCTCGAAAAGCACCCCGCGTGGATTTCTATGGCCGAGCAGGACATTATGTTGAAAAAGCTTCACGACCTTCCCGAATCAGACTATTCATCGTACAAAAAGTATCTCGACGACGGGACCCTCTACATCATAGTGCACCCGGCCTATTCGGTCTTTTTCAGCGGCGGGGATTCTCCCCTGACGTCACAGCTCCCGATAGACGCATTCCTGAACGAAACTGCGTTTACCTCGGGCCACAGGTTCATCCAGGAGCAGGAGAGGTCGATGAGGGACTTCCTGGAGATTACCTCAACGAGAAAGAAACTCATAATACTCGTACTTCCCGGGGATTACAAAGACTTCATCGGCTATGTCTATAAAGACTCAACCGATGAGTACGCGAGGTATATCAACAGCGTCACCAACAGCTCCGAATCCGTGATCTATCTCTATTCTAAGGAACCCAATAACGGACATTTGTCGGATGCATCAAAGAAGAGGATACTCAAATTTATCGAAGCCGTAAATCCCTCGTCTATTGTGATCGGGGGCGGCTATCTCGGCAGGTGCGTAGCTGATTTCTACAGCGACCTTGCGCCTCTTGTCGGCAAGGAAAAGTTGTCGGTGGCCGCCGAGATAACCGCCATCAGCTCGGAAGACCTCAGGAACTTCTCGGTGAGCGATTTTTTGAAAGACGGAAAACTCAATATAACGGCGCTGAGGGAAGTAATAAACTCAAAGGACATGAAAGGAAGCTCCCTGAAGGATTTTATGAGGAGCTATAATAATTTCAGGACGCAGCAGAGGAGATGACGGACAATCAAAGGCCATCCGGCCACAGAGGACACAGAGGTCTCAGAGAAAATATGTGTCACTGAAAGGATCTTGAATCTATGCTCTCTGTAACTGAATAGCTATAGAATTGAGGGGCAGCATGTCTGACAGGCTTACCGAACAGATAATAGCTTCAGCAATCGAGGTCCATCGCATTCTTGGGCCGGGATTGCTTGAGTCCATATATGAGGAGGCTCTTTGCCATGAATTCTCAATGAGGGATATTGCCTTTGAGCGGCAAACGGAAGTTGATGTGCGTTACAAAGATAAGGTCATCAAAGGTCAAAGACTTGACCTCTTGGTGAATGGAGAAGTTGTAGTTGAGATAAAATCAGTGCGCAAACTGGAAGACGTTTTTACTGCTCAGGTATTGTCGTACCTGAAAAGTACCGGACTCAAACGCGGTTTGCTTCTGAATTTTGGAGAGGGCAGGTTAATTGACGGCGTCAAGAGGTTCTCAATATAATTACGGAGGACATCCCGCACTGCTAGACAGGTCCGGTATAGCAGTGCGATTTCCCGCTTGTTCTTTGTATATTAAGGCAAACTCTGTGCTCTCTGTGTCCTCTGTGGCAGAAGATTTCTTTTTTGTATGAATGCTTTTTCCGTAAGAAGTTCGATTCTCAGTCGACTCCTGTT
Organism: Nitrospirota bacterium; assembly: GCA_021790195.1. Taxonomy (GTDB): domain Bacteria; phylum Nitrospirota; class Thermodesulfovibrionia; order Thermodesulfovibrionales; family UBA9159; genus JAJYIF01. The sequence goes on from JAJYIF010000009.1 coordinate 29,268, forward strand.
TCTTGTCCTCCTCTTTTTCGCTTTTTCGTTCTGGTTTCAAAAACTCGGCAATTTCGACTTCTGGTGGCACATAAAAACGGGACAATACATCATCGAGCACAGAGCGCTCCCGGATAAAGACCCGTTTACATACACCTTCCTCGAACATGACAAAGACGCGCCGGAAATGCCTGCTGTCGTCCTGAAATCGTATTGGCTGAGTCAGATTATATTCTTCCTTATCTATCAGCGCTTCGGCCCTCCCGGCATTATCCTCTTTAAGTCATCCGTTTTCGCTCTGATGCTGACCTTCCTCTGGAAGTATATGCGTGACCGCTCGGTATCTATGGCGCTTACCTTTATCATGCTCACCGGCTTCATCATATTTGCCAAAGAATTCATAGCAGAAAGGCCCCAGATATTCTCCTTCCTGTTCGCAGCAATTGTATTTTATATGCTGGAAGGTGTAAGGGAAGCGTATAGCGTGCAGCGCATAGCGAGTAGTAAAGAAGGTGAAACTATTAATAGTACACGCTACCCCTTACACGCTATATGCTATTTCTTATTGCCTTTAATCATGCTCCTCTGGGCCAATATGCACCGTGGCTATATGGTAGGCATGGTCTTCATTCTTGTATATGCCTTCAGTCTGTTGCTCAGGAGGACCCCGGGTGACTCACGGCTCTTGCCGATCGCGGTCTATCTCGTCTCTTTGTTTGTAACGTTGCTGAATCCCGTAACATATCATCCCATCACCTCTTTTATCTCATCTGAAATGAGCGGGTATCAAAATGAAGCGCTTGAGTTTAATCCGGTCTTCAAAGTGCTCCCGTTCCTCAACCGGAACTGGACCCCCTTTTTCTTGATGTTGGTCTTGGCGGCTGTAATTATCGCCGCAAGTTTGATATCCACGCTGCGACCAGTCGGCAGGCAAGGTTCTGAGTCTTCTGTCATAACTCCCTCCTCTTATCTTAAGAGGGGAAGATCGGGGAGGGCGTTATCTTTTCTTCCCTTCGAGCATCTTATTCTTCTGATCGGGACAGCGGTTGCGTCGCTGAGTTCGATGAGATATTCGATGTTCTTCATGATCGTGGCTGTTCCGATTGTTACTGTCTATCTGAGCAGGAGGTTTGGAAGTGATTCACATAAGCCCTCTGCGGTCATAACCCCACCTTCACCTCCCCTTAACTTAAGGGGAGGACTGGAGGGGTTAAGAAGGAGAATGAAAAGTTATGAAACCTTAACTGTCATAATATTGTCCATTATCCTCCTTGTCCTTTCTCTTCGTTCCCCTCTCTTTACTCAATCCCGCAAAGACCTCATTGACTCGTCGGTCTTGCCTGTAAGAGCGGTTGAATTCCTGAAAGAGAAATCATTGCCTCCCAACATCTTCAACGATATCAACTGGGGAGGTTATATGATGTGGGAGCTTTATCCGAAATATCAGGTCTTCTCCGACACAAGGGCATTGAACCTGGAGATATACCGCCAGTACCTCAGCATTCTTCATGCAAACGAGACAATGCATCTCGGCGTGCCGGAGTGGAAAGCTCTCCTCGACATGTACGGCATAAATACCATCATCCATAGCACGGTGAATCCTTATTCAGGAGAGGTCTGGCCGTTGATGTCAAAACTCTTCAAGGACCCTGAATGGCATCTTGTTTACATCGATGGGATAACGGCGATATTGGTGAGGAATGCGCAGCCCGGACTTCCCGAACTTCCAAAGAGCGAGCTTCTGAAGCAGGTGCGGTTGGAGGCATCGAAAGAGGACCGGCAATAATGACTGCTAACGTCTTTTTTCCCCTCCGAGAAAACTGCAGAACTTTCTTGTTTCCCGATCGAACTTCTTATATGTTTTAACAAATATCTTTTCCAGCTCTTCAAGTTTCTTTTGATCCAATTGAAAGCCGTAAGCCTGCCTTACAACATGTCTGAACCCAAGGAACTTTAATAGATTCTGATACAACTCTTCTGATATAACGGGAGGCCTTATTCCTTTCATCTCAATAGTCATTGCATGGAGAAGCCTTTTGTGCCATCCCTCTCCTCTCGGGGCCCCTCCGTTCAACTCTTCTATTATGGTCCTGAGAATCTTTTCGGCGCCCATATAAAAATCGGCCATGAAGGACGCTTTAACTCTTAACAGGTAGACGTCCATATGGCCGGAATATTTATCGACAAAATCCCCGTACTCGTCCATTAATCTCGAAACCTCTTCAAGCTCCGCGAGAAGCTCTGTCTTTATCCTTTGAAGGAAAAGCTCATCTTTTTTCATAGAGCACCTTCCCCTTTTCTATCTTCCCTCTCATGGACCGCGCCGCATTTTCGATGGGTATGATATCGACGTCGAATTCATCTGCAGCCGAAAGAAGATCTCCCACCGCCTTGAAATAGAGTTTATCGGGGAGCCCCTCCACGCAAAGATCGATATCCGAATGAAAGCCGAAGTGGTCTTTATCGGCAAGAGAGCCTATCAGAATGATTTTTTTTACATGATATCTTCTGATAAGCATAGTCGTTATTCTTCTTAAAGCCGACCGGGCCCTGAGAAATCTTTGGTTTCGCAGGTTTGAAATGCCGGATGCCACATCGTCCAGGGTGACCATTACTCTTTCCTCTATAGAATTATAGCACAGGCCCTGGAGCGAGTCCCAACCCGGAAAATAACATCCCCTATTGAGTTATAGTATCTTGTATGGTATCAAGGATGGGGAAATTATAAATGAAAAGAGCGGCATTCACCTTGCCCGTATTCATAACCGTTCTCTACTGGCGAAGCATATATGGCGCTTTTGTGCTGGACGACCGGACATTTTTTATAGAAAACGATGTCCTCCCTCATATTAAACCCTGGAACGTGAAAGCGATTTTTTCCGGAGCAACCAATTACTGGGGCGACCTTCTGCCGGTGAGAGATGTCCTTTATGTCCTGGAATATAATCTTTTCGGGTTGAACACCATCGGATATCATTTGGTGAGCATAGCTTTATATATTCTCGTGTGCTCCTCCGCATATCTTTTCCTGCGCCGCTTCTATTCGGATGAAGACAGCATCAATGCTACGTCCGGACGGGCAAGGCCGGCTTTGGTCGCGTTAATCGTGGCGTTGATATTTGCGGCATATCCCGTCCATGTGGAAGCCGTCGCTTACATCACCGGGCAGAAAGACCTGCTCTTTTCCTTGTTTGCTTTTGTCGCGATGCTCGTATTCTATGTGTTCTTCAACTCATCGAAAAGGGGCAAGAAGTTCGCAATCATCGGCATAGCCTTATACTACCTTGCGCTTCTCTCAAAGCCGACTGCCGTCATGCTTTCAATCGTTATACCACTAATCTATTTGTTGAGTGACAGGGCTAAGAGGCCTAAGCCCTTAAATGCGCTTGTTTTGTGGGTTGTCGCGCAGATACCGGCACTTCTGTGGATTATCACATATATCCACCTGGGCCGGCCACTTTACAAAAGCATACCTGCAATACTACATGTCCCTCTCGGGGAGCGACTTATTGCAGCCCTGAGGATTCTTGGGGCGCATACTGTCCTTGCCTTCAAGCCTTTCCCTCTCAGTTTCGGCTATCCTTTCCGTTTGTCTGCCTCAGTAGACCTAAACTTTGTTGCAGGTCTTGTTGTCCTGGCGGCCGCAATCCTGCTTCTTTTGAGATTCAGAAATGACCGTGTCGTGGTATTCGCAATCTGCCTTTATATGTTCTCTCTGTTCCCTGTTTTGCAACTGCAGGGTCCCCTTGGCAATGAATCCATCTATGACCGGTATCTCTTCATCCCTGTCCTCAGCGTGGCGATGCTGTTTGAACGCGGTCTGAGATCCCTCGCTTTGACCCATAATCGTCCTACCGCTTATCTCACGGCTGTTTTTGTCGTGGTCATTGTCTTTTCAGCTATCACATTTTCTTATATCCCCGCCTTCAGAAACGACATCGCCGTTACAAGGAACACTTATCAGAAGTTCCCTGAAGGACCCGGCAGCGGCTTCAACTATGTATATTCCCTCATAGAAAGCGGCAGGCTCGATGAGGCATATCAAATCACTTTGAAAGAAAAGACTCTTTCATCTCCGCCATGGGTGCGGGATTATTTTATCGGCTGGATCCTGCTCGAAAGAGGACTGACTGAGCAGGCTATACCGGAACTGAATGCGGCGGCATATATTGCCATGAGCGGAGGATATTTCCCGTTTCCAAATCTCCCTCTTGCACGCGCATATATCCGTGCGGGAAGGGATTCCGAGGCAATATGGCTGCTGCAGGAAGCATTGAAGTCACCTATCTATCAGCCTCTTGAGGAATACCGGGCCAGGGAAATTCTTAAGCAGATCGGATCCGGAAAGGATCATACATAACCATATCAGTAACTGTCTATTACCTGCCGCCTACTGTCTTTTTACGAACAGCACCTGTCTGTCATCCTGATAAATCTTCTCCCAGTCGTTGTCGACCAAAAGCCTGTTGATCAGCGCAATGGGCTTTCCGGTCACGAAGTCGTTAGGGGGTAGAATAATTGTGTCGACATCGTATCTGTCGAGGTTGTACTTCCATTCTTTCTGTCCCATCGCCTCTGTCCCCTCGAGCGTTGCTTCATACTGGGCCAGCACGCCCTCGCTCAGTATCTTGCCGTCTATAAAAACTCTGGCGCCCGGCAGGAAATAGCCTGCGAACCCTCCCCACTCGAGATAGGCGAAGACCCTTTTGGGACTCTTTTCTTTCAAAATACTGACTGACTTTAAAGGATAAGTTTCCCTGATCGAAAAATTAAAGGGTCTGAAATAGCTCATATTCAGGACCACAGGCACAAGAGCGATAAGGACGGCCGCTTTTTGGACGTATTTGTTCAGCCTGATTTGAGGGAGCCTGAAAAGCAGAGGTACGGTGAGCGCAAGGAAAACCATATACCGTGCCCCGGTCAGACTCAGCACCAGGGTCGCAATTACGCACAACGCAGCCGCAAGAGGTGTCCTTCTGATGTTGGTCAGGAGGACTGCTACGGCGATCAAGAGGCACGCCATGTAGACCGGATAAAGTTTATGGTATAACGAAAACAATACGAACGGAGACAGGAACTCAATAGTCCCTCCCGTCCAAACACTTCTTTGAAATACGTTGAGGTCCTTTATCTTATCAAATCCCACCGGCGAAGCGAAGACCGTTGCGACCGAGAAAAGACAAACAAGTGTGAAGATCGCCTTACGGCGTCTGTCCAAAGAGATATTATCATCGAAAGTCTGTCGAAGGTGGACTAATGAGCCTGTGACGTATATCAGGATTATGACTACCGCAAAAAGACTGCTCCTGTGCAGATTAGTCCACAGCAGAGTCACGACGGGCAGGAGGAATATCGCCTTGCTCCTTTTCTCGATATAAGCCTGCAGTATCATGAGGAGCAATATTGTAAGAGGAAAGACAAAGATCTGCGGTCTTTCTCCCGTGAAATAAAAGAGCGTGTTTCCTGCCAGAAGGAGACCCGCCAGTCTCAAGTACGTGCTTCCTCCCCTTGTGAATCGCCATACCATCCAGAGCGTAAGCGCCAACAATATGACCCGGAAGACGATTGTCCCCGTCACGCCGCCGATCTTCCAGACCTCATAAAGGACAATCTGAGCGAGCCAGTAGCCCTTGAGCGTCGCGATATTAGCCTTCATGTCTTTCCCCATGGGAGTGAAAACGAAGAGGTCTTTGTCCGGAAGGCTGCCGTGTTCGACTATATACTTGCCTGTATTGATGTGCCACCAGAAATCCGGGTCCCACAGGGAGATGCTGCTGTAGAGGAGCGCGAAGAATACGATAACAAGAACTGCAGCGGCGGCTAGTATCCTCTTATCGCGTCGAGCTTTGGGAGTTGTCAAATTCGTTATTTTCATGAATAGTAGTATCCGACGAGTGCCTATATTTTGCCACAGAGGCCGCAGAGAATACGAGGGCCTCAACAAGAAATTACCATTGGACCACAGAGGCACGGAGGAAGCCCGGGAATAAACGGGAAATAATATTCTGTGTCCCCGTGTCTCTGTGGTCAATTCCATTCGGAAAGGCGAATTTGACAATACACGCAAATATGTGCTACACATAATTATGTGAGAGGAGGCCCTAGATGGAAAAGCAGAATATAACGTTATCGCTTCCAAAGGTGACATTAAAAAAGGCCAGGATGTTGGCGCTGAAGGAGGAGAAGTCGTTGAGCGCTCTGATAAGGGAATCCCTTGAAGAGAGAATCAGAAAGGACACGGGGTACAAGAAAGCCATGGAGCGCGAAATAACCCTTATGGAAAAAGGGTTTAAGTTAGGCACTGGCGGCCGCAGGCCCTGCTCGCGCGAGGAATTGCATGAACGGCGATAAGGTGTTTGTAGACACAAATATAATTGTTTATGCATATGACAACGACGCTGGAGAAAAGCATAGTGTGGCCTTGAATGTTATGAAAGATCTTTGGCGCTCCGGACTCGGAGTTATAAGCACGCAGGTTCTCCAGGAGTTTTTCGTAACTATGACAAGAAAGATCCCTGGGCCGCTCGATATATCGGTTGTAAGAGAAACAATTAAGAGATTTTCGAGATGGGACGTCTTCCCTGTTGATGTAGACACGATAATAGGGGCGACGGAATTGCAGGAGAGATACAAATACTCATTTTGGGATTCTCTGATCATGGCTTCCGCTAGCGTCGCCGGGGCAAAAACCCTTCTTTCCGAGGATTTTGGGGACGGACAGAAGATAAAGGGCGTGACGATCAGAAACCCGTTCATCGACCGATAGACTTCATATGCTTACGCGGAACATGCAGACTATCGGGACCGGCAGTCACTCTGAAACATATCGCATCTTTCTTGTTATTTGCATTCTCTCCTTTGCCGTTTTCGCTGTCAGTCTGGGGGGCGATTTTATAATGGATGAGGTCCCCGGATTCGTCGAAAGCACCATGATAAAGTCGATTAAGTATTGGCCGAGCTACTTCACGACGGGCCTCCTGGAAAATACTTCGCTCGGTTTGAAGGACCAATTCCTTTACCGGCCTCTTAATCTCCTTTACGCCTCAATCATGTACCACATCTTCGGCCTTCGTCCCTTTATGTTCCATCTCATGAACGTTCTCTTGCATACCGCGAATTCGATAATGGTATTTTTTCTGGCGAGGACCATTCTTAAGACCAAGGATACCTTTCTGCCATCTTGTGCCGCCCTGCTCTTTGTCCTTCATCCAGTCCATGTAGAAGCAGTCGCCTGGATCGGGGGCGGCGTAGACGTATTTATGACCTTCCTCTTCCTTCTGTCTTTTTTGTCCTATGTCCGTTACCGGAGAGACCATCACTTAAGGTTTTTCATCTTTTCATGTTTTCTTTATGTCCTTGACCTTCTTTACAAGGAGACGGCTATAATATTGCCTGCGCTTGTCTTCCTTTATGATTTCACCGAGGAAAGGAAGGTCTACTGGAAAAGGCTTGCTGTCCTATTTCTCATTTCAGTTGTCTATTTCATTGTCCGTACGTCCGTCCTGGGCAAATCGCTCGGCACGCTCAAATATTCCGTTCAAGGTCTGCAAAATGTCCTGCATCTTGTTTTGCTTGACATAAAGTTCCTCTTTTTCCCCTGGCCTATGGGATACAAGTTCCAGATGCCGAAAATCGACTTTGGAGCGTTTGTTGCCCTCCCTGTATTCATAGTCCTCCTGATTTTTGCGATAAAGAAGAACAGGAAGACACTATTCCCCGCACTTTGGATATTTGTCCCCCTTGCTCCTCCGTTGATGCTTGCGTTCGCTTCGCACCCGGTATTTGGAGACCGGTTCCTCTATCTGCCTTCCATAGGGTTCGTGATAATATTGGCTTCATTATTCGATCGGCTCAGAAGGGACAGGAAGACGCTGATAGTCCTCTGCTCGCTCCTCGCTTTTTGGGGAGCGGTGACTGCGGTATCGAGCTCTCTTTGGAAGAATGACGAAATCGTATATTCGAGGGCGATACGGAATTCGCCCAAGTATATCGGCCCCTACGTAGGACTTGCGCTGTATTATGAAAGAAAAGGGCAGTTTGAGAAGTCAGTGAATACCTATCTCATGGCCGTCGAGAACCTCGAAGGAAGGTACAAGGCCGCCGCATATGATAACATCGCTTATCTCTACGGCACGCGGGGATATTCCAAAGAAAGCATTTTCTATTACAAGAAGGAATTGGAGATCGACCCGCAGAGCACGGATGCGCTGATAGGACTCGGAAACAATTATCTGTCCCTGAAAGAATACGCAAAGGCGATTGATTATTACATGAGTGTCTTGCCGCTGTCCGGCAAGAATCTTACGGCTTACTTCAATCTCGCCCTGGCATACGAAGGCATGGGCAATGAAGCGCGCGCGGCTTTTTATTACAGGAAGTTTATCGCGGAGGCCCCTCCGGAGAAATATCGCGACAATATAGAGCAGGCGCAGCGGGCGCTTGAGTCATATCGGAAAGCCCGCTGACAATTCGATTCTCTTTGCGCTCTTTGCGGCTTTGCGCGGGGAACTGCCGTCCTTCTGGGTCTTATTTGTTTCCTTTCCTGAAAGAGAACCTTGAGTGGCCGGTGTAACTGATTACGGTACAAAGGAGGACTACGATCAAGCCTGCTATTTTCGGCGAGATCTTGAATACCTCCACGAAGAAAGGCAGGAGTATCAGGCTCAGGCAGAAGGTGACGACATAAGTCATAGAGAACCTGAAAAACTCAGTGATCATCCCTTTGCCTTTTACGGCCGATCTGAAGGTGACATATTTATGAAAGATATAGGCGTTTGTGACCGAAAAGATGTTGCCGGAGGCCATGGCGGACATATAGGCGACATACCTGAGCGAGAAAATCCGGGAGAATACCGTATCGAGCAGGACGAAAACAAGGTACCCGAAGACAGTGTTCCAGCCGCCTATGACCAGGAACCGGATGCGCTGACTGTTATAGGCCCGCTGAAAAGCCCCGCTAATCAAAACTGTCCTTCTGATATGTTATTCATCTGATTCCCGAGCTCTTTTTGGCGGAGATAAACGGTAGTCACTCCATAAAACAATCGGATTATGCTAATAACCAACATGTCAGGCACAGACTACGCAGCATAGTCGGATCTCTTCATCTCTCTACTCAGAGAGACCCTTTAAGAAAGTAAGGAAACCCCCGACGTCTGCTTTAAAGCTGCCGAATGTCTTGTTCAGCCTCTTGACAAGTCTCCCCAGTCTTTCGCTATCAATTTCAAACCCGTAAATATTTCTGACCACATGCCTGAAAGCAAGATACTCTTCAAGCGCTCTTTCGGTTTCCCTCGATATGAGCGGAGGTCTCACATTATCGATTTCAAGAGACATGCTCTTCAATAATCTCCTATGCCAATCAAAAGACCGCGGGACCCCTCCGTTGATATCATCTGCGATCTTCTGGAAGATCCTTTCGCAGCCCGTATAGAAATTGTGCAGTTTGAGGGCAAGGCTTTCCTCATAGATCCGCTTCCTGTCAGTCGACCTCGGTATTGTTCTGCTCGTCATTTCCACCTCCGAGACAAGACGATGCAGCAGCATGACTTCATCCCTTATTTCTGAAATCAGGTCAGGAATTCTTTCTTTTCTCATAGAGGACTTTGCCCTTTTCGATGCTCCGCTTAATCGCACCGTTAACATCTTCGACAGGTTTCAAGTCGATCTCAAACCGGCTTGACATCATTAGTCGCGCGAGCGCTGTAAAGTAGGCAGGTTTCCGAAGGCCCTCAACGGCGATATCAATATCCGAGGCTTCGTCAAACGCCTCCTTATCCAGAATGGATCCAAACACGATGATCCTGGTCGCACCGAACTCCTTCACGAGTATGCCGGCCATCTTGCGGGCATCCTTAAGGGCCGCCTTACGAAGATGCTCCAGACGGATCTCGTGGCGCGATGCGGCGTCGTTCCAGTTTCTCCTGTATTCGGCAAGCGTCGCCATGAGACAATTATAGCACAACCGGTTTTGGGGCCGAAGATATGTCGCGGAATTTATTGGGTTTTGGATACTTCCCCTGTGAACCGGGTATCCTCTGTGGCAAGAACGTATTTTTTCTTCGAGTTTTTTGCGCCTGCCTGCCCTGCCTACCGCCTGCCTGCCGGTAGGCAGGGCAGGCGGTAGGCAGGACTTTGCGCGAGATCGGCTCTAATCGAAATTGATCCGCTCTTTTTCTATGACGAGAGGTCTCTTCAGCACCTGTGTGTGTATCGAGCCTATGTATTCGCCGATGATGCCCAGGAAAAACAGTTGGACCGACCCGATAAAAAACATTCCTATTACGAGCGGCGCTATGCCGACTGTAAAACTCTTCCAGAATATCAGCTTGTATAAGAAATATATCAGACCGGTCAATAGGCTTAGGATCGACATCCCAAAACCCAGCATGGCAGCCAGCCGCAGAGGCACTTTTGAATGGTTGGTAATGCCGAGCATCGCCATGTCATAAAGAGTATAGAAATTATTTTTTGTAATACCCCTCTTCCTTGCAGGCTGGACGTATTCTATCTTTGCGGCCTCAAAACCGATATCGGCAATAAGGCCCCTGAAATAGGGATAAGGATCGTCGATCTTCCTCAGTATCTCGATTACTTGCTTATCGTATAAACCAAAGCCGGTGAAATCCTTTAACAGCTCAACCTCTGCCAGCCTTGCGGCCATCCTGTAATAAAACCTCCTGATTGCAAACATGAGAGGAGTCTCTTTGCTCTGTGTCTTAATACCGACCACTATTTTGTACCCCTCCTCCCATTTCTTTATAAAATCAGCAATCATGGCCGGAGGATCTTGGAGATCGGCAACGAGAAAAAGAGCGGCATCTCCATGAGACTGAAGCAAAGCGTAATAAGGTGAACGAATATGGCCGAAATTTCTGGCGTTAACGATAAGCTTCACATTCCGGTCCGCCGAGGCGATCTCCTTAAGTATCGACACAGTTCTATCCTTAGAGGAATTGTCGATGAAAATGTGCTCGTAGGAATACCCCGGCAAACGCGAAAAGACCTCTTTAACCTGTTGGTAGACGCTTTCGACGTTTTCTTCCTCGTTGTAACAAGGTGTGATAACGCTTATGAGTTTCATTTCCCTCCAGTTCCCGTCATATGTATCTTAAAGAATTGAGCAGTTTCAGGCAAGGCCGCAAAAGGTCAGGCCCTGAAAACTGCAGCAAGCAAATAGTCCAGGCTCATCCGAAATATAATATCTCGCAATCACGGATGTGAGCGAGAGTTCGCTCAATAGATGATCTAATATCCACAATCTGTTTAACGCCTAATTCTCTCTGCGCCCGCTTTGTGGACGGCACGTATCGGTCAGCAGACCTGACTGGATCCGGCGATTTCAATATCTTGACCTCTGTGAGTTTTTGAAAGCTCCGAGCCACCGTCCGAGCCAGTTCGCCAATAGTTATGTCTTCTTCTGAGCCGACATTGTATGGACGGCAGGACTCGCCCCTAAAGAGGATCGTCCAGAGCCAAATCATCAAATCGGCGCCATAAAGATAGGACCGATAGGGCGTTCCATCGCCCCTCACAACAATGGGGCCCCCTCTCAGTCCGTCCCTCATAAAATTTCCTATAGCGTAATGTATGTTGAGGGGCAGATACGGACCCACAAAGGAAAAACAGCGGGCGATCTTTGTTTCGATGCCGTGCCGCACCGAATAATATGTGCAATGGAATTCGGCCGCGCGCTTGCTTTCCCCCCAGGCGGAATTCGGATCGGCAGGGTCAGGTGCACCCCGGTAGTCCTCCGAGACATGAGTAACATCGGATGGTTGCCTGCCGTAAACAGCCCCCGAACTGGTATAAAGAAACTTTTGTGCATGACAATGGACGGCAAAATCAAGTGTGTGTCTTGTGCCCTGGACGACCGTATCAAACTTGATTAAGGGGTCCTCGTTGTTAAAGGTTGCAAGAGCGGATGTGGCGGCGGCATGAATGATATACGGGAATTCCCCCTCTGGGAAGGTAAAGTCTCTGATATCTCCGGTATGAAACTGGATCGACGTATCCGCTGCAAGATGCGGCATTTTTCTCTTAAACCCTTCGCTATTTCTTGTGAGAACAAGGGCCGATGAATCAAGATTGAGCCTGTGATTGGCCCAAGCAAAGCTTTCCAAAAGCCATGAACCAAAAAAACCTGTGCCGCCAGTAATAAAAAGTCGCTTGCCGCGCAGGTCTTCCCACAGACCTTCAGTGTGGGACAATATGTGGTCCAAATCTTCTGAAAGAGGATTATTCCGGATAGTGCCGCTCATTCTTATTTTGCCGGACGGAGAAGCCTCCTCTGCCCCGGCTCTATGAAATCCTCAGGTGCAAATACGTCGGAACAGGGCACTGGCAGCGGGCGCCCCATTATCTTCTTTCTTTCATAGTTATTAATAAAATTCCTGTCCTCGGCGATGAGGCACGTATCAATATATTGCCCAAAATACCTGATATTCAATCCTCTCTCAATAATATTCTTCAGAGGTTCCTTGAAAAAGTTTCCGAGCGAACAATGTATATATGGACATGGCATTACATCGCCATATTTTGTGATCGACACCATCCGTTTAACAGCTATACATCCGAAATCAAGGCCGTACCCGGGCGTAAGATGGGTGAACACATTATACTTCTGCTCCAATCCTCTCATATAGTCCATGTCGTCTCTGCTGACAAGGACGTCGAAATTGCCTTCCCAATCCCCAACCGGCTTTGCATAAGTGACGAACACTCCAACACCCTTTCCGTTCAAGAATTCCAGAAATTTGACAAACTCTTCAGACCTGACCCTCTGCTTTGTAACAACCGTCTGAATTATGATGTTTAGTCCGGCTTTTTGTGCTGCATCAATGGCCCGCAGGCATCTTTCATGTGAGCCCTTTTTCCGTCTGAATGCGTCATGTTCGGTTGCCGAAAGGCTGTCGAGACTCAACTGGATCTTGTCGACCCCGATACTCTTTAGATGCTTTGCCCTTTCCGCGTCCAAAAACCAGCCGTTTGTATCAGAAGTAATGTAGAATTTTTGCGGGTCTACAGCTTTGACTATATCATCGAAATCAGGGAAGACCAGCGGCTCACCACCGGTGATCACAAGGTGGGCCAAGCCCATTTCGTCAGCCTGGCGAGAGAGTTCCCTGACATCAGGAATAGTAAAAGAGCGTGGTCCCTTTTCGCGGCGCAACTTTGTTATACAGCAATGTTCGCAGTGGAAATTGCAGGTGTAATCGTACTGAAATTGAAGTATGGCTACACTCTCGCCTCGCTTGACCTTATCGTCATATTTCATGATTTTTTCATAGACATAAGGTTTTTCTTTCTCGAGAGTGCTCCTTTTCCCTTTTTCTGCGTCAGACAGATGCACTCGTTCCTGTCGAAATGTCATAATGGTTGCTCCTTGATCAAAGGGGAATCTTAAACATATCTATGTATTTACGCCAAAAAGGTATCTTTGCCGAGGCGATTGCAATACCCATATATCGTTGGGCCTTTTCAGAATCGCCCAAGTTCTCATAGCATTTCGCCGCATAATAGTGAGCTAAAGCATGGTCGCTCTTTGCCCTTATGGCATTCTCGAAACCCTTTAAAGCTGTTTCGTAATCACCCAAGCGAAAGTCGCTGTTGTTTGCGAAATTTAGATCCAGATTCATAATGTAAGCCATCTCCTGTATGTACTCAGCGGTAAAATCCTCTGTCTCAACTACTGCTTTTTTATAATCGCTGCCTATATAATCTTCCGTAAGATAATTCTTTTTTTTGCATATATCGAACATCTCGCTTCCCACAAGAGGATTGGCACAAAATATCAAAAACCAGTTTGCATTAATGGTCTTCAAAAATGACCTCGCATTTTCGATATCCTTCTTTGTTTCGCCGGGAAGTCCTATTAATATATTTACACTCGTATAAATTCCAAGGTCACGGCAATCATCGGCAACTCGTTTTACGATAGAAAGGTTAAGAGGCTTGTGCATTATTTCCTTTAATACCCTATTGCTTCCAGATTCGACCGACAAAAGCATCTGATTGACACCTGCACTTTTCAATGCCTCAAGCATCTTCCTATCGAGGGCATATAAAGCCAAACCATTTTGAAAAACCGCAGTTATTCCCAACTCTTTTACTATATCGATAATCTCGAAAGCCCTTTGTTTGTTCCCCATAAAGTGATCGTCCTGAAAAACCAATGTCTTTGCCCCGTATCGATCTCTAAGGCGAATGAAATCCTCCCTCACCCGATTCACAGTGTAATATCGCATCTTTCTGCCGTGAACGGTATGCGATGCGCAAAAGCAACAGCGGTTAGGACAGCCTCTCGATGTCATCACATGAAAGTTTTGCTTTTTTTGATCAACACCGGCATAAGCCGTTATCGCAGGGTTTAATCCGTATTCTTCCACTTCGCAAATGTCATAATCATAGAAAGGTATTTCATCAAGGTTTTCGATGAAATCATGTCTAAACGGCTGTCCGCTTCCGATCTTGCTACGCGTAATCCATGAAGGATTCTCTTCAATATGCTGTAATTTATCATCGGCTTGCACAAGGTATAACATTGGCCTTTCGCCCTCGCCGTAACAAAGAGCATTAAAGCACTCACTCTCTCTGAATATTTCTTTATACATATTTGTCGGTACACTCCCGCCTGCCGTTATAACAGCGCCGTTAAATATATTGCGGCAGCACTGCGCGATGTCCAGCACATTCCGATACGATGGAGTAAACAATGCGGATATGCCTATTACATTCGGTGCATAATCCACCCACTTTGGCGAAGAAAGAAAGTTATGGAAGAACTCCCGGAAAGAACCGAATTCAAAGCCATCTGATTTGTTTAAAACAACATTGAAATCTATAAGCATTGTTTGTACATCCGCACTCTTCTTAAGATACGAACTTATAGCCATTACGCCTAAAGGCATGTCGGTAAGCACGCTTCCATAATTACCGTATTTCTTTTTCACTACCCTTGCATTATAAGAAGGATTAATGAAATCATCGAATTTGATATGCGGTGGTACTATGAACAGAATCCTATCTTTATTTACCTGCTGTGGTGCCATCATGCTGCCTCTAATCCGAGATCTCTCAAGATAGATACCTTGATATCTTTGCCAAATCTCCGCCGTATAATCCCCGCCACCTCATCAGAATAACTTGCCGCCATTACAATGACGGCATCTACCGGGTCCGTTTTAAGTGCATCGGGAGAAACTATAGGCAGATGTGTGGCTGGAGTATATTTGCCTTGTTTAAATGGCGCAGAATCAACAACGTATCTGATCTTGTCCGCTATATTTGTCAAAGCAATAACTGCGAGCGCCTGATGCCCAGCTCCCCAGATTGCCACTTTTTTATCCGTGAAACTGCCAATGTACTTCTCTATTTCACTCTTGAGTCGCGCCTGATGTTCGTAGAAAGAAGACAAATCAGCTTTTTGTCTCTTCCTTACAATAACAGAAAGTATATATTTGTGCCAAACTTCGCTACGGTCAACGACTTCAAAGCCATTCATTTCCAATGTCGTGTCAAGAGTCTTACCGGTGAAATAGAAAAGATGATCAGGTATGAATTCAGAAAAGAGTTTGTTGCGTAAAATCATATCGAAATTCGGCACCTCGACAAGTCCCGCGGCATTTTCCGATAGGTTATTATATATACCTCTAAGAGTCAAATTCGGGTCGGGCAGATGTTCAAGGAAATTCAGTATAAAAAAGGCATCAAAAGGGGCATCATCTAACTGGTGATCATAGCTTTCAACAAATCCTTTTGAAACCTTCAAGCCATCCTTGATGCACTGCGCCACTGATTCCCCTAAGTGCTCCAGTCCATAAGTTTGCACTCCGCATTGCCGCATAAGTGAAAGGTACTCTCCGCGCCCGCAGCCGATCTCAATAACCTTTTTTCCATTAAGCGAATACTTCTGCACGAATTCGCTGAACTGCTTTCTTCTGAATTCCTTCATCTCCTCTGAAAAGGCCGTAGCGCGTATGACATCCTTATAGTAAGGCACCGGATCACCACTCAACTGCACCAGGCCGCATCCTGAACACTGACATACTTCCAGATCAATTCCTCTATCGTTGAAAATCGTCCCAGCATCGGGCAAGAATTGGGCTGCCTTCGGCATATTCGCATATCGCAACAAAGGCCCTTCAAAAAAAGGATGACCACAAACTCTGCATTTATTCGTTTTCATTGCAGGCTTAGATAAACTGCCTATACATCTCATGTACGGATATTATGTTTGATGGACACGAGCTGTGCCACATCCATTCATTCGGCTTAGGTGGATTGTCTTTGCACCTTAGATCTTCATCCGGTTCGGTTATAAGATGACATTGATATAGCAAAGAAATGAAATGCCCCCGGTTCTTCCTCGATTTATGTATCACCTCGTTAACAGCCAGCGGAGCATATTCAAACTCTACCTCTGCACCAAGCTCGTTCTTTGCAACTGCTTTCACTCTCTCAGAAATAGTTTCTTTATATCTTATAATCCCACCAGGCACATGCCAGCCTGGAGGATAATAGCCATCGTCTCTCCAGGTAAGAAGAGTTTGGTTTTGTTCATCTTTTATCAATAAATCTACGTTGATGATAGGTGTAATTCTTGTAATAAAAAGAAACAGTTCTTCGGGAAGGCCGATTGATGGATTGGGAACAGCCGACTCTAACACTTCAATGATCTCTTCCAAGTCCAAAGCCAAACCTATGCCCTCAACTGCTCCTTCAGGTTCCGACCGATAAAACCGCTGCCGCCTGTAATGAAGACTTTCATTCTGAAACGTGAAACTTCCGCCCTAACCTATTTTCCATCCCTAGAATAGATTCCCCAGCCATTCTATGTGCCGGCCCAGCTCGCCGACTTCTAACCTGTCGACAAGCCTCTTGTCAGCTGTAAGCAGTTTCGTATCATATGTAGCAGCAAGAGAAAAATATATGGCGTCATACATCGTGATCCCATATATTAGAGCAATTTCAATAGCCAATCGAGCGATAGATTTAGAAGGTTCCACCTTAAGCGGCAGTGTAATGATTTCATTCAGGATTTCTTTGGATTCTTCACCGGTCAGTTCATTCAGCCTGTTTTTCTTCCACAAGATACTACCGATTTCAGGGAATATCAAATCGGGGACTACAAATAAAGGACTCTTTCTTTCGAGCTTTCGGAGCAGATCCCCTGCCTTTTCAGACAGTACTTCAGGGACATACGCCTTTATCAATACATTCGCATCAACAACGATCACCTTCCCCTGTCCTCTCTTAGGAGTTTCGTACTGTCGGTGAATGAAATCTTCTTTGACCGCAGTTTCTCTATGATTGAAGCAGCCCGCCGGGAAGTATCAACAGGGACCAGTTCCGACCATTCAATGATCTTGTCTTTCAATTCTTGCTGAAGGGACCTGTTATGAGCTTCAGCGATCTTCTTCAAGTTCTTCAAAGACCCTTCCGGAATGTCCCGTATAAGCAAGTTTGGCATTATCCACCTCCTGCTATCAATATGCTATCAAGAGCACGCTCTTTTTATCAAGTTTCCCAAGAACGGACTTTTATCCCTCCTTAAGCGACGGAATAATCATGTTGGCCCTAAATTCTTCTCTATCCAAAAAGGGCCAGAGGTCTTCAAGCGGCTTGGAGACCATTGAGCCGTCGGGTCTCGCCATTGACGAAAGTTTGGGGGCCATTTGCAAATCCGGGTCAACCATTACATCACAGACCACAGGCCCGTCCGTGTTAAGAACATTGAGAACTTCTTCCCGTAAGTTGTACTGGTCGGAAATTCTTGTTGTTTTCAGGCCATATGCGGAAGCGATCTTGCACGTGTCCGGCAGCGTAAGGCCGCTGGAGGGATCGCAGCACACCAGACGCCCCTCAAAAAAACGGTTGTGGGTGCTCCTGATCGCGGCATAGCCGTTATTGTTGAGGACAAAAAGCTTAATCGGGACATTCAGTCGCTTCAGGGTTTCGAGCTCCTGGATATTGTGCTGAAGGCCGCCGTCTCCTATTATGCATACCGTGCGCTTTCCCCCGCTTGCCAGACATACTCCGATGCTCTGTGGAAGGCCGAACCCCATCGAGCCCAGACCCGGAGAATTTATCAGGCGCTGGCCGCGCTTGACCTTAAAAGCCTGAAGCGTGATCTCGGCGCAGCTTCCCGAGCTCCCAGGCACAATAACGTCATTTTCGGACAGCAGCCCGGAAAGGGTTTCTATTAAAGCGTATGTATTCACATATTCTGCGGGTTTCAAATAATCATAGAGAACGACCGGATAATTCGACTTCCATTCCCTGCACCTTGCCAGCCACGGAGAAATATCCCTTGTCCTTACGCTGCCAAACTTCTTGAGAAACTCCCGGAGGAATTCCCCTGCGTCGCTTACAACAGGCAGATCTATCTTCGTGTCTATCTTTCTGATCTCGTTCTCATCAATGTCGACGACAACCTTCCTTGCCGCGCGGGCGAAGTTCGAATAGCTGTGACCTACCTGCGGCAGGTCGAGACGCGCACCCAGGACAAGAATAAAATCTGCATTCTGCTGGACAAAGTTGGCCCCTCTCGACGCAATAGACCCGGGCCGTCCGAAATAGATATCGCTGTCTTCGGGTAATGCATCCGCCATCCGCCATGTCGTGAGCACAGGGACATTCAGAGACCGGATTACCTCAAGGAATTCCTTGTCCGCTCTCGCAAGGCGTATTCCCCGCCCGGCGAGAATCACGGGCCTCTCGGATTTATTCAAAAGGGCTATTGCTTCGTCGACCAAACGAGGCAGTCCGGCATTCGTTTGTTCCCCGGTTTCATCGCCCGGTTCGAAGCTCTCCAAACGCGTTTCATCGATCAAAGAACCCTGTACGTCGAGAGGAATATCAAGCCATACCGGACCGGGGCGTCCGTGGTTCGCGAGATAGAAAGCCTTCTCCAGATGATAGCGGATTGATTCAGGCTCAAGGATGGTGGCGGCATACTTTGTTATAGGCCTGACCATCGATACGATATCAACTTCCTGTATGCCCATCTGACGAACGCCTTTTCCCGCGAGCAGATCCTTCCGCTTGACCTGCCCGGAAAAGATCATCATAGGTGTAGAATCGATCCAGGCGGCAGCGACCCCTGTTATTGCATTGGTACTGCCCGGGCCGGTAGTCACAAGGGCGATTCCGGTTCCGCCGCCGTACTGGGCATAACCGTCCGCCGCAATAACCGCCGCCTGTTCGTGGAGACAGCAGACATAAACAATGTCTTTGTTCTTGCCGAGGGAATCTACAAGGTGCATGCAGCCGCCGCCGGGCAGTAGGAAGACGTGCCTTGTGCCGACTTTGGAAACGAAGTCCATTACATAATCGGACAATTTAATCATGGCCGCGCATCCCCTTTAGAAGTTCCGTCAGCCGACTCAGCGCCTCCCCCACAGTAGCTCTGCTGCCGTTCCATCGCTGAGGCATCAATATGCCCCTGACACCGGCCTTCTCCGCACCGGTTATGTTTGCTTCATTATCGTCAACCATTATCTCTACCTTGCCCGTCCATTTCAGGAAAGCTTCTTTGCCCGCGTCATATTCAGGTATGTCCTGTCCCTTTCTCTTAGAAGGCACAAAATGATAGGTCCTTATCCATGTCCCGAAATGTTTGAATACCCATGCCGAGGAGGCAGACGCGGCGGACAGCGGGACTGCCGTGAGCGCGATATGCCTGGCCAGTTCGCCGTGTTCGATAAACCACTTTTTCACCTCAGGGACCGGTTTCATGGCCTGGAAAGACTCCGAAAGTCTGAAAGCGTCAAGGGATGAAAGATAATCATCGAGGCCGACATTCAGAATTTTGTGAGGAGGGTTTTCAGTGATGCTTTCATATAATAAGCTGCAGTTATGATGGGTCGCCAGCCATTGTCTTTCGAACCAGGACTGCATAAGGTTGTTCAGGACATCATCAACGTCCCACGCTACGGTAATCAATGCTTACGTTATCGGTCTGTAGAGCCAGTCGGACCAGAAGGTCATCTCGGTCTTTCTGCTCTTGTTCTTCAGGATTTCGGCGTCCTCGTAATATGAATCGTCTTTGTAGTGCGTTGTCGATATCTCTTCAAATATAGCGCCCGTATCCGAGCTGAAACTGTGATTCATCCCTCTCTCCACGACAACCAGGTCTCCGCTCTTGTATTTTCTTTCTTCGCCGTTAAGGTTCAGAGACATCTCTCCGTAGAGGACGTGGAAGGTCTCCTCTTTCTTCTTATGGTGATGGGAGGGATGTTTTTGATTCGGGAGCAATATTATAAGCTTCTTGCAGTATTCCCGGTTGATGCAGTTGATTATGGCGGCGCCCCATTGATCAAAATTTTCAATGCCGTAATGATGCGAAAGCTCAAGCTCCAGCCTCTGCGGTAAAACAATCCTGCTCTCCGCAAGCATCTTGCTCATGCGCTTTATGATCTCCAACACCTTCTCGCGCAGGTTCTTCACATCCACGTCCTCCGACATGACCGCTCCCCTTGCGGCTATATCCCTCCCGGCTATGAGCTTCGTGTACTTTGACATGTCGTTGGCAAGAATCTGGCCTTCAGCCGTGGGTATGGCGAAGAAGACATTGCTTGAAGAGACCTCTTCTCCCATTTTGACTTCCTGCCTGACGAAGACGCCCCTCCTGAGTCCCTTCAGATCGGACAATTCCTTTGGAGAAAACTCGCTCCTCCGGTTTGAAATACCGCACATTTTGAAGGCTTCCCTCGCGGAAGATAACCAGTTGCGTATCTGCTCGGGCGTCGAAGAATAAGCATTCAGATCGTATTTATCCGTTTTCACTCCCACATGTCTTTCAAATACGGTCGCGCCTTTACCCACTGCAATCTTGACGGCATCGGTATTGTCGGGATGCTCATGAGTCGAATAGCCGACCGAGACCTCGGGATATCTGCCTTTCAAAAGGTCGATCTGGTTCAACTGTAGGTTATCCCCGCCTGTAGGGTATTCGCCGACGCAATGCATTACGCATAATTCCTTTCTTCTGTGCTCGAAAAAGGATACTACTTTGTCTATGTCCTCCAGCGACGCGCCTGCCGTAGATGCGATGATCGGCTTATCAGTCCTCGCTATTCTTTCGAGGAGGGGCCAGTCCGTAAAGGAACAACTGGCTATCTTTATTACGTCGAACCCGTGTTTCTCGATGAGGTCAACGGAGTTCTCATCAAAAGGGGTGCAAATAGACATAAAACCCAGCTTGACCATCTCGTCCTTCAGGCGCTTTTGGTCCGTCTCTGCAAGACGGGTCTCCTCGAAGCGCTTTACATATTTGATATCTTTCCTTCCTTTGAAGTCCGGGTGGATAAAGGTGTCCAGGTCGCGATACTGAAGCTTAAAGGCGAACTTGAAATCGAAGCCCTTGCCGGCCTCATGAAACTCCCTGATTATCCTGAGGCCGTGCTCCACATCTCCCATGTGGTTATTTGCCATCTCAAGAATGAACAGATTATGAAATACTTTGTTATTGGTCATTTTTGCCTCTGTACATCTCCGATCAAAAAATTCCAAAAGATAAAATAGTTTGTCTATTATAAAACATCGGAACGTCGCATGTCATGAACGGTTTTTCCCCGACCTATAAAACCGCTGCCGCTGGTTAAGAATAGTTTCATATCAGTAGTTGTGGTGTATAATGCGTCGCAATTTAGGCAGCTTTCCCGGACATCGCCGCCGATACAATCTTTACGACGAACTTTGCGTCCCTTATGGCGTCCCTCGCGTCCGCCGTGTCATATTCCTCTGTGGGGATGAAATCCTCGTCGCCATAAAAGGAGAGCTCCCTCTCCTTCCTCAATCTCTTGGATATCTTGGTCATCCTGTCGAGTTCCTTTAAAGCCCGCGAAGGAAGCAGCTTCTTATTTTCCCTCAAGACCGAGCTGACATCATGCCATTTCGGGGGCTCGATGCCGACATGTCTCAAAAGCCCCTTCAGCGCAAGCTCTACTATCTCCTGCGCCTCGCGGACGACGTCCGAATAGGCCTTGTCACGGAAAAGGACATCAAGTATCTTCAGCCTCTTTTCCGCTTTTACAAGATAACTCTTTGCGAGGCTGTCAGTAGTCATAGCTCAATAATATCTCCCGGCTTATAATCCGGCTTCAATATCCAATACCATCTATTGCCCCTGAATACTCTCTTTGATCCGAGTTCATCGAGTCTCCGTCTCAGCCTATCTAAAATTCGCATGAAGAACCCATCCTTGTCGTAAAGTATCAATGAGTCGTACACCATATCGAGGAAAAGGGGACTGCCGAGAGATGCCTCTTCAGGGGCCTTGATCACGGGGGACAGATAGCGCGACACATCCCCGAGTTTGTCCTCTATATTATCGATGAATTCATCGATCCTTTTCATCTTTCTTTTATGCAGGCCCTCGGCAATTATAAGGATGTCGATATCGGATTCCGGACCTGCCTTGCCCCTCGCGAGCGAGCCGAAGATGACGAGACTTACAAGTCGCTTGCCGTAGTATTCGATTATTCTATCTCTGAGTTTTCTCGTCAGTTTTGCCTCTGTCGTTTTCATAAAGCTATTATACCAATTTGAATACAATGCCGCCTCCCGATCCGCGACCCATGACTTTGATCACACGCGACATTTAAACGGAGAAACTGCCTCCAGGCTTGTGACGCTCTTCCTATCTCACACGCTCCATATCTTTCAGGGCATTCGCCCTGTTATTGCGATAAATGGGCTCGTTCGGATTCATGAAGACACAATGCTTTCTGTATAGACGCCATCAGCAATATCGCGGAATATTTCATGGAATCTTTCTCTGTCTTCGTGAGAAACACCGGCTCTTCCTGCTCCGCCTCAGATTTGCCGAATTGGCTTGTTGACTTATCGTCAAATATATGGTAAAAATAACGGTAACATGTCGACGAAATTATATAAAAGGCTTTTGACGCCACCTAAACACAATAGTTTCTTTCTTTTTGGTCTCCGCGGTGTGGGAAAGAGCACCTGGGTCCGGCAGGCCTTTCCGGATGCCATACGATTTGACCTGCTCGATGAAGGGATTTATCAGAATTACTTGCGCGATTCCAGGCTGTTCGGTCGGGAATTACTCAGGGTTCCGCGTACGCGTACTGTGGTTGTAGATGAGGTGCAGCGCTTGCCGTGGCTGCTGAACGAAGTTCACCGGTTTATCGAGGAGCGCAATCAACGCTTTGTCCTTTTGGGCTCAAGCGCGAAGAAACTCAAACAGTCCGGCACGAACTTGCTCGCCGGAAGGGCTCTGCGGCGTATCATGCTGCCCTTTGTGCCTGCCGAGCTCGGCGACGATTTTGATCTTGATGAGGTTCTGCGTTTTGGCAGTCTTCCTGTAATCTGGCAGGCCCCATCAAAACCGGATAGTCTTGATGGTTATGTACAGCTCTTTCTAAAGGAAGAAATACAGGCGGAAGCATTGGTCCGCAACCTCCCGGGGTTTGCGCGTTTCCTGCCTGTGGCGTCGCTGTTTCACGGTCAGGTATTAAGCATATCCGGCCTTGCGAGGGATGCCGGAGTTGCCCGCACAACGGTCGCGGGCTATATCAATATCATGGAAGATACTCATCTGGCATGGCTGTTGCCGGCCTATGAAGGCAGGGTGAGGGTAAAGGAGCGCAAACATCCAAAGCTCTACTGGGCCGACACCGGCATTGTACGGGCTATCCGGCGCGAATTCCATCCCCCCGCCGAAGTTGAGCGTGGCGTTCTCTTTGAGGGATGGATTGCCGGCCTTCTAAGGGCCTATGGAGAACCGAGCAGCGCTTTGGGACTTCCGTATGATGCTATATATTACTGGTCCCCTGCTCAGGGAGGGAATGAAGTGGATTTTCTGATCCGGCGAGGCAAAGAATTCATTGCCATTGAGGTCAAGGCCAAGGAGAGTCTGAGTAACCGCGACTTTGGCGGTTTAAGAACGATCTCTGAACTGCGTGGCATTTCGCGGCGAATAATGATTTTCTTAGGATCTCGCGCATTTCAAACTGAGGACGGCATTGAGGTACTGCCGTTCCAGGAGTTTCTCCATCAACTTGAAGGGAAAGGGCTGTAAACAGGTCTCTAACGATTTCAGCCGCCATATCTTCCGAATCACCCTTAACCTTGACGATACTGCATCTTAAAAGATCTTTCTATAGAACTCTATGAACAACTTTTCGCAAGCCAGTTCTGACAATATCTCTTCGCAGGCTCAATTAGGCACTACGGATGTTCCATATCCCTTAGTGCATTTTCCCGGTTCGTCCGATAAATAGGCTCGTTCGGATTCATATAAATGGCCGTGTCGAAATCCTGAAGCGCTTCTTTGAATAGGCGGAGGTTGGCGAAGCAAATCCCGCGGTCATCGTAATAATTAGGCTCGGAAAAAGGGTCCAGACTGATCGCCTTTGTATAGTCCGTTATGGCTTCGACAAAACTTCCTTGTTTTCTCAATGCATTTGCGCGGCGCTGATATGCCTCGGGAAACTGAGGCTCTGCCTTTACCTCATACGTCCATAGTGTGACCCCGTCTTTCCAGATGCCGATCTGCTTCATTGTCGCGGAGGCCAGACCACCGAGGATTGCGGTAAAACATACGAAGAGGGCCATTTGCAGAAGCCGTTTGTAGTTATGCTGACGGTGAATTCTTTCATAAACATGTCCGACAATTAACCCGACAAGCATTGCAGGTCCCAGAAGCGCCAGATAGACGTAGCGGTCGGCCATGGACTGTCTTCCCACCTGAATAAGCCCCAGCACCGGCAGCAAACTCACAATATAGAAAAGCCATGCGGCAAGAAGATATTTTCTCTTCTTGATCGAAAAAATGCACATCGTAGTGACCCCTATAAGTAATACTATCGGAATAAAATAACTGGGAGACCAGAGAGAGACATTCTTGGGATACCTATATAACGGAATTAAATTGAGCGGAATTAGGAAGCTCTTAATATACATAAATATTGCCTTGAAAGCAACGGGAATTCTTGTCGAAATCGGTAATTCTCTTAAAGAAGCAGCGTAGGAATTTTCTGAGTTTTGGGCCATGAGGGTAACAATGCCGGAAAAGAGGCTTAATATAAAAAAAGGTATTTTTTCCAGCACTATTATTTTCAAATTCCTCCTTGCCCGGAATCTTCCAAGGGGATACCAGTCTAAAATGAGCAGAACAACAGGGAGGGTTATCGCCATCGGCTTGCTCATTAAAGAGAATGTAAACAGAGTCAAGGTGACAAGATATCGGTAATTAAAATATGTCCCGGGAATCTCCTTCTTCGAGTCCTTCGCCTTTACAGTTTCCACATATCTCACATAACTGAGAAGGCCCAGCAGATAAAAGAAGGCATAAAGAACGTCTTTTCTTTCAGAGACCCAGGCTACCGATTCAACGTGGATGGGGTGAATCCCAAACAACAGGCCGGTTATCGCGGCTGGTAGAAGGACCCTGCTTTGCCGCACTTTGCTCAACAGCTTCATAGTCAAAAACACCACAAGAAAAGTATTGAGCCCGTGCAGTATAACGCTTGTCAGATGATGTCCGAACGGGTTGAGACCCCATAAGGCATAATCGACTGCATGTGATATCCAGGTCAGCGGATGCCAGTTGGAGGCGGAGAACCCGAAAAAGGCCCATCTCAGGAAACTAAGGTCCAGGGACCTTATGTGAATATTGTCTACAACATAGGCCTCGTCATCCCAATTCACGAACCCATTTTGCAGGGCGGGAAGATACACGAGTATCGCAACGGTTGCGATGAGAAATGCTATCCACATATTTTTTTTCATTCCGTGCGTCCCGCCATTGAGAAGCTGTTTTATCTAAATACACGCAAAAACAGGAAAACTTCGTCCGGTTCCCGGGATATTGCAAAGGGCAATAGTCCAAAGTTTGTGGTATAAAAACCGGCCCTGCTTCGAGCGTTGAAAAGTCTGAGAGGAAGCGGCGAAATCATTTTTTTCTGGGCGAAGGGCACAAGTCTGTACTGCAAAGAGGGGGAAGGCGTCCAGAAATTAGGCATGTCAGGAATGACCACAATATCTCCTCTCACCGGCGAGTTATCGTCAGCGAGAAGGTAATGAGCGCCAACCTTCTGCAGATAATATTGCATCCCCCATTTGCCGATAAACCATACCTTTCCCTCTGAAGCCGGCTGCTTAAGAGCCTGGGCCAATTCCCGATAAGAATCGGCATACTTGTAATCCGAATAAGCGCTCGCAAAGCCGAAAAAGACCGATAGAAGAGCCGCAACCGCCACTACGATTTTCTTTTTCACTGTTCCGGAAAAAGTGAAGCCACGGGCCAGTATCATTATGACCGGCGGCAGGATTGGAAGGACGTACCGTGCGGCCATCCATGGATAGACTGCTACCGTGTATACTACGCAGATTATTATCCAGGTCATTAAGAATAGAGACCGACCCTTGAATCGGCTATTGCGGTATTCTTCAGCACATTTAAAGAATGCCTCTGTAAGTGCAAAAAAACCGAGTGAGGCGAGTAGTGCGAGAAATAGTCTTGGAAACAGGGGATAATCAGCAACAAAGGGGATCGTAAAGAACAATATAACGAGCGAAGGGACAATAATGACAAGGAACCTGATGATCGATCTCGCAAAAAAGAGATATGCCGGAACCAGGAAAAGAAGAGATGAGCCTGTGAACGACAGAAACGTTATGAATTTGACGAGAAGTCTCTGAAAACTCAAACCTACCGAGACAACGTTGACAGATGAGGATTCGCCTCCTCGATTAAAGAATGGAAAGATGCCATGGGTTTGATATACGAGCAGAAACCATACGAACAGCATAACCCATGGCAGCACTAAAGTGACGGCCGAACGGATGTCAACTCTTCTCTTCGCCGCGAGATAAATAAATAGGATTACGCTGAACAATAATGATTGATATGAGGTAAATGCGGCGAGAGTAAGAAAGCCTCCTCCAATATAAGCTGATAGCGGACGCCCTGTCTCTACGAAATGACAGTAGCAGGCAACAGAACATAACAGCAGCGCGAGTGTGGGGACATCAGTCATAAGATCCTGAGAATTGACGAGAAATGCCGGAGCAGCCAGCAAGAAAAGCGCGGCAACCTTTCCGGAACCGTTGTCTTCCGGAAACAATGCCCTGTTGATCAGAAGCAAAGATGCCAGGGTCATGACAACAAAGATCATGAATGACAAGTGCAGGCTGACCTCGCTCTGTCCGAACAGTGCGGAGAATATCTTTATGAGGTAAGGCACCAATAAGGGGTGGGTCATCTCATAAGGCGGAAGAGCGCCTTTAAGAAGCATTCCGTTGTACTGATAATCTATAGGTGTTGCGTGCAGGGGATTCCAACCTATCATCCCGGACATATTTATGAATTCAGAATCGTCGATGTGATAGGCCTTATCTATAAACGGAAGATACAAGATAAGAATAAGCAAGAGGAAATACAAGAAAGTCTTCAGCCCGCGCTTATTGAATCGACTGCTGAAGGTATCAGAACCGGGCAATTGATTCAAAACTTATCACCTCTATCACGAAGGCGGAATTATCCACGTACAAAGGCCTTGATCTTGCCGATAATAAATGTGAGCATCTCAGGGGTCATGCCGGGATAGACGCCGACCCAGAAGGACCGGTACATTATCAGGTCCGTATTCTTCAGATCTCCGACTACCCTGTATCCCTTGCCCGGGCCTCTAATCTCGTCGAAGCAGGGATGTTTTATGAGATTGCCCGCGAACAAGGTCCTCGTCTGAATCCCGTTCGATTCCAGATAGCTCACAATTTCGTCTCTGCTGAAGCCGGCGTTCTCTCTCACTGTCAGCAGGAAGCCGAACCACGAAGGGTCGGAGCCCGGCGCGGCCTCCGGCAGCACAAAAAAGTCACCCAGACCCTTGAGGCCTTCTCTTAGACGTTTCCAGTTCTTCTTCCTCGCCTTGATGAAGTCAGGAAGTTTTTCGATTTGGGCGCAGCCTATGGCCGCCTGCATATCCGTCACCCGCAGGTTGTAGCCGAAATGGGAATAGACATATTTGTGGTCGTATCCGAAGGGGAGTGCCCCGAACTGCTGCTGGAATCTCTTCTTGCATGTGTTGTCGCGCCCCGAAGGGCACCAGCAATCGCGGCCCCAGTCACGGAAAGATTCGACGAGACGCTTAAGGACGGCATCGTCGGTGTAGACGGCCCCTCCCTCTCCCATCGTTATGTGGTGCGGGGGATAGAAACTCGAGGTCCCGAGATCACCGAAGGTCCCGGTAAACCGCCATTCCCCTTCATAGAGATACTTGGAGCCGAGCGAATCGCAGTTGTCTTCGATGAGCCAGAGGTCGTGCCTGTCGCAGAACGCTCTTACGGCCTTCACGTCGAAAGGGTTGCCGAGAGTATGGGCTATCATCACCGCCTTTGTCTTTCCGGAGAGAGCAGCCTCAAGCCGCGAGCAGTCGATGTTATAGGAAGGCAAGGTCACGTCAACGAAGACCGGCACAGCCCCGTATTGTATGGCCGGGGAAACAGTCGTCGGAAACGACGCTGCCGTTGTGATCACCTCGTCGCCCGGCCTGATCCGTTTGCTGCCGAGCCTGGGGGACGTGAGGGCCGCAAAGGCCAGCAGGTTGGCCGATGATCCTGAGTTGGTCAGGGAGCAGTATTTCATACCGAGGAATTCTGCAAGCTCTTTTTCAAACCTCTCCGCATACCGGCCTGCAGTAAGCCAGAAGTCGAGAGATGCGTCGACGAGAGCGGAAACCTCCCTCTCATCAAATACGCGCCCCGCATATGGGATGCGGTCTCCGGGCGCAAATTCCCTCTTCTCCTGTCGGCGTTTGAATTTGTGATGCCTGACAGCCGCCCTAATTGCGTCCCGCCGTAAAATCTTTTCAGAGACCTTATTTCTCCTCATAGTTCCTTTGCCGTCATAACTGAAGAACGTGCTGCACAGAAGGCAGGCGTGCCGATAGACCTTTTATCGCGATACATTAAAGTATCTGTGACCACGTTCAAAAACATGCTCCCATGGTTAACAAACAAAAGACGACATTTCCGGTTCCATAAGATCATCGCATATAAAAGGACTTGAGGCATGCCTGCCTTTTCACAGCCAACCACGCGCTCATTATTTAATTTCAGTATGTTCGTACTCCTCTATCTGCTTCATGCATACCTTTGCCAGATCCCTGCCTTCTTTGTATGCCCGCGTCCACTCGATTACCTTATCGATCGCCGTGTCCAGGCCCCATCTCGGACGCCAGCCGAGTTCTGTCCTGGCCTTAGAACAGTCCAGCTTAAGATAATGGGCTTCGTGCGGGTGCTCCGCCCTGTCGATTTCATAAGACGGCTTGTGGTCCCACTTCACACAAATATTTTTCACTATCCATTCGACCGGCTTCGGCTCCTCGTCCGGCCCGAAATTCCACGCGCCTTCGAACCGCTGCGGGTCTTCCACGAGTCTCTGGGCAAGCAGCAAATAACCTCCGAGCGGCTCCAGCACATGCTGCCAGGGCCTGACGGCGCGCGGGTTCCTGACAATTATCCTTTCTCCCTTCAGGACCGACCTCACGCAATCCGGGACGAGCCTGTCCGCGGCCCAGTCCCCTCCGCCTATGACATTGCCCGATCTTGCCGATGCTATGCCGATAGCCGGCCCTGCAGGACCAAAGAATGAGCTTCTGTAGGCATTAGTAACAAGCTCGGCACATGCCTTGCTGCTCGAATAGGGATCATAGCCTCCAAGGGGTTCGTTCTCCCTGTATCCCCATACCCATTCCTTGTTCTCGTAACATTTGTCCGATGTCACATTTACCACCGCCTTGACACTTCGGCAATCCCTGATCGCATCGAAGAGGTTCACCGTACCCATCACGTTTGTGGAATAGGTCCCTGCAGGGTCCCGGTAGGACTCCCTGACAAGCGACTGCGCGGCCATGTGAATGACTATCTCGGGGGATGCACCCTTCATCGCCGAGGTAAGGGCGCTTCTGTCTCTTATGTCTGCGGTTATCGGCCTGATAAAACGGTCTACGCCGGAAAGCCTGCAGAGGCTCGGCTCGGTAGGAGGGTCCAGCGCATATCCGGTGACTTCTGCGCCCAGGGAGTGGAGCCAGAGACAGAGCCACGAACCCTTGAAACCCGAATGGCCTGTGACAAATACCCTTCGCTTGCTCCAGAAATCCCTGCCGGTCTCTACCATTTCTTCCAGGGGGCTTTTCCCGACGCCCACAGGTCTTCGAGATAATTCCTGTCGCGGAGGGTGTCCATCGGGTGCCAGAAGCCCTTGTGGAAGTAAGCCGAAAGCTGCCCTTCCTTTGCAAGCCGCTCCATGGGCTTGCCCTCCCATGAGGACTCGTCTCCGTCGATGTAATCAAACACCTTCGAGGACAAGACAAAGAAACCTCCGTTGATCCATCCGCCGTCGCCCTCGGGCTTTTCCTGAAAACCGATGACCCGTTGCCCTTCGAGGTTGAGTGCGCCGAACCGCCCGGGCGGCTGGACTGCGGTGACCGTCGATAGCTTGCCGTGAGAGTTGTGGAAGGCGATAAGCTCGGCAATATTGACGTCCCCGATACCGTCTCCGTAGGTAAAGCAAAAGTCTTCGCCGTTAAGATATGAGCTGACGCGCTTGAGACGGCCGCCCGTCGCAGTCTGTTCTCCCGTATCCACGAGCGTCACTTTCCAGGGCTCGGCATTGCGCTGGTGTATGACCATTGTGTTATGGACCATATCGAAGGTGACGTCCGACATATGCAGGAAGTAGTTGGCAAAATATTCCTTTATCATGTATCCCTTATAACCGACGCATATGACGAATTCCTTTATGCCGTGGCTGGAATATATCTTCATGATATGCCAGAGGATCGGCTTGCCGCCGATTTCTACCATGGGCTTTGGTCTGGTCGAAGTTTCTTCGGCAATGCGAGTGCCCAGCCCTCCGGCCAGAATGACTGTCTTCATAATGTCCTCCGCAAGAGCGTTTCTATTCAGCGAACCGGAAAAATCGCATTTCTCGCGACAGCTTATTATAATATTTTCTCAGGAATTTGGCTCTCCTGTGACGGGTTGGATCCGTGGCGTGATTTTTGCAGGCACTATAGGCGGTAGATAATCGCCAATTGCAGAATTTCTGACAGGCAGTCCGGAAGTGGAGGGGAAATATGGAGAGATCGAAGACTGCGGAGCAGGCGCAGTTTATCAAGGACATAACCGCGGGCCTGGCGCATGAGATCAGGAACCCTATAGCGGGAATAAAAGGGGCGCTCGAGGTCTTTCATCGGGAGCTCGATCTGTCTGGAGAAGACAGGGCCGTATTCGAAGAGATGCTCTTTCAGGTGAGAAAGCTCGATTTCATGGTCAGGAGCTTTCTCGAATACGCGAGGCCGCCCGAACCGAGAAACGTGCCGTCGAACATCAACTCTGTTATCCGGGATTCGCTAGCGCTTTTGTCCCGCTATGAGCTGCACAGGAACATCAGAAAGGTCTCGATCAGGGAGGACTTCAGTGATCCGGCCCCCTTGGTGAATGCGGATTCCAGGCAGCTCCAGCATGTCTTTTTGAACCTGACTCTTAATGCCCTGGACACAATGAAAGAAGGTGGAACGCTGTTATACAAGACCGCCGTTGACAAAGACTCTGTGAGGGTAGAGGTTTCAGATGCCGGCCTCGGCATAAACAGAGAAACCGTGGATACGATGCCCCGGCAGTTTCTTGCAGACCAGAGTCTTAGAAGGGGAGCCAACCTGGTGGTGAGCAGGTTGCTGATTGAGCGTCACGGCGGTCAAATAACAGTGGATAGCGGGGAAAAAGGGACGGTCTTCAGATTGAATCTGCCGCTGAGTAACGCTGCCGGCCAGGCGCTGCCTATTGAATAGAAGCGGAACGCATAGCCTTCCGGTTGCCCGGGGAGGAAGCGGTACTCGCCTCAAGACCTTGCGTCAAATGGCACATGGTCAGCGATTTGGCGCAGCCCGTTAGCGCAGATGAACTTCGTCGCATGATGGGCAGGCACGACTCAAGAACTTTTTGCAACCGACGAGATGTCATGTTCGGGAAGCTCCGGGATTAATGAAAGCCGACTGTGTGAACATTTGTCAAAACGCTTATGGAAAATTTACATTAAGGTGTCGAAACAAAAAAGTTTTGCGTCGCACCTGCCTATATTTTATGAATGATGTTGGCTAAGCAGTTTTGATTTTGAATTTCGGGCTGGAGCGCATGCGAAACTGCCGATTCGGGAAAGACTAAATTATTTGAGGCTTGCCGGGAGTCTTCCTGGGATCAGGAGCTTCCTGGTGCTCGAAAAGGTTCTTTACCTCGTCCATAAGGTCGTTGATGTCTTTGAATTGTCTGTAGACCGACGCGAACCTGACGTAGGCGACCTTGTCCGTATCCTTCAGGGAAGACATCACCTCTTCGCCGATCCATGTGCTCGGTATTTCTTTCACGCCCAGACCGATGAGTTTCTTTTCTATGGAATCAGTAAGACCGTCGAGGGAGTCGATGCTGATAGGTCTCTTCTCGCAGGCCTTCTTCAGTCCGTGGAGTATCTTTGACCTGTCAAAGGACTCGCGTCTGCCGTCTTTCTTTATGACCATGGGGATTACGTCTTCGACGCGCTCATAAGAGGTGAACCTCTTGCCGCACTGAAGGCACTCCCTCCTGCGGCGGATCGCTTCTCCTTCTTTGCTTGTGCGGGAATCGATGACCTTGTCTTCGAGGTTTCCGCAAAAGGGGCACTTCATTGGTAAATGGGAAAACGCTCGCAGAGCGCCTTTGCGCGCTCTTTAAGGAGTCCGATCTCCTCGGGGTTCTTGCTGTTTTCGAGCACGGCTGATATGATGTCGGATATCTCGGACATCTCAGCCTCTTTCATCCCCCGTGTGGTGACGCAGGGTGTCCCTAGTCTTATTCCGCTGGTCACTGCGGGCGGCCTCGAATCATAAGGGATAGCGTTTTTGTTCACCGTTATGCCGGCGCCGTCAAGGGCCTC
The DNA here is from genome assembly GCA_021790195.1 of Nitrospirota bacterium. Classification (GTDB taxonomy): domain Bacteria; phylum Nitrospirota; class Thermodesulfovibrionia; order Thermodesulfovibrionales; family UBA9159; genus JAJYIF01. The sequence continues at coordinate 62,188 of JAJYIF010000009.1, forward strand.
CTCGGCCTCTTTCCCGGTTATGTTCTTGTCGGTGAGGTCGACCAGCATAAGGTGGTTGTCCGTCCCGCCTGAGACGATCTTGAACCCCTTCTTTGTCAGCTCCTGCGCAAGCCGTCCAGCATTCTTTACCACCTGCCGCTGGTATTCCTTGAACTCCTCGCCCAAAGCCTCCTTCAGGGCCACCGCCTTTGCGGCGATCACATGGACCAGAGGGCCGCCCTGTATTCCGGGGAATATCATCTTGTCTATGGCCTTGCCGTATTCGGACCTGCACATTATCAATCCCCCGCGAGGGCCCCTGAGGGTCTTGTGCGTTGTGGTCGTTACAAAGTCGGCATACGGCACGGGCGACGGATGGACGCCGGTCGCCACGAGGCCCGCGATGTGGGCGATGTCCGCCATGAAGAGGGCGCCCACCTCTTTTGCGATTTCCGAGAATGCCTTGAAGTCCAGTATCCTCGAATAGGCGCTCGCTCCGGCAATTATCATCTTCGGCTTATGCTCCCTGGCGGTCCTACCTATCTCGTCGTAATCGATGAGCCCTGTTTTCGGGTCCACGCCATAAGAGACGCTCTTGAACAGAAGTCCGGAGAAACTTACGGCCGCCCCGTGCGACAGGTGACCGCCGTGGTTCAGGCTCATGCCGAGGATAGTATCTCCAGGCTTCAGGCAGGAAAAATAGACAGCCATGTTCGCCTGGGAGCCGGAATGGGGCTGGACATTCACATGCCCGGCTCCGAAAAGCTCCCGGGCGCGCCTTACCGCAAGATTTTCCACCTCGTCGGCAAATTCGCAGCCGCCGTAATATCTCCTTCCCGGATAGCCTTCAGCGTACTTATTTGTAAATATGGAACCCTGGGCCTCGAGCACCGCGTTGCTGACATAGTTTTCAGAGGCTATAAGGACAATCTTCTGCCGCTCCCGGTCCCTTTCCTTCTGAAGGGCTTCGAAGACCTCAGGATCAACACTCTTGAGCTGTTCCCGCGCCATGTCCCTTACCTCTTATCTTTCCTTCTATCGTCACAATCTTCCCGAGTCTGTTCGTATGTCTTCCCGCCTCGAAGTCCGTGGAAAACCATACCTTTACGATCTCCTTGGCAAGGTCTTTGCCGATGACCCTTCCTCCCATCACGAGTATGTTCGCGTCGTTATGCAGCCTGCTCATCCTCGCGGCAAAAAGGTCGTTGCAGAGCGACGCCCTTATACCGGGGAACTTGTTTGCCACTATGGACATGCCTATGCCGGTGCCGCAGATGAGTATGCCCCTGTCGATCTCTCCGCTTCCGACAGCCACGGAGACCCTCTCTCCGAAGTCGGGGTAGTCCACCGACTGAGGTCCGTTGGTGCCGTAGTCGACGCACTCGACCCCCCTGTCTTTAAGGACGGAAATTATCTCCAGCTTGAGTTCCAGGCCGGCATGGTCACAACCGATTCCGATTTTCATTCAAACCCCAGCTTCTTATCTTATCCGACAGATTCTCTCCAAGTCAAGAAAAGCCCGAAGCACGGCGGAAAAGGCGGCACACACGAGATTTGCTACAGTATTTCGGGTCCTTATGGTATTCTAAAAAATGAACTTTTCTCTCTTCGAGAAGCCGAGCAGATACATAAACAACGAGGTCAACGCAGTTCATAAGACCGGGGAGGTTAGGGTCGTCCTCGCATTCCCGGACATCTATGACGTGGGCATGTCGCACCTCGGCCTAAAGATACTTTACAAGATAATAAACGGGCTGCCTTACGCGTCTGCGGAGCGGGTCTTTTCCCCATGGCTCGATATGGAGGCCGGGATGAAGGCGAAGGGCACTCTGCTGTCGACCCTGGAAACCGGAAGACCGGTGAGGGATTCCGATATCATCGGGTTCAGCCTGCAGTACGAGCTTTCCTATACCACAGTGCTCAACATGCTTTCCCTTGCCGGAATACCTTTAAGGTCTGGGGACAGGGACGGGAGATATCCGTTGATAGTGGCCGGCGGACCTTGCTCCGTGAACCCCATGCCGATGTCGGCTTTTTTCGATGCCTTCCTGGTTGGAGACGGGGAGTTTGCGGTAAAGGAGATTATTGATATTGTCTCCGAATGGAAGAAAGGCGGAGACGGGAAGAAGGAATCCGTCCTGACTGCCCTTTCGAATATAGAGGGCGTATACGTACCTTCCGTTCACGGCAGAGAGGGAGCACCGAAGGTGCTGCGCCGGCATGTGAAATCCCTCGACGAATTGCCTTATCCCCTTGCGCCTGTAGTGCCGTATACATCTATAGTGCACGACAGGATAAACATCGAGATCTCGAGGGGCTGTGCCATGGGTTGCAGATTCTGTCAGGCCGGTATGACTTACAGGCCGGTCAGGGAGAGAAGCCCTGAAAAGGTTGTTGAGATAGCGAAGGCTTCCATGAGAAACACGGGCCATGAGGAGATAGCCCTTACCTCTCTGAGCGCGGGAGACTACAGTTCTCTCCTGCCGGTGCTTGCTGAGCTGAACAAGGCTTTTTCCCACAAGGTGGTTTCCCTTTCGCTTCCGTCTTTGCGGGTTGCGACCGTGGACAGGGAAGTCCTGAAAGAGATAAAGGCTGTAAGGAAGACGGGCTTTACCATAGCGCCGGAGGCGGCGACCGAAAGACTGCGGTCGGTCATTAATAAAGACTTCGGAGAAGAAGATTATGAAAAGGCCCTCGACGACCTCTTTTCGGAGGGGTGGGAGAATGTCAAACTTTATTTCATGGTGGGACTGCCCGGCGAGCGGGAAGAGGACGTGGAGGCGATTCCCCAGATGGCGCTGAAGGCGATTAAGGCAGCCAGGAAGCATTCCGGAAGATATGTGAATGTAAATGTCGGCATCTCACCTTTTGTGCCGAAGGCCCACACCCCTTTCCAGTGGCACGGACAGGAGGACATCGAGACGCTCAGGACAAAGACAGGATATCTGAGGCAGAGACTCTCAAAAAAGGGGATGAACTTCAAGGGACACGACACGAGGATGAGTCTCCTTGAGGCGGTGTTCGCAAGGGGCGACGGCTCCCTGTCCGGTCTGATAGAGAGGGCATGGAGGGAGGGATGCAGACTCGACGGATGGACCGAGGCCTTTGACTTTGAAAAATGGCTTTCTGCCTCGGAGTCGACCGGGACCGATATCTATGCGCTTGCTGGAAAGCGGTTTGAGACGGAAGATCGTCTCCCGTGGGACATAGTGGAGGCTGGAGTAAAGAAAGAGTTCCTGTTGAGAGAATACGATAAGGCCCTGAACTGCGAGATGACGCCGGGCTGCAAGAAGGGATGTTCCGCGTGCGGGCTTACCTGCAAAGAACCGGCGCAGGGTACGGGATTCACGATACACGATACACGATACACGACCCTGGACAAAGGTCATGCATCAGGCATCGTGCATAATGGAACCGGCATCATGTATCGTGGATCCGGCCTGCAGGACAATGCACCCAGGATCAGGGTGAGGTTCCAGTTTTCAAAGACCGGGGACCTGCGATACCTGTCTCACAGGGAGTTGATGACCGCCTTTATACGCGCCGCGCGAAGGGCCGACATACCGATGGCATATTCTCAGGGCTTCCATCCTTCTCCGAGGGTCGCTTTCGGACCGCCCCTGAACGTGGGTGTTTCGGGGTTAAGGGAATGCTTTGACATGGAGCTGAGGCCGGGTTCCCTGATAGCGGATCTTAAGGACGCCCTTGCCAGGGAACTTCCTGAGGGCCTTGGAATAAACGGGGTGATATTGGTGCCCCGGGATGAGCCGTCCCTGCAGAGCTTTATATCGAGGTACGAATATGAGATAATATGTCCCGACACCGGCGCTGTGGAGGATTTCCTTTCGTCAGGGTCTCCCCGGATGTTCCGGGAAGAAGCGGGCAGAGATGCAGGAAGCCTGAGATCGATGGTCGAGGAGGCAGTGGCCCTGGATGACAACACTGTGAGAATTATTGTGAAGGATACGGGCGAACGCAAGGTGCGGCTTGCGGAGCTTGTCCCCGCTATGTTCGGGGTCCGTGCCGAAGAGCTCGGGATCACAAGACTCTCCCTTTTCGGATGGAAAGGCGGGTGGGTCGGGCCTATGATGATACAGGATGCGGGATTCGGACTGCAGGATGTGTCGAGACGGTGATATTATTTTTGCGATATGAATGCGTTATGCGTCCGGTGATCTTCGTCCTCCATGCCCCAAAGCTGCCAATCGCTCATGCAACTATAAAGTTAATAGAAGGGAAAAGAACATGCCCAGCGAGATATTGATCAATGTGACGCGTGAAGAGATCAGGGTGGGACTGCTCGAGGGAGGGCAGGTGGTCGAGTTCTATGTGGAGAGGAAGAGGGATGCGAGCCTTGTGGGGAATATTTACAAGGCGAAGGTCGTCAAGATCCTGCCTGGCATGCAATCCGCTTTTGTGGACATCGGCCTTGAAAAGGCGGCGTTCCTTTATGTTGCGGACATCATCAGCGAGATCGAGGATTACGCCCCTTTTCTCGAGGAAGAGGACAAGAGCAATTCCATTGAACTCGTTTCAAAGCGGGGGAGGCAGGACCTGCCTATAGAAGAGCTGATACAGGAGGGGCAGGAAGTGCTCGTTCAAGTCTCAAAGGACCCGATGGGGAGCAAGGGCGCAAGGGTCACGTCATACGTTACTCTTCCGGGCCGTTATCTTGTCCTTATGCCCAACCTGGAACATATAGGGATTTCAAGAAGGATATCCGATGAGACCGAACGCACAAGGCTGCGGGGCATTGTCGAAAACATAAAGCCGAAGGGGTACGGCCTGATCATACGCACTGCCAGCGAAGGCTGCACCGAGGAAGAGCTGAAAAAAGATCTTGAGTTCCTCCTGCTTTTGTGGGAGAACATCCAGAAGAAAAGGGAGAGGGTGGTTGCGCCGTGTCTTCTTTACAGCGACCTGGATCTCGCTTTCAGGAGCGTCCGCGACCTGATGAGCCACGACGTGGAGAGGCTCGTGATAGACGATGAGGTCGAATGCGAACGGATCAGGGACTTTGTAAAGACTTATTTCCCGAAGCTGCTTTCCAAGATCGAACTTTTCAACGATGAAGAGCCGATCTTTGAGGCCTTCGGCGTGGAGGTTGATATCTCGAGGGCCCTCGGCAGGAAGGTGTGGCTGAAGTCGGGCGGATACATAGTCATAGACCAGACAGAGGCGATGACCGTTATAGACGTAAATACAGGCAAGTTTGTCGGAAAGGAAGACCTGGAAGACACGATCCTCAAGACGAACCTCGAAGCCGTGAAGGAGATAGCCTATCAGATCAGGCTCAGGAACCTCGGCGGGATCATCATCGTGGATTTCATCGACATGGAGAGGATGGAGAACAGGGAAAAGGTCTTCAATGCGTTCCTTGAGGCTATGAAGAGGGACCGCGCGAAGAACACGATATTGCATATTTCTGAACTCGGGCTTATCCAGATGACGCGAAAGAGGGTAAGGGAAAGCCTCGGGCGGGTGCTCTGCGAACCCTGTTCCTATTGCGAAGGGAAGGGGTTTGTGAAATCCCCGCGCAGCCTTTGCTATGAGATCTTCAGGAAGATCACGAAGCTTGCAAAGCACGGGGGAGAAAAGGTCATAGTCACGGCGCACCCCTCAGTGGCCGAGCTGCTCTCGGACGAAGAAAGAAGCGGACTGGAGGAGATCGAGAGCAGGTACGGCGTGAAGGTCATTATCAAGGAGGACAGCAAACTCCACCAGGAAAACTATGAGATCGTGGAACTATAGAGAAGAAGAATCCAGAAGCCGGAATTCAGAATTCAGAAGAACGGCAAACAGGGTTTTATTCTGACTCCTGAATTCTGGATTCTGTCTTTTGCGACATAGGAAATGACCACCGAGAAGGCGTTACCATCCAAGTTGAATCCTCTTATAGACATCCTCGCCGAAATGGGAAGCGCCATCATCGCTTACTCCGGAGGTGTGGACAGCACGTTTCTTGTAAAGGTCGCGTCGCTCTCCCCGATGAAGGTCAAGGCGGTGATCGGCTTTTCCCCAACGATGCCGGAGCGGGATTTCCGCAATGCGAAAGATATGGTAAGGTCGCTCGGCGTCCCTTATGCAATCATCGAGAGGTCTGAGCTCGATCTGAAGGAGTTCCGGGAAAATCCTCCCGACAGGTGTTTTCACTGCAAGGACGAGCTTTTTGAAAAATTGAAGAGAATCGCCGAAGCTGAAGGCTACAGGTTCGTTGCGGACGGAAGCAATCTCGATGACCTCGACGACTGGAGGCCCGGCCGGAAGGCGGTAATCAAGCACGCCGTAAGAAGCCCGCTTGTGGAGGCCGGACTCAGGAAGGCGGATATCAGGGAGCTGTCTCGCGAGCTGGGTCTCTCTACGTGGGACAGGCCTTCTTCGCCCTGTCTCTCTTCCCGTTTCCCGTACGGAGAGCCGATCAGCGCCGAGGCCTTAAGGCAAGTCGGAGCGGCAGAGGGTTTTCTCAGGTCGCTCGGCTTCACGGAACTCAGGGTGAGACATTGCGGAGATACCGCGAGGATCGAGCTGAAGGCGGACGATATTGCCAGGATCCTCGATCCCGGGATGAGGGCATCTGTTGTCGAGAAGCTGAGGGAGATCGGATATTCGTTTGTTGCCCTCGACCTCGAAGGTTTCAGGAGCGGGAAGCTGAACAGAGGGGTGTCTCGGGGTAGCGGAGTAACGAAGTAACGGGGTGTCGGAGTAATGGGGTAACGACGCCGTCACCCCGGCACTGTTTATTCCACTGCCACAAATGTCTCGGTCCTGTTTATGCCTTTGATCTTCCTTATCTTCTGAAATATCTTGTCGAATATCTCTTCCGTGTCTTTCCCCTCGATCACCGCCGCTATGTCGTAATGGCCTGTGACCACATCTGCGCTCGCCACTCCGCGTATCCCTCTCAGGGTGTCTCTTATGAAAATATCCTTGCCCGGTAAGACATTTACAAGCAGATATACCCGTGCCATAGCGCCCTCCTTTCTACTGACATTATATAGCAGAAAATATGAGAAGTCAGAACATAGAATTCAGAAGCCGGAATTCAGAATAAAGGGGAACGGCAAATAGGGTTTTATTCTGACTTCCGACTTCTGATTCCCGGATTCTCTTTTCTGTTGAGCAACCCTCTCACGAACTCCAATTCCTCGCTTTTGGTTTTGAGCTTGCCCCTCAATTTTTCCTCAAGCAGTGTATTGAGTATCCCGGAATAGATCGGGCCCGGCGTTATCCCCATGCTCTTAAGGTCCTTCCCTGTCGTCTGGGGTCTTATCTTTCTCAATTCGATCAGATAGTTGGATATCTCTTTCTTCTTGTCGTCGTTTTCAGCCGCGGCCATGGCAAATAGGATGGTTTCGAGGTCGAGGTTGCTGATGGCCCTGTATATCTTTGCCGCGTCGCGGAGCGGCAGGAGCCTGACGAGCCCACGGGCGCCTGCAATGCCCTTAATGATCTTTTCTTTCAGCTTGGAGGGCATAGAGAGCCTGACGAAGGCCGTTTCCCGTTCATCGGCCCCGAGGAGACAGAGCAATGCCATCAGATATATGGCGCCTTTATGGGGCTTCTCTTCAAGAAAAAGGAGATTGAACCACGACAGGGTATCGTGGACCGACTGAAGCACTGCCTCCAGTTTTTCATCAAAAACAAGGCTCTGATGCATCACCTTCAGAAGTCCGTAATGGGAAAGCCTCCTTATGGCCTTAACCGGCTCGGTCTCATGAAAAGTGAGGATAAGCTCCTCATAGAGTCTCGAACCCGACAGCTTGTCAAAGAGATCCATCCTGAGGGCCGATTTGATCAAGTTCTCGGTGTGCTTGCTGAGCTTGAACCCAAAGCGCTCTGAAAAACGCACCGCCCTGAAGGCCCTCGTCGGGTCTTCGATGAAGCTGAGGTTGTGGAGAACGCGAATGGTCTTTTCCCGGAGGTCCCGCTGCCCCCCGAAGAAGTCCATGAGAAGACCATAGTCCTTCGGGTTAAGGACCACTGCGAGCGTGTTGATAGTGAAATCCCTGCGGTACAGGTCTTTCTTTATGGAAGAGGTCTCCACTTTTGGAAGGGCTGCCGGCGACTCGTAATATTCCGTACGCGCCGTGGCGACGTCGAGTTTCAGATCTCCGGCGAATATCTGTGCGGTCCCGAACCTCTCATGGGTCCTCACTTTTGCAGAAAGCCTTTTCCCGAATTCCTTTGCAAACTCAACTCCGTCTCCCTCGATCACAATGTCTATATCGAGGTTCTGCTGGTTCCTGAGGAGGTCCCTTACAGAGCCGCCGACAAGATATGCCTTAAAGCCCAGGGAGTCAGCGACCTCGCCGGCCTGCTTCAGCATGACCGAGACGGGCTGGGGGAACCTTTCTGTGAGCCACGTCGCGAGGTTCCTGCCGATGGAAGGCCTTTCGCCAGCGGGCGTCTCCATCCTGCTCCTTCTGAGCGTCTCCTCGTATAGGATCCTGAGTATGTCGGTCCTTGTTATGGCGCCGGCGATCTTCTCTCCGTCCAGCACCGGAACGAAGCGCTGGTTCTGCTCTATCATCAGCCGCTCGATGTCCCTCACCTGCGTATCATGACCGACGGTCTGCGCATCCGTGGTTGTAAAGTCCGAGATCTTGCTCTTCCCGAAGCCGTGGAATATCGCCTTCTCCACGATTTCCCTCGAAATGATCCCTCTGTATTTACCGTTCATGACTACAGGGAGGACATTTACACCATACCTTGTCATGAAGGATTCAGCGTTTTTGACCGTATCGCCCCAGGATATGGTTATTACCGGAGCAGTCATCACGTCCCTTGCGGTCTTGCCGTGCCTTACGGATGCAGCGAGCTGTTTTCTGAGTTCCTCCTCGACCACTTCAAGGGGCGACTCCGTGACCGTTGCGGATGCTGCGCTCGGATGGCCTCCTCCCCCGAAACTCTTCATCACTTCGGCGATATCGAGTTCCGGCGCCCTGCTCCTGCCGACCATCACGATCTTGCCCTGCATGCCGAGGACGACCACGACCCCGTCGATGTCCTCCATGTCCATTATCCTGTGAGCGAAGTGCGCGGCGTCTCCCATATATTCTTCCCTCGAGGCCTTTGCGATCTTGATCCTTATGCCGTCTATCTCCAGGTCCGCTGAGGACTGAAGGAGCTCGCTCAGAAGATCGAGGTCCTCCTTGCTCAACTCTGTCCTCATAAAGTCTGAGACGATTTTGAGGCTCGCCCCCCTCTTCAGGAGATATGCGACTGCGGTCAGGTCCCTCTCGGTCGTCGAACGGTAGAGGAGGGAGCCGGTCTCCTCGTAAATTCCAAGGCACAGGATTGTCGCCTCCATAGGGGTCATAGGCAGCTTCCTTGACTTCAGTATCTCCGTAAATATTGTGGCGGTGGCCCCTACGTCCTCTATGACTTCCATTGAACCGTGAATATCCGTCCCGGTCCTGGGATGGTGGTCGTATATATGGACCTCCGGGCCTTTGGTCTGCGAAAGAAGCCCTGCAAAAGGGCCGATCCTCTCGGGTGACTTTGTATCGACAACTATGAGCCGGCCTGTTCTGGAAAGGTCGATGTCTCTGATGCGGTGTATCTCAATTGGATGAAAGGCGCTTATAAAGTCTCTCACCTTTTTCTCCTGAGATCCGGGGAAGACAAGAACTGCGCCGGGGTAAAGCTTTGCCGCGGCCATCATAGAGGCGAAGGCGTCGAAGTCAGCGTTTGTATGCGAAGTGACTATGTCCATGCGATCAAATTGCGAACCTTACGGCCACAGAAAACACAGAAGAGAGCCTGACGTTTAAAGGAAGGAGTCTGTCCGCGTCCTCTGCGACAAACTGCCTTTTCAGGATCTCCGATGCCCGCCGGCCGATCTCGCCTTTTTCAGCCATTTTAGCAGATTTTCAGTGCCCATCGTATTTATTACGTCGCTCTTTTCGAGCCAGCCCCGACGCCCAATGGACACTCCATACTCCATAAAGTCGAACTGGTTCAGCACGTGCGTATCGGTGCTTATAGCAATAGGTATCCCCATCTCCTTTGCCTTTTTTGCATAAACGTCGTTGATATCAAGCCTGAGGGGGTAAGCATTTATCTCAATGGCCTTGCCCGCATCCTTTGCCTCACGGAAGACCCCTTCGAGATCTACCTCGTAAGCGTCTCTTTCCCCGATAAGCCGTCCGGTAGGGTGGGCTATAACGGAGACGAACGGATTTCTGATAGCGGAAACGAGTCTCTTGGTGATCTGCTCCCTGCTCTGCCTGAAGCCGGAGTGGACGGACGCCGCGACAAAGTCGAGCTGCTTCAGCACCTCGTCCGGCAGGTCGAGGGTATAATCGCTCCTGATATCGACCTCCGCGCCCGTCAGGAGTCTGAAGCCACGCAGCTTTTTATTGACGGCCTTTATCTCCTCTATCTCTTCAAGTATCTTCTCTTCGTTCAGTCCCCTAGCAATCCCGAGGCCTTTTGTGTGGTCCGTTACGGCGATGTATTTGTAGCCCCTGTCCCTTGCCGCCTTTATGAGCTCGTCGAGGCTGTGGCTTCCGTCGCTCCGCTTCGTATGGACGTGAAGGTCGCCCATTATATCTTCTATCTCCAGGAGTCGCGGAAGCGTGCCTTTCAGGGCCGCCTCTATCTCGCCTCTGTCCTCTCTCAGTTCTGGCGGTATATAGGGGAGGCCGAGAAGCCGGTAGACATCTTCTTCCTTCTCCCCCCCGAGTCTCTTGTTGTCGCTTTCCCTGAATATCCCGTATTCGTTGATCTTGAGACCCGCCTTTACTGCCATCTCCCTAAGCCGTATGTTATGTTCCTTGCTGCCTGTGAAGTAGGCGAGGGCGGCGCCGAAGGATTCCCTTTCCACCACCCTGAGGTCTACCTGGATACCTTCTGTAATAAGGACGCTCGATTTTGTCGGACCTTTCATGAGAACGTCTTTCACCATAGGCAGGTGCACGAACGCGTTCATTGCTTTTTCCGGCTCACCCGAGGTCGCGAGGATGTCTATGTCCTTGATCGTCTCTTTCCATCTCCTGAGACTTCCCGCCAATGCCAGCCCCTGAAGGGGCGCCTTCTCGCGCAGGAGGGAGAGCAGTTCGTTTGCCACAGGGAGCACCCTGCCGAGGGGGAGCCTTTCTTTGCCCCTTTTTATCATTTCTATGCCTTTGAGAATATTCTCCTCGGTCTTGTCCTTTATGCCGGGAAGTCCGGAAAGGCGATGTTCACGGGCGAGCGCTTCGAGTTCCGCAATGTCCTTTATGTGGAGTTTTGAGGAAAGGAGCTGGGCCGTTTTCGGACCGAGTCCCGGGACTGTAAGCAAGACCGCGAGACCTTCAGGGACCTCCTTCTTGAGGTCCTCGTACCCCTCTATCTTTCCTGTGGAGATGTAGCGCTCTATCTTGCCCGCAAGGTCCTGTCCTATCCCCGGGATTTCGATAAGCTCCTTTTCCGACAAATGGGCAACGTCTTTGGGAAGACCGTCTATGTTCTGGGCCGCTCGCCTGTAGGCCCTTATCCGGAAGGGATTGTCGCCCTTGATTTCGAGCAGGTCCGCTATTTCATTGAAGATCCTGGCTATCTCTTGATTGACCATTGATGAAATAAGCTTGAAGCGGATAGCGCATACAACTCATTCCATACGCCACCCCCTATACGCTATACAGCTCTTATTTCTTCAGCATCGAAATCAGTTCCAGGGCATTCTGAGGAGCGTATCCAAAGGCGTCGTTATTGAAGTAAAGATAGACCTGTTTCCGCTGCTTCAGGTATTTCCGTATCCTTGCAGCGTCTGCCTTAAGCTCATCTGTGCTGTAACACGTTCCGTAGCTGCCCTCTCTGCCGTGTCTTCTTATATACACGAAATCCGATGTGACCGGAAGGTCATCCAGAAAAGCGGGCCAGTCCGCCATGCAGAGGCAGACATTTTCTCTTTCCAGAAGCGAGACCACCTTTTTCGATATCCACGTCCCTTCCCTGAACTCAAAGGCGTTTCTTGCGGAATAAGGCCGCAAGAGATCGAGGAAATCCGCAAGGCGCGAGGGGTCGGCCTTCAGACCGGGCGGCAACTGCCAAAGTATGACTCCTAATTTTTCTTTCAATGCGAGTGCCCTCGAAAAAAAGACATCTACCGGTTCGGCGGACGCCTTCAGCTTCTTGATATGGGTGATGAACCTGCTCCCTTTGAGAGAGATAACAAAACCGGGCGGGGTTTCCTTGTGCCACTTCGTAAAGGTCTCTTTATCCGGAAGCCTGTAGAACGTCACATTGAGTTCCACCGTGGAGAACTTCGTGCAATAATACTCGAACCAACGCTTCTTGGGGAATGTGTCGGGATAGAACACCCCTTTCCAGTAATCGTAGAGGAACCCGCTGCACCCTATATTCGGCGGCCGCATATATCGCTATTGTAGCACATATCCGGAAGAGTGACGACATGGAACAGACAACAACTGAAGCGGCTGCCCGTAAAAGCCAATCCCCCCTCTTCCTCCCTATCGGGGATGGGAGAGGCAGGTTTCGGCAATAGGGTGCGCAGTGTCGGGAAAAGTCATACGTGTCTCTCTATGACCCCTTCCGCCTTCTGAATCTTATACTGAAACCTCTGAGGATTTCTGCCGAAGCAGATGCCGAGGCTCTCAAAGAGGGCGATGCCGTCGACGTCCACCTCTCTTCTCTTTATCGCCTCGGAGGTCGGAACGTATGATATCCTGCTGCCGCTCACATCCACCACTGTGTTCCCCGTCTTGCCCTCGAGGAGCAGGAGCACCGCGCCTGCTCCCGTGCGGTATCCGAAGTTGACGTCATAGGCGGATGTGTGTCCCGAACGCACCAGATGGCTCGGGGCAACTTCTCTCACCTCAGGTATCTCGTAGACGCCTGGGGCGAACATGCCGGCGCGCTTCATGAAGTCCTTTACCCCGGGATCGGACTTCAGTCTCTTTTCGAGCTGCTGTCTCACGTATTTTCCGGCGCCCGCGAGCTTCTTATGTCCGAAGGCATCGACTCCGGCTGATTCGTCGTAAAGCATCTCGCCGTTTGCGGTCTTTATCCCTTCCGCAACAACAAGGGTATACGTCCCCGCCTTAACGTCGCTCCTTTCCACTCTGGCGAAATATGTGGCTTTAATATGATTATAGACAACATCGAAGTCGACCGGGATTTCTGGTATAAGTATGCAGTCCGCCTCGGCGCCGATGCCGCCCCTGAACGCAGTGTGGCCCACATACCTGCCGAAGACCTCGATGACCATTATGCGGTTGTGGCTCATGCCGGTGGTCTTCAGGTCCCTCACCATTTCGGCGATCCTGTTTATTGCGGAGTCTCCTCCTACACTATAGGGCTGAAGATCGAGGTCCATGGTCTTCGGTACATGGATGCATGGGATTCCCTGTCCTCCAAGGTCCACGACAACGCTCCCCGTGTCGTCTCCTCCGCTTATGATCAGGGCGTCTATCCCGAACTTCTTTAGACCTGCCCTGATGCGACCATATCTGTCAGGGTCCGAAATCTTGCTTATCTTCACGCGTGAGTGTCCAGCCTCCGAGCCCGCAAGAGACGCCTCGATACGGCTCACCCTCTCCGCGTTGAGGATCACAACGTCGCTCATATCCACAAGGTTATAAAGTCCCGCATAGCCGTTGGGGATAACCACCGACTCTATCCCATGGGCATATGCTTCTCTTGCGACCCCTTTGATTACTGCGTTGAGTCCCCCGGCGTCGCCCCCGCTTGTAATGATCCCGATTCTCTTAATGTCAGGCATAAGAATCCCTCCTTCTGTATTATTCATTCAGGACTTCAACAACCTTCAATACCTGTTTTATTATTTTGGGATGTAATATCTTGCCCATATGAAAAGGGATAACAATTCTTTTGCTGCCTTTCAAATATATCCGATGACTGCCTTTTGTTCTGAGCAGTTCGAAGCCGGCATTCAGCAGCATCGATTCCGCCTCTTGAGGAGTCAGCCGTGGGAGTTTAGGCAACCTTAACCTCAAGGGTCGTGGTCAATATCTCTTTGCTGACTGACTCCTTAATCTCTTCTTCAGACAATGTTTCTAGATAAAGCTCAATCGCCTCTTTTATATTTTCTATAACCTCTTCAAGCGAATCGCCTTGAGATTGACAGCCTTCAAGCTCAGGACAATAGGCGTAATATCCATGTTCGTCTTTCTCGACGACAATACTGACTTTATAAGACATATCTTTCCCTCCTTTGTCTCTAAATAAATCTCCAACTTCGGTTCCGCCCATCGTAAAAATCCAGGAAGTAATACCCGTAGTTTTGTCGGAACGACTGAAAACTTCTGTTTCTCGCACAGGCAAACAAACTGTTGGAACAGGTGGTGAAGCACCCTCTGTGTAGTCCCGCATTAATTTTATTTACTTCTTTTCTTAAGTCTTTGAAGAAGTTGTCCTTCATTGTCTTTCCTGAATCAAATAGACCCTAAATTTCTCTATACAAAGAACTATGAAAAATCTTTTTTCCAAATTCCCGAGATAATAATCTTAGAATTAGAATACGTTGTCCCCAAAAAGACCTTGGATTCCCGCCTTCCTGCGGGCACGAAGGCGAGAATGACGATACGAGAGCCCAAACACCATCGATAACCAAAATGCTTCTCTTCCTTTTCCTAATCGAGAAATTTGGCGTTGATTTTCTTCTCGACTACCACCGGCTTTACGGTTTCCTTCACAATATCAACAGTATTCACAACCTTTAACTTCTCGAAGAGCAGTCCGAATTTGTCTTCCAGCTCCTTCATTATAGGCTCCTTTATGTGCTTGGGAAGGTTCCACCACCGGTTCTTCAGAGGTCCGAGGCCTTTCTTCCTCGTGCTGTAAATGAACTGCTCTTCCGTCTGGCCCTCTTTCCATTCCTTCGAGTATTCCTCTTTTATGAACGCATAGACCTCATCCCTGAATTCGACAGGGAGGTGCTTGCTGTCGTAGACAATGTTCTGGAAGCCCGTAGCAAGGTGCACCTCGGAAGTCCCTGTTTCCGGAAACATATGGAAGGCGTCCTCCGGAAGCGTGGAAGCCCCGTGCTGCACTGCGCCGGAAAGCCCGTACTCCTTCCTTGCGATTTCCGAGAGCACTTTCAATGTATCAAAGTCGATTTTCACCTTCGCAAGAGTGCCGTCGGGCAGGACGACACCGCCGTGACTTGTCCCGGTCTGGACGCTTAGCTTGCTCAGACCCTTGCCGGGCCCCTTGAAGGCCTCCTTGAATCCGTCGAGGTAAGCCCTCAATTCCTCCGGCGAACTGTTCTTGCCGCCTATCTCCCCGATTTCTCCCCCAACCGAGACGTCTATGCCTGCCGGCTGTATCTCCCTGATCACATGCGCAAGTTCGGCAGTCCCCGCGAAGTTCGGTCCCTGCTGTTCCTTTACCGTAGGTTTTGCGAGATCAACGAGGGTGGATGAATCAATGTCGATGTTGTAGAACTCCGCCTCAATTGCTTCTTTGACAAGACCTTTTATATATCCGGTTTCCGCTGCTGGGTCGGAGAGGTAATTCTTTCTCACGAGTTGAAAGTGGTCGCCCTGGATGAAAACGGGGCCCCTGAACCCCTCCCTGACCGCGGCCGCCAGCACCACTGCCGCGTACTCAAGGGGACGCTGCTTTGTATAGCCGATCTCCGAGCGCGCGATCTCGAAAATAAAGGCGCCTGCCTTCTTTTCGATCGCCTTTCTGAACACTGCCCTCGAAGTGTCATAGGTCAATCCTCTAATGTTCATCGCGGGCACGGTAAAGCCCCGGTAACTGCGGCCTAATTCCGCATATAGTCCCTGAATCGATGCCGGGACTGCGCCGCTTGCCTTCGCCAGTTCCTTAATGATAATGAGAAGGTCTTTCTTTGTCTCTTCGGTGTCGGCAAACACTGCCTTGAACACAAGCTCATCCATCAGTCCTTTTAAAGCTTCGCTGTCATTAACCTGAAATCTTCCATCGGCTACCGAGACGATCCCTTTTAACTTTTTGAAACTCATCATGTCTTTTTCCCTCCTCCTTTTTCCGGGTATATTATGATCTCTTTCTGAAATATCGGCCCAAGACTTTCTCTATATTACTAACAATGCTGTCTTTCGCATTTATTATAAAGATTTTGTTTTGTATGTGGAAGAGCTCTTTTTCGATCCTTTCGATCTCCGAAATCTTGTCCCCGGCCGAAATAGTGGCAAGTCCGTTATCTGACCTCCTCAAAAACTCCTCTTCGAACATCGGGACTATCTTGTCCTTCATCCTTAATTCGGTGTCCATAAAGAAGATCGCCATCTCCGGACACAGGTCGATGACGCGGTCCAGGAATGCCGAGATCTCGCCGGCGTATATCTGTTTCGGCGGGGAAGACTTGATTTCCATGTAGAGGACCGAACTGTCGATCTTCGCTATCAAATCATAGTCTCCCCCGACAGCCGGTCTTTTGAACTTTATGCCCCATATCGCCTCGGCCTCAAACTCTCTCTTGAATATCTCCGAAAGAAACCATTCCAGCGTGGGACCAAAGCTCTTTACGGGTTGTCTTCTGAGGCTGTACGAGCCGCCCTTCTTTCTCAGAAGTCCGATAGAAGTCAGAAGATCGATATATTCCTTCGTCACATCGGCTACCGCATAACGGGTCACGTCTTTGGGCGAGAAGCCGGCCTGGTGTTTTATGACATCTCTGAGAAAGAGCCTGAAGGAATATCTCTGAAGAGACAGGTAATATCGGTCGATGAAGCGTTCCTTCGGGACAAGAAGGTCGTCCGAAGGCTCCTTCTTGTAAATCCTGAAACCACGCCTCCTGAGCAACGCCGGAAGAGGAGCGGTAAGCCCGGTCAGGGACTCCCTGAGTCTCCTGATCTCAGCCTTCAGGGAGGAGGTCTCGCTATCGCATTTATTTTCACCCATCTCTTGCGGCCCCAAAATATACTCTAATGTTACATAAACAACGCTGGACGAAAGGCGGAGAGAAGCCTCCCCGAACAAGACTACTTCCCGGTGAATTTCTCAAAGATCCGCTGCTCGTATTCGGGGGAGCCCTCAAGGTGCAAGGGCTTCTTCCTCATAACGTTGAACTGCATGATCTTGAAGTTCAACTCCCTGATCTTTTTAATCCTTTCTTGTTCGTCGTCGAGGGTTGAGATCAGGTCTTTCAGGCTCATGATCTCTCTTCTTATTTCGAGCTCGGGCGGTATATATCCGGCGTTCTTCAGGACCCTGTAAGCGGCGCGCAGATCTTCAGGGACAAACCAGTCCTCTTCCAGATTTATGCGCTTGCCTCTGTTAGACAGATTATCAAGCTCTCCGTTTTCGACAGCCTCCTGTATTTTCCTTTCGGCAATCTTTTGGAATATGTCCATACGGATCAGTCTTCCTCTCCCCTCAGTCTTTCCAGATACTCTTCCCATTCTATAGGGAGAAGGTATTTCTTCCTGTCGTTGCACTCTTTGCAGACGGGTGCGACATTCCCCTTTGTTGATCTTCCGCCTCTTATAATGGGCACGATATGGTCCATCGTCAGGTCCCCGGGATTGATCTTCCGCCCGCAATAATAGCAAATCCCTGAAGCGCACTTTCTCTTCCACCACTGTGTCTTTCTAAGCTCCCGGGCCTTTGACCGTTCTCTTCTTATCTCTGTCTCTGTAACGTCTGCAATAAAGGGCTTCATGGACCAGCGACCGCTTGTAATAGACTATGATAACTCATTGGAATAAACATCGCACCTGTAACATTCAGTTTTTCTACTTGATTTCGCGCCATAGGACGCACCTGTTCCTGCCGTTTCTCTTGGCATGATAAAGCGCCTTGTCCGCCTTTTCTATGAGCTCTTCCTTGCTCCCCGCGTCGTAAGGCGCCGTGGCCGCCCCGACGCTCACCGTGACCTTCAAATCCGCAATGTCGAATTCCCTCTTCCCGACAGATGTCCGCAGCCTTTCCGCCATGTTCAGCGCCCCTTCATGGTTTGTCCCCAAAAGTATTACAGAAAATTCCTCTCCGCCGTATCGGGCCGCCACATCCACGTCCCTGACTGCTTCCTTTATCACGCGGGCGACACTTCTCAGGACTTCGTCTCCCGCGGGGTGGCCATGGACGTCGTTGATCTTCTTGAAAAAGTCGATATCGATAAGAAGAAGGGAGAACGGCTCAGGAAATCGCTGCAGTCTCTTGAATTCTTCAGAGAGTCTCTCCTGAAAATTTCTGTGATTGAAAAGACCTGTCAGGCCGTCGGTTACAGCCATCCGCTCTATCTCGGCATGGAACCTCGCGTTTGCCATTGAAGAGGCAGCCTGATTGCCCAGCACCTTGAGCAGCTCGATCTGATAAGGACGTAGTGCGTTGACCGAAGGCGAGAGAAATACCAGTATGCCGAGAAGCTCCTTTTCGTATGAAAGGGGGAGCATGAAGACCGAGCCTTCACTGCCGACCCTAAAGGGCAAGACCGGGTTTCTTTCGTTCCTGAGGTCCGAAATGTAATCGGGTTCCCGGCTCTTGCTTACCAGTCCAATCCGCGTATTCCTCAGATCGAAGCTCTCTGTTTCCCGAAGGGGAAACCCTATCTGCCGCAAGATCTCGAACCTCCCGTCCTTGGGCGCAAAAAGGGCTATAGAAACCCTCTTCTGCGGAGCGATGCTGTAGGCGGCGTCGATCAGGCTCCCGGCGATGTCTTCGGTCCTCAGCGACGAGATGAGCCGGGAGCCGCCTTCCTTAAGCTTCTTCAGCATCAAGTGCTCCTTGCGCAGCTGGGAATGGATACGGTGTCTTTTAACGATGCCTGCGATCAGAAGCGCAAACATCTCGGCTGTCCTTGCGTCTTTTTCCCTGAAGGGCTTGCTTCTCCTGGCCGTAAGCGCGCCGGTGACAATATCCCCGTCCATGAGCGGGGCTGCGATACGGCACGGGTTTCCGTCATCGCCCGGACCGTTGAATGCCGACCAGTGCTTCTCCCGCATACATGAAACAACCAATTCCTCATTGCAGGCAAGTCCCTGCCTTGAAGGGTCCGAGGAGCATCTCACTTGAGAGAAACCGTCTTTGAGGACAATCATATCGGCGGAGTCGCAGGAAAGGGCATGCCTGACAAGGAGGAGAACCTCTTGTATCTCATTGTTCGCCTCGTTTGCCGCTGACAGGTGCTGGGAGGCCAGACCTTCGCTGCTGATGCTGATTGCAGGCGTGCCCACATCAATCTGCTCGGCCTCCTCCTTCAAAGAATCGAGGCGCTTTTTCAACGAGTCCCTTTCTCTTCTTACGCGTGAGAGAATGACGGATGAAAGCACTCCGCTCAGGATTGCGGCGCCGACGAGGGAGGCCTCCTCTGCAAAGGCGCCTTTTGCAAAATGCCTTATTTCAAGGAAGGGAACGGCAAGGCTGAGCGGCACAATGATCGCCGGTCGATAGACCGTGGAAAGCACTACGAGGAAGGGCAGATATGCGATGTGCAGCCAGTTGCGCCCGGATAACTGAAGCAGGCCCGCAAGCAGGAGGCTGAAGGACAAAAGGGTTTCGAGCGTGTACTTTTTCTGGCGTCTGACGAAGGAGAGATAGGAATAAGATGCTCCGATGAAGGAGCACAACGCAAACCAGAGCGCGGTCTTTGCAGCGGGGAAGTTGAAGATTAGTCCGGCGTATGAAAGGACAAGAAGAGCGGGGAGTAAAGCCCTTTTTACTCTGACGCCATACCCTTTCTGGCCGCTTCTTCTTTGTAAAACTTTTTGTAGAGTACCTCCCACTCGGGACTTCCCTCGACTATCTTTCTTGAAAAGGACTGCAACTTCCTTCTGACAGCAGAATCGATATCTTCGCTTATCTTGAGGAACGCGACCACGGAGCGCTTTATCTCGCGCCTTGCCTTGCCTTCTTCTTCCTGAAGGGCAATCAGGTCTTTATCCATCAAGCCCTTGAGGAGAACATGGCTGAGATGCGAAATCTTTTCGTCGGAGAGGGTCACAGGATAAGGCCTCTTTCTTCAACGATCTTCTTCTTTGTGAGCTCGAACATTCGTCTGTAGTCGAGCCTGCCCTTCTCTATCTCTCCGGTGTATTTCTTGAGGATTTCCCTGACCTCGTCGTTCACCCGGTCCTCGATTATGAGCTCCTCCATGATAAGCTTTTCCGTCTCTGCCAGGACTTCTGCCGCAGTAGTCTTGGCACTGATCAGCTCCTTAGAGAGCATGTCGTCGATTATCTTTTTCGCTATCAGGGGGACCCAGGTCTTGGGGATCCTCATCTATTTTTCCACGAAGGAGAGAAGGGCGATGTTCCTTGCTCTCTTTATGGATTCATTCAGACTCCGTTGATGTCTGGCGCACACCCCGGTCATCCTTCGCGGAAGTATCTTGCCTCTTTCCGTCAAATAACTCCTGAGTGTCTTGATGTCTTTATAATCGATGAACTCGACCTTCTCCGCGCAGAACCTGCAAAACTTTCTCCTCTGGAATCTTCTCTGCTGCACTGTCTTCTCCTTTCATTATCTTCTTATATATGAACAAGATTTATTTCCAAGAAACCCACAGATGATCAAAAGGGCTCAAGATCGGTCGTCCCTTCAGGCGGCATCTCCGTGTCAGGGGCCCCCTGACCCTCTCCGGTCCCCTTCCTCGAGAGGAACCTCACCGTCTGAGCCACAACCTCGAACTTCGACCTCTGCTGGCCGTCCGACTCCCACCGTCTTTCCTGGAGTCTCCCTTCCACGAGGGCGGAACTCCCCTTGCTCAGGTACTGACTGCAGGACTCTCCCTGTTTGCCCCAGACCACCACGTCGATAAAAAGCGTCTCCTCCTTCATGGAGTCCGCGGATTTGTATTTCGTCGTGCAGGCCAGCCGTATGCTGCAGACGGGCGTTCCCTGGGGCGTGTATCTCAGTTCGGGGTCCTTTGTAAGGTTGCCTATCAATATGATCCTGTTGTACATTTCGCCTCTCAGCGGGTTGCGGGCTGCTCGGTTGCTCCTGCCGCTGCCGCCTCTCCCTTCTGGAGAGGGTTAAGGCTCGCCAGGACGTGAGCGCTCTGCTTCTTCTCAAGCTTTATGATCATGTACTTTATTACCGGGTCGAAGACCTTGTAATAGTCTTCGAGCTTCCTCGTCAGAGATGAAGGAGCCCTGAAGGTGAAGAGCACGTAAAAGCCTTTTCTCTGCTTCTTGATTTCATTGGCAAGCTTTCTTCTTCCCCATACGTCCACCTTGAGTATTTCGCCGCCCGAGCTTGTAATGAGGTCTCTTATCTTATTGGTCGACGATTCAAGATCTTCATCGGAGGGGGATGCATTGAGGATCACAATATTCTCGTAGATGTTCATCTGAACACCTCCTTATGGATTTTCCCATCTGATGGGTCCGCCGCAAGCCAATGGCCCCGGACCGGAATAGCCCGCGCCTTCAAAGGTCCAGGACCCGCGCGAGGGCAAGGAGTTGTTATTTATACCACAGAGATCAAAACAAAATCAATCGCTTCTCAGGTTGAGCCTTGCTTTATCTTGTATTCCCTTATTTTCGTCCTCAGGGTGTTTCTGTTGATGCCGAGGGTCTTTGCGGCCTTCAGCTGATTGCCCCCCGTCTCGTCGAGCACGATCCTGAGAAGCGCCTTTTCGACCTCGGAAATCACCGTTTCATAAAGGCGGCAGTTCTCCATCTGGGTCATCTCTTTAAGGTAGCGCTTCAGCTTTTCTTCGAGGAATTCCTTGATCGAGCCGGAGCCGGCCTCTTCGAGCGGCAGATCGCGCTTCTCTATGACAGCTCCGTTTGAAAGAACGCACGCCCTTTTGATGGCATTCTCAAGCTCTCTTACGTTGCCGGGCCAATCATATTTGAGAAGAAGGTCCCTTGCCTCGCGGGAAAGCTCCTTCTTGCCCGTCTCAAACTTCCTCTCGGCGTCCTTCAGAAAATGTTTCGCAAGAAGCACAATGTCCTCCCGCCTCTCCCTGAGCGGAGGGAGCTTTATCTGCACAACATTGAACCTGTAATAAAGGTCCTCGCGGAACGTCCCCTTTGCCAATGCGTCTTTCAGGTCCTTATTTGTAGCACCGATGATTCTTACATCTGCCTCTATCTCTCTGTTGCTCCCGAGCGGGCTGAATTTTCTGTCCTGCATAAACCTCAGGATCTTGGCCTGAAGGTTCAGATCCAGCTCGGATATCTCGTCCAGGAATATTGTCCCGCCGTTGGCCGAATCGATCTTGCCGGCATGTTTGTCCTTTGCTCCCGTAAACGCGCCCTTTTCCCAGCCGAAGAGTTCGGCCTCCAGGAGGTCCCTCGGAATGGAGGCCGAGTTTATTGCGACAAACGGTCCCGTCCTGCGATTGCTGTTATAATGAACGGCCTTTGCGACAAGCTCTTTGCCGGTGCCGCTTTCACCCGTAATCAATACGGTTATGTCTTTTGATGCAACTCTTCCGATGTCTTTGAATACCTTCAGTATCTTCGGGCTTCTCCCGACTATCTGTGGTTCCTCGGCCTCGGCTGCCGCGCTGCGGAGGTTGTTCAGTTCCTCCCTTACCGCCATGTCCTTGAAAGCCTTCTCCACAGTCATCTTGAGCTCCTCTATGTCGAACGGCTTTTCTATATAGTCATAGGCCCCTTCCTTCATGGCCTCTATAGTGCTTTCCATCCTGCCGTGCGCCGTAATCATGATCACTACTGCGTCGCTGTATGATCCCCTGATGTCTCTCAGCGCATCGAGTCCGCTCCCGTCGGGAAGCATTATGTCCAGAAGGATCAGCTGGAACCCTCCCTTGACCGCCTTCAGTCCGGAAGAAAGTTTCGGGCGCGAAACCACCTTGAAGCCCAGCGGCTCAAGGGCCTTCTTTACGACCCACGTTATGGCTTCGTCGTCGTCGATTATGAGGATCTCTTTATCCATCTCCGCTCCAATAGGAAACTCCCCGACCTCCGTCCAATCATGAACGCTGACTGTTATTCACTGGCGAAGGGTATGTATACGTGGAATATCGTCCCCTTTCCCGAGTCCGGTCTCTCAACTCTGATAAGGCCGTTGTGGTCTTTTATGATCTTCTTTGAAAGGGCGAGTCCGAGCCCGGTCCCCTTCTTCTTCCTTGTATAGAAAGGCAGGAATATCTTCTGGATCTCTCCCTTGGGGATGCCCTTCCCTGTGTCCCCGATGGAGACCACGGCCCACCGTTTTACACGTCCGTTCTGCACGACGTGTTCGACCGACGGCCTCGTCGCAACGCTCAGAGTTCCTCCTTTCGGCATGGCTTCAATACCGTTCTTTATTATGTTGAGAATAACCTGGAGAAGTTTGCTCCCGTCCCCGACAACCTTCGGCAGGCTTGGATCATAAAAACGCTGCAAGGATATCTTAGCATTTTCCAAAGAGAGATGCATTATCGAGATAGCCTTCTCAATCACCTCATGTATGTTCACCTTCTGGAGAACCGGCTTTCTGCTCATCGTCAGATAGTTCTGAAGCACTGTGTCAAGCCGGTCCGTTTCCCTGATTATAAGGCCCAGATACTCATCGGCGTCATCCACGGCGGACGACTCAGTCCGGCTGTCGAGGAGCTTCTTCCTCAAAAGCTGCGCCGAGCCTTTTATGCCTCCGAGGGGGTTCTTGATTTCATGAGCGATGCTGCCGAGAAGATAAGTGACCGAATCGAATGAAAAATCCTCCCTTTCTGCGATCGACACGTTCTCACGGATTGAAAGCAGGACCCCCTCGCATCTGTCGTCGACGATAAAAGGAGAGATGTCGAGATCGATCCTCGAAATACCCGCGATTCTCGCCTCCACGTCCTTTGCGCTGAAAGACCTAAGCTCTTTCATGGCCTTTCTTGCCAGCCTTGAGATGACTGCACTGCCGGGATAAAGTTCTGCGAGCCTCTTGCCGATTATCTCCTGATGACTTCTGCCGAAGAACTCCTCTCCCGTCTTATTTATAAAGGTTATTGTGTTGCCTTTGTCCAGCAGCAAAACGACTTCGCTGAGCGAGTTGATCAATGCTTCCACGTCCGGATTCTTGTCGCTTGCCATCTCTAATGAACTTTATCACAGGGATTTTTCGTTTTTCAACGAAGGCCCGTTCGGCCTTGCAAAAAAAGCTTTTTTTGTGCTAAGCTTGCATTCTTAAGAGGATAAGCGGGTCCTGTTGAGTTTGAAAACAGGCAAGATAACAACTACGCACGCCGTTTAATCCCACTTTCTGGTCCCTTCTTATATTTAAGGAGGGCAAAGAGGTTCCGAGAGCCAGGTCTTTCGGAGAAACGGCGGAGGAAAAAACCAGAGGAGGTTCTATGGTAGTAACGATGAAAGAGCTTCTCGAGGCCGGAGTCCATTTCGGCCATCAGGTGAAGCGGTGGAATCCGAAGATGAAGAAATACATCTTCGGCGAGAGAAACGGCATATACATTATCGACCTTCAGAAGACCCTGAGGGGACTAGAGGACGCCTGCCGCTTTATCAGGGAAACATCCGCAAGCGGAGTTCCCATCCTGTTCGTGGGCACCAAGAAACAGGCGCAGGACGCGATACGGGAGGAGGCGCAGCGGGCAGTCGCCTTTCATGTAAACCAGCGCTGGCTCGGGGGCATGCTTACGAATTTTTCGACCATAAAGAAGAGCATCGAACGTCTGAAGAGCATAGAAAAGATGAAAGAGGACGGCACATATGACGCCCTCTCTAAAAAAGAGGTTGCAATACTCGAAAAAGAGAGATCGAAGCTCGAGAAGAACCTCAGCGGCATAAAGGAGATGTCCGGCCTGCCGGGAGCAATATTCGTGATAGACCCGAAGAAGGAGAGGATAGCGATTGCCGAGGCGAGAAAACTCTCTGTGCCCGTCGTGGCCGTGGTCGATACAAACTGCGACCCCGACGAGGTCGACTACGTCATACCCGGCAACGATGACGCCATAAGGGCAATAAAATTGATCGCCTCCAAGATGGCCGATGCCGTGAACGAGGGCAGGGCGGCGATGGCAAAGGCTGCCGAGGCCGAGGCTGAAAAGCTGCTGCTTGAGGAACGGGTCCGGAAGGAGCAGGCAGAAGAAGGACTGCAGGAATCGAGGGGCGCGGGAGCGGAGGTCTCGGCATGACAACGATATCGGCCGATATGGTGAAAGAACTGCGGGAAAAGACAGGCGTCGGCATGATGGAGTGCAAGAAGGCGCTCTCAGAGAGCAACGGCGATTTCGAAAAGGCCCTCACGATTCTGCGTCAGAAGGGGCTTGCTACGGCCTCGAAGAAAGCGGGCAGGACCGCCTCCGAAGGCATTGTCGGCTCCTACATTCATATGGACAGAATAGGGGTCCTTGTGGAGGTGAACTGCGAAACAGATTTCGTTGCGAGGACCGATGACTTCAGGGCGCTTGTTAAAGACATTGCGATGCACGTAGCCGCGGCAAATCCGACGTATGTTTCAAGGGAGGATGTAGCTGCCGGAATCATAGAGGCGGAAAAAGAGATATACAGGTCGCAGATCGCCGGCAAGCCGCAGCAGGTCGTAGAAAAGATCGTGGAAGGGAAGCTCGAAAAGTTTTTCAGTGAAACCTGCCTTCTTGAGCAGATCTTTATAAAGGACCCCGAGCAGAAGCTGAAGGTCAAGGACCTTGTGATCGAGAAGATAGCGAAACTGGGTGAAAACATTATCATAAAGCGTTTCGCAAGATTCCAGGTCGGAGAGCGCCAATAGATTTAGGGTCAGGGCGTTCCACGAAGCCTGGTTTTGCATGATGAATCTCTGATGTACCCCCTTTGTTTCAGGCTGAGCGGTGAAGAGACCTAAGTATAAAAGGATATTGCTGAAGCTGAGCGGAGAGGCCCTTATGGGCGATAAGGGTTACGGCATTGATTCGTCAACTGTCCGTTATATGGCCTCCGAAATAAAGGAGGTTGCGGCCGCGGGCATCCAGATAGCCGTGGTTATAGGGGGCGGGAACATCTTCAGGGGCGTCGAGGCGAGCGTGAGGGGAATGGAGAGGGCCTCTGCGGATTATATGGGAATGCTTGCGACCGTTATAAACGCCCTCGCCCTTCAGAATGCCCTCGAAAAGATAGGGGTCCCCACAAGAGTCCAGTCCGCGATAGAGATGAGGGAGCTTGCTGAGCCCTATATCAGGAGGAGGGCCGTCAGGCATCTGGAGAAAGGCCGTGTCGTAATCTTCGCTGCCGGTACTGGAAACCCCTACTTTACGACTGACACCGCCGCCGCACTAAGGGCGGTGGAGATCGGGGCCGAGATAATCCTGAAGGGCACAAAGGTGGACGGTGTCTATTCGTCTGATCCTGTAAAAGACCCCCGGGCCAGGAAGTTTTCGACTATCAGATATATGGACGTGCTCAAGAAGAGTTTGGCTGTAATGGACTCTACGGCCATATCTCTTTGCATGGACAACAATCTCCCTATTGTGGTTTTCAATATGAGAGGGAAAGGAAATACCAAGAAGATAGTATACGGAAAGGCCGTCGGGACCGTAGTGAGAGACTCGAGGCGAGAGGTCGGAAATGGAGAAGGTTCTGAAAGCAAAGACCGCTGAGAGAATGGATGGGGCAATAGACGCCCTCAAGAAAGACTTCGGCTCCATAAGGACAGGGCGGGCCTCTCTGGCCCTCCTCGAAGGCATTTCAGTGGATTATTACGGGACGCTCACGCCGTTACAGCAGATTGCGAGCCTCAGTATTCCGGAAAGCAGGCAGATCACGATACAGCCGTGGGAGCAGAGGCTCATATCCGAGATAGAAAAGGCGATTATGAAATCCGATTTAGGACTCACGCCTTCAAACGACGGCAGGATCATAAGGATTACCATACCCCCTCTTACCGAAGAACGCAGAAAACAACTCGTCAAGGTTGTGAAAAAGAGGGCCGAGGAAGCAAAGGTCGCCATCAGGAACATACGCAGGGATTCCAACGAGGAACTGAAAAAACTCGAAAGAGAAAAACATCTCAGCGAAGACGACGCAAAGAAATCTCACGATGAGATCCAGAAACTGACAGACTCATATATCGTAAAGGTTGACGAAGTGCTCAAACATAAGGAAAATGAGATAATGGAGGTGTGACATGACGAACATTAATTATGTCGTGAAAGTGAAGGACGCCAAACTCGTTGATGTCCAGAAGGCGCTTCAGCAGGCGGGGATACAGGTCAGGAGCATTCTGGAGGTATTCAAGGAGGAAGAGAAACCTGTCGAGGGGACCAAGTAGATATGGCTCTTAAGAAAAAGAAGAAGCCGGAGGCAGTGAGGAAGGGACCGCTAAAATCGATGAAGAAAGTCGGAGCTCAAAAGAAACTAAAAAAGAAACCCGTTTCAGAGACAAAGAAAACCGCTGTTAAGACCGAGAAGACACCAAGGCCTGCTAAGAAGACGGTCCGGAAGAAAGTCGCGCCTGTTGCGGCCAAACCGGCTGTCAAGGCCAAGAAGACTCCGCCAAAAGTCAGAAAGGTACCGTCTGCGGGTGAGGGTTCGAGACAGGCGATACTCAAGAAACAGCTTATTTATGCGAGAGAGGAGATCGTCAAAGAGGCCAAGTCCGAGATCGCGAAATACATAAAAGGGGACGCGACACAGCTTGTGGAGACCGCCCTTGACGACGGCGATTGGTCGGTCGTCGATCTCTCTGCGGATATTAATCTAAGGCTGCTCGAAACCCACAGAGAAAGCCTCCTTAAGATCGACGAGTCTTTGAGAAAACTCAGAGAGGGAAGTTACGGCATATGCGAAGATTGCGGAGGCGAGATCTCTGCCGAGAGACTTAGGGTAATGCCTTTTGCCATCCTGTGCAGGGACTGTCAGGAGAAGAAGGAAGAACTCGAAAAGGCCACGAGGGAGGAAACCCCCGGGTAAAGACACGTACGGAACTTAATAGAACGCCTTTTCCAGGAAAAGGCCCTGCGGAGGTGCGGTGGGGCCTGCAAACCTCCTGTCCTTCGACGCTAGGATGTCTCTAATCATTTCCTGACCTATTTTGCCCCTTCCCACTTCGACGAGCGTACCTACGATATTCCGCACCATATGTCTCAGAAAGCCGTCCGCCTCTATGGCCACTTTTATGAAATTGCCGTGGAACCTGGTGAACAGCTCGATCTCATGCAAGGTTTCGACCCGGAGAAGCCTAACTGTTCTGACCGGCTGTTTTGCGCCGCATCCGGCCCCCCTGAAAGATGAAAAATCATGGGTCCCCAGGAGATGCGAGGCCCCTTTGTCCATAGCCTTTACATCGAGTTCCGCCGTTATCTGCCAGACATACTTTTGTATAAAGACCGGCACATCTCTCATGTTCGCGATGATATAAAAATATCTCTTTGAGACGGCGCTGTATCTCGGGTGGAAATCGGCCGGAGCCTCGACTGCCCCCATGACCTTGATATCATGCGGGAGCAGCGCATTCAGCGCCCTCTTTATGACTCCGGCCTCCATTGCGGAACCCGAATCAAAAACGGCAACCTGTTCGACGGCATGCACCCCGGCATCTGTCCTGCCTGCTCCGATTACCGAGACCTTTTCATTTGTTATCCTGCGCAGACATCCCTCCAGGATTCCCTGGATGGTTGTCCCGCAAGGTTGTATCTGCCATCCGTTATAAGCGGAGCCGTCATACTGAAGAGTCAACCTTATCCGTCTCGGCATTTCTTATTATACTTTTTTGAAGCAACCGGGTGTCCTGAGGTGATGCTCTTTCTTCCTTTCATCGAGTCTCCGGACAGGTATTTTTGATATAATTAATAAGATGTTCCGGGAAGGTGAAATATGAAGCGGTCAAGCGGCGGCGTTACACTTAAAGAACTGAAGGAACTTAAGGGGGTCTTTCATTTCCTGCAGCAAGGCAACGTCCATGGTATTGTTCGTTCCCGGCACTCTGATGAAGAACAGAACTGCAAGAGCGATGAAGAGTTGTTTCGTGAGGCAATGGCCGACGTGAGAGAGATAAAGGAGTTCAGGGAAATCCCCTTAAGGGCTACTCCGGGGATCAGGCCGCGTCCCTTCCGCGGGGACGACACCCTTGAGGTGTTGAACGAGATAGTGGCAGGGAAGAGGAAGATCCGGATCGCCGACACGGGTGAGTATATAGAATGGACGCTGCCTGAAATGAGTAGAGGCGTTGCCGGCAGACTGCACAGGGGTGATTTTTCTGTCCAGGATTTTATAGACCTCCACGGGATGACGGTCGATGAAGCCGATAAGGCACTCGGACATTTTTTCAGGGAGGCCGTGAAAAGGCGGCTGTTCTGTGTAAAGGTGATACATGGGAGGGGACTGAGGTCTCCGGTAGGGCCTGTCCTTAAGGAAGCGTTGAGGAATTGGCTTCACGGCGCTTTCAGGAAATGGACGGCAGCCTATGCCACGGCGAGGGACTGCGACGGCGGACTGGGAGCGACTTACATTATCCTCAAATCAAGGTAGAGGGAACTTATCTGCCGGGGAGGTCTTGTGGAATTGGCTAACACGCTTTTGGACTTTGTCATACATCTCGACAAATATCTTGAACTGATTATCCGGGATTATGGCGCATGGACCCATGCGATTCTTTTCCTGGTGATCTTTTGTGAAACAGGCCTGGTCGTAACTCCCTTTCTCCCGGGCGATTCGCTGCTCTTCGCCGCCGGGGCTGTTGCTGCAGGCAGTTCCCTGAGTGTTGGATGGCTGTTCGGACTTCTCAGCCTTTCCGCAGTTGCGGGCAATACAGTCAATTACTGGATCGGTCACTACATCGGGCCAAAAGTCTTTCACAAGAAAGAAGTACGTTTTCTGAATAAGGAGTATCTGGAACGCACCCACCGGTTCTATGAAAGGCACGGTGGAAAGGCTATCGTCATAGCCAGGTTCATCCCGGTCATCCGCACTTTTGCCCCCTTTGTGGCAGGCATCGGCTTCATGACCTACGGACGTTTTATGGTCTATAACGTGTCCGCAGGCATAGCATGGGTCGGGGCCTTTGTGTTCGGGGGCTACTTCTTCGGAAACATTCCCGTCATCAAGAGGAACTTTACGCTTGTGATCCTCGCCATCATTGTAATTTCGGTCCTCCCCGGTGTTATCGAGTTTGTCCGCCACAAATACGGATCATCGCGCAAGACTTCAGCATAAAGAGGGCGTGACAAAAGGCTTCCGGAGGAAGCGCGGACTCGTTCCGTCACCTGCAGTTGCCGCTTAAGTCCGATTGACTTTTTATGCCGACATTTTATAATCTGAACTGAAATAAGCATAACGAGGTGTTCATGCAAGGCTCAACTATTCAATTAATCCTGCATGCAGGATATGTTGTCAAAGGGATCCTGGTTATCCTTCTCTTCTTTTCGGTGTTTTCCTGGGCGATAATATTTTATAAGCACAGGTATTTCTCCAAGGCGTCGAAGGAATCGGATTCGTTTCTGCGGACCTTCAGGGCGGGTCGTGATGTCAAGGGTCTTTTCAGCGCGGCAAGAGGTCTTGGCCTCAGTCCGCTCGCGAGCCTGTTCAAATCCGTATACGCAGACGAGGGCCGGACGAGCAGGGATGAAGTAAAAAGGCTTCTGAGGAGATATGAGGCGCTGGAGGCCGCCAAACTTCAGTCTTATCTCAATTTCCTCGCGACGACCGGCTCGACGACTCCTTTTATCGGCCTCTTCGGAACTGTCTGGGGAATAATGGACGCGTTCAGGGGAATAGGCGCCGCAGGCTCTGCCTCGCTCGCAATAGTGGCGCCCGGCATTGCCGAGGCATTGATTACGACCGCGGCCGGGCTGGCAGCCGCCATCCCCGGGGTCGTTGCTTTCAACTACTACCTGAGCCGCGCCAAGATGATGATCATTGAGATGGAAGACTTCTCCGAGGAGCTCTTCGAGTTCTTTACCAAAGAGGCGCAATGAGAGTCGAAAGGGACAGAGGCGTCATGTCCGAGATAAACGTGACACCCCTGGTGGATGTCATGCTGGTTTTGCTCATCATATTCATGGTGACCGCCCCTCTCCTGCAGCAGGGCATAGATGTGAACCTCCCGAAGGCAAAAGGCAAGGACATGCCGCCCGAAGAGAGGGTTTCCCTTGTGATCAAGAAGGACCAGGGACTGTATATGAATGACAGCCGGGTGTCCCTCGATGATCTGAGACAGAAACTCGCGGCCATAAGCAAACAGAACCCTGACGTTTTCTTGAAGGCCGACAAGGATGTTCCTTACGGCTTCGTCGTCGAGGTCATGGGCGAGATCAAGGAGGCTGGAATAGAGAAGCTCGGAATGGTTACCGAGCCTGCGATCCGCACGAAATGAATGTTCCCTCTCTCCAGCGATTGGCGGTCCTTTCCTTTGTTTTTCATGTCACCTTCTTCGGGGCGGCCCTCCTGCTGCTGAAACAATCGGCGCGTTTTGCCATGCCGTCGCCGTACGTGGTAAGCCTCGTGGAGTCAGACGTCAAGTCAGAGGAACCTGCCGGCACTCAGGCGGTGAGTCAGACCTCTGTGCCGGAGCCTCCCAAAGTCATACCAAAGAAGGAAGTATCCAAAAAAGAGGCTGTCAGCCCTTCTCCGAAAGAGCCGAAGAAACTTACCTTGAAAGAAAGAAGACGACTGCAGGAAAGTATCGCTGTGCTGAAGGCAAAGAAGAATATAGAGAGGATCGTGAAGCTGAGGAACGAGTTGAGAAAGGATATCATCCCTCTGAAAGGTAATGCGAGCGGGGGCAAGACAGGTACCCTGCGCGGGACAGCGGGGAATAACATCGGCCCCGCAGTGAGCGACTACTACACAAAGGTCAGGAGGCGGATATGGGACAGATGGGGATTGCCGCAGGATTTGAAGGAGAAGAACCTTGAGGCGGTAGTATCGATCAGGATAATGAAAGACGGTTCCGTCGAGATAAACGGGATAGAGAAAAGCTCGGGGAACTCACTCTTTGACCGTTCGGTCCTGCTGGCCATACGGGAGGCAAACCCACTTCCGCCGCCGCCTTATGAGATGGAGATAGGGGTCAGATTCAATCCATGAAGAGATGCGTGCCGGTCCGCAAAGTCATTTTGTTCCTTCTGCTTTTCACTTTTCACTTTTCACCTTTTGCCGAGGCCAAGGTATATATCGACATCTCTTCTCCGGCGGTCAGGAAAGTGCCTATCGCCATTTCGGAGTTTACGGGTTCGCAGGGAAAAGAGGTCTCTGAGGTGATAAGGGACGATCTTGATTTCACGGGGGTCTTTCTCTGCCTCGATAAGAATATTTTCATAGAAGCACCTTCGCAGCCTTTTAATCAAAAGAACTGGTCGGCCATCGGCGCGGATGTGGTAGTAAAGGGTGAGGTCACGACCACGGAAAGGGAATTGAGCGCCCGGATCTCCCTTTTCGATGTGGCGGAGGGAAAAGAGATATTCAGGAAAGAATACCAGACAGAGGCGTCTCTTTTGCGGCCCCTTGCTCATACTATTGCGAACGACATATACAAACAGATAACGGGGGAGAACGGCATCTTCAGGACCAGAATCGTCTTTGTAGAGAGAAAGGGAGGCGAAGACGGACTTTTCCTGTCCGACTGGGACGGCAAGAGGGTGAACTCTCTCGGAATAAAAGGGAACTTGATCCTCTCTCCGCATTGGTCGAGGGACGGATCGAAGCTTCTTTACTCCTCTGAAAGATATAGACAATGGGGGATATACCTGTTAAACTTCAAAAAAATGACCGAGACGAAGGTGTTCTCCTCAAAAGGCACAAACATCGCTGGAGACTTTTCTCCTAACGCCGATGAAGTGATGTTCTCTTCATCCGTGGCCGGCGCTCCAAATCTATACGTCTATGGAATCGCGTCTTCAAAACTTTCGCGGTTGACCACATCCCGGGGCATAGATGTCTCGCCTTCGCTTTCTCCCGACGGCAGTCAGATCTGTTTTGTCTCCGACAGGGACGGCTCCCCGCAGCTCTTTATCATGAGCAGGAACGGTTACAATATCAGGAGACTGACCTTTAGCGGCTCTTACAATACTTCCCCTTCCTGGTCTCCCAAGGGTGACAGGATCGTTTTTTCTGGAAGACAGGGGAACAGGAACCAGATATTTATTATCGGACCGGACGGCTCCGGACTGACGCAGCTCACCAGCAGGGGTAACAATGAAGACCCTTCCTTTTCTCCGGATGGAAGGTATATAGTATTCTCATCGGACAGGGACGGTGAAAGGGCTGTTTACATAATGAGATCGACCGGAGACGCGCAGAAGAGGATATCGCCCAGAGGGGTAAAGTCATTTGGCCCGCGATGGTCGCCGAATTAAATAATTGCATTATAGGAGGTCCCATCGATGAAAAAGTTCTTAATGGTTGCAGTCATTCTGGGGTTTGCTTTTTGGGGTTGTGCTGAAAAGAAGCCGGTGGCTACGCTGCCGCAGCAGGAAGAAATGAAGCAGCCTTCTCAGAACGTAGAGGCCGAACGGCCGAAACAGACCCCGGCAAGAATTCCTGAGGAAGGCGTCAAGACAGAGTCTGGGGAAACAGCGCCCAAGGAGGTTGAACTCCCGGGATTGTTCAAGGACATTCACTTCGATTACGACAAGTACGAAATAAGGGAAGATGCAAAGATTACCCTTAAAGCGGTTGCCGATTATCTTATAAAGAACCCCGCAAACAAGATACTCATTGAAGGCCACTGCGACGACAGGGGCACATCCGAATACAACCTCGGTCTCGGGGACAGAAGGGCGAGATCTGCAAAGGATTATATCGTTTCCCTCGGGGTTCCTTCAGCGCGCGTGGACGTCATAAGCTACGGAAAAGAAAAGCCGCTCTGTACCGAGCACACCGAAGATTGCTGGGCCAGGAACAGGAGGGCCCACTTCGTGATTTTGAAGGGGAAAGGCTGAAATGGCGGGGCGGGTATCTGTTATACATAGCGTCACTGACCATATGCCATTTCTGCGGGCGTACCGGTCTCATATTTTTCTCTGTGTCGCAGCATTTTCTCTTTTCTTGCTTCAGGGGTGTGTATCCACGTCGGACTTCGAAACCATGAAGGCCGACGTTAACCAATTGAAGAAGGACTCATACGATCTCAAGAGGGAGATGGGTGCGATCAAGCAGCAGATGTCCGGTGCGGCAAAGGAGGAGTCCTTCAGCGCCATAAGGGAGAGCCAGTCGTCGCTCTACTCCCAGGTCCAGGACATATCCAAGGACCTTCAGGTGCTTCATGGCAGATTTGACGAGAGCAAGTTCTTTATGGACAAGTCGGTGAAGGACAATTCCATAGAGGTGGAGCTGTTACGTTCCCAGATCAATAAGCTCGATATGCGGACAAAGGAACTCAGCGATAAACTCGCCAAGCTCAGCGAAGCCGCGGCGCCTTCTCCGCAGAAACCCGCGGAAGGGGAGGCGACCGAGAAGACGTCTCAGCAGACTAAGCCCGAGGGCGACCCTATCAAGGCCTATGAGTCCGCCTATAATTCGTTCAGGGACAAGCATTACAAGGAGGCGAGGGAGGCCTTCAATGCCTTTATCAAGAAATATCCGAACGACAGTCTTATCGGCAATGCGTATTTCTGGCTTGGCGAGTCTTACTATGCGGAAAAGGATTACGAAAATGCCATATTGTCGTACGATACATTGATAAAGACTTATCCCCGCAACGAGAAGGTGCCCGGGGCCCTTTTGAAGCAGGGTCTTTCTTTTCTGGAGATTGGAGACAAAAAGACCGCAAAGGTCGTATTTGACAAGCTGACCGAGAAGTATCCCGACTCCAAAGAGGCCGAGATAGCCAAGAAGAAGAGGGCCGAAATCGAAAAGAAACCGAAGAAGGCGGCAAGAAAAGGCCAGGGCTAAAGCGTTTCGGATTAGAGGAACAGCTGAAATGAGGGGCTTAAAGCTCTTTTATCTGTACGAGTATGAGTGATATGCCGCTCAGGGACGGTTTCGACCGCGTCATTGATTATCTGCGTATCTCTGTCACTGATAGGTGCAATCTGAGATGCATTTATTGCATGCCGGCCGCCGGTATCAAGCCGGTCCAGCATAAAGAGATCCTCACATACGAAGAAATAGTCAGAGTTGTGAGGATTGCCTCAAACCTGGGTGTCAGAAAAGTGAGGATTACGGGCGGAGAACCGCTCGCCAGGAAGAATGTCACCTTTCTCATAGGTGCAATCAGAGAGATTTCTGCGATAGAGGATATAAGTCTGACTACAAACGGCATCCTCCTGCAAGAATACGCCGATGAACTTGCAGATGCCGGCCTGGACAGGGTGAATATAAGCCTCGATTCGCTCAAGCCCGAAAGATACCGTGAGATAACGAGGGGAGGGGAAATAGACAGAGTCATAAACGGCATAGAGGCGGCGAAAGAAGCCGGACTTCTGCCTATAAAGATTAACGTGGTGCCGGTGAGGGGGCTCAACGACGACGAGATAGGGCAGTTTGCAAAGATGACGGCGGATACCCCCTATCATGTGAGGTTTATAGAATTTATGCCCATAGGAGCGACCGACTTCTGGAATGAGGGAAAATATATCTCCACGGACGAGATAAGGTCGGCCGTGGAAGAGGTCGGTCCTCTATTTCCGGTGAAGCTTCGGAAGAACGGACCGGCGCGCTATTTCAGGTTTGAAAACGCCCCCGGTGTAATAGGTTTTATCAGCGCCCTGACCCATCATTTCTGCGGCGACTGCAACCGGCTCCGGCTCACAGCCGACGGCAGATTGAGACCCTGCCTTTTTTCCGAGACGGAGATCGATCTGAAGCCCGCGCTCCGGGACCGGTCATCGGACCGTGAGCTGGAGCGTCTTCTCAGGCTGTCCGTCGAAGTCAAACCGGAGGGGCATAATTTGGGGCAGCGCAGGGCCCTCTTTTCACTGCGGGCGATGTCGAGGATAGGCGGTTAGATGAAATTCAGCCATTTTGATGAAGAGGGCAGGGCGAAGATGGTGGACGTGACCGGCAAGCCTTCGACGGAGAGAGAGGCGGTGGCCGAGGGTTCCATCTTTATGGCGCCCGAGACGATACAGCTTGTGAGGAGTAAAGCGATACCTAAAGGCGATGTTGTCACGGTGGCGAGGACGGCAGGGATAATGGCGGCCAAGAAGACGTGGGAGCTTGTTCCCATGTGCCACCCTCTCAATATAACCTCGGTGGACGTGGATATCTCGGTCGGAGAAGACCGTATGAGTATAAAGGGAAGGGTGAGATCAGTAGGCCAGACCGGGGTAGAGATGGAGGCACTGACCGCGGTCTCTGTTGCCGCATTGACAATATACGACATGTGCAAGGCCGTGGACAAAAGGATGATCATATCGGATATTCTTCTCGTCGAAAAAAGAGGCGGGAAAAGCGGGGAATTCAGAAGAAATCCGGGCAGCCGGAATATTGACAAATAACGATTTCTATAATTAGTATATTGGCGATAGTCAATCTTAAGATTCAGTGAAGGGGCGCTTGAGCAAAGTGAGTAGTATCAGCGGTTTTTCGCAATTGTTTGTTTTCGTTCCGAGGGCAATGTCTGACCTGTTGCACGAACTCGAGCCTTCCCGGTATAAGAATGAAGGTTAAACTGTTGGTCCTTGGGCTTCTTTGCGTGCTCATGGGGATTGCGGTCTATGATGCCCGCGGCCAGATAAATGAAGGCGCACAATTGCCGCAGCCTTATCTCTACGGCAATATCCTCATCAACAGGATTTCCGAGAAGAACAAAGTCAAACCGGTCACCTTCTCTCACTGGATCCACCGCGTGAAGCATACCTGCAGGGTCTGTCATTTTGAGCTTAAGTTCAAGTTTAAGGTCAATACCACCGAGATAACGGAAGAGGCCAACAGGGAGGGCAGGTTTTGCGGGGCGACAGGCTGCCATGACGGAAAAACCGTATTCGGTCACATAAAGAAGGAAGATTGCGTGAAATGTCATAACGGCGATATCTCTTATGGAAAGGAGAAATTCGAGGAGCTCAGGAAGAGGCTCCCTCCGGCCAAATACGGCAATGGAATCGACTGGACCGCGGCAATGGCAAAGGGCCTGATCAAGCCGATCAATATTCTGTCTATAAAGCCGCCGCCCGACCTGAAGATGGTCAAGCTGATGCGGTTTAAGGGGGACTGGGATGTCCCGCTGCCTTCTGTGATTTTTTCTCATAAAAGACATTCTGAATGGCTCGACTGCAACAACTGTCATCCGGAGCTTTTTCCTCTTCCGGTCGACAAGAAACTTGCAAAAGAATCTGAAGAGGGCGCGAAGGAACAAGGCGGGAAGAGTCCCGAGAACGGCGCAGGAAAGCAGCCGGCGAAAGAGGAAGAGAAGGGACCTGACAAAGGCGCCGATAAGAAGGCTGACAAGAAAGCGCCCAGGAAGCTCGAATCTCATCTGCCGGAAAAGAACAGGATGCCGGCTATTTCGAGGGGAGAATCGTGCGGCCTTTGCCATCTGAGAGTGGCCTTCCCCATCAATGATTGCGGGCACTGTCACCCGGGAATGACTGAGTATTGATATTTCAGCTGATATTCCGTCAGGGTGCTGTCCGGCGGCCGCTGTCCTGAATTAACCGACACTTCGTTCTGGAACAGTTCTTTGCCGCAATCTATCTTTGTTACAACTCTAATGCCGTAGCGCTGAAGACCTCAAATCTTTTCCCGATATATAATGTTTACATGAGATGAAGATTCTCCAGCTTATCTATGAGAGCCTCGGAAGCCCCTTCGGGTTCGGGGGGGCAGGCGTCAGGGCCTATGAGATCTATAAGAGATTGAAAGGCAGGCATGACATTACCCTTCTTTGCATGAAGTATCGGGGCGCGAGAGACGGGGAGATCGAGGGGCTGAAACATCTCTTTGTGGGAGCGGAGAGCGAAAGTCTGACAAGGAGCGTCCTTTCATATACTGTTAAGGCGGCCGGTTTTGTCAGAAGCTACAGCGACAACTTCGATATCGTCATAGAGAATTTCCTGCCCGCAACGCCTTTCTTCTCGGGATCTTTCTCCAAGGCGCCTGTGATACTGCAGATCCAGGGCATTATGGAGAGGCATTCTTTCGGGAAGTTCCCTCCGTTCTATGCGGCCCCGATGTTCGTTGCTGAGAGGCACTATCCCCGGCTTTACGACAGGTTTATCTTTGTTTCCGGGATAACAAGAGAAAAGGTTATGTCAAGGATCAAGAAAAGGGTAAAACTAAGTTGCGTTATACCGAATGGGATTGATGAAGATCTTCTGAGGACGACTTCCGTGGAAGGGGATTATATCCTGTTCTTTAGCAGGATAGACATTTATACGAAGGGTCTTGATCTGCTGATGAAGGCCTTTGAAGAGATAGGTCCGGAATATCCGGAGCTCAGACTCGTTCTTGCCGGATACGAGTTTGACAGATACGCGGAGGTCACAGCCGGACTGAATGCGCCTGTAAAGGCTAAAGTGGAATACGCGGGATTTGTGACGGGAGACGAAAAGACAAGACTTCTGGCAGGCGCGAGAATATTTGTGTTGCCTTCCCGCCATGAATCTTTTCCGGTAAGCATGATGGAGGCTGCGGCATGCGGGAAACCGGTTATAGTCAGCGATATCCCCGAGCTCGCTTTTGCCCGCCGGGAAGGGTTCGGCCTCAGTTTTTCCTCAGGCTCGGCAGAAAGTCTCGCGGGGGTAATAAAGACGCTGTTGGCCGACGGCGAGAGAAGAAAATCTATGGGAATATGCGGCAGGGAGTTCGCTGCCAAGTTTTTGTGGGATGACATTGCCGTGCAATTTGAAGACGTGTTAAGAGGCGTCATTGACCGAAAGAGCGCAAATGACGCGGAAGAAAGGCCATATTGAGGCCCTTATGGTTTCTTCGGCATATATCGGAGCGCTGCCCTGCGCCTTCTCATTTCATCCAGTTGAGTCTGTGGGGGCAGCTGCATTATCCCGGGTGTAGGCTGGAATGACGGCCCATTTTGCACAGGGCCTATGCCCGTAGCCGCGCTCTTCGATCTTGCCTTGTCCGTGATCTTAACTTCTATCTTTTCATCGCCTCTTGTCATCAGGATCTTGTCGGCATCTATTTCCTTCAGGGTGAAGCCGCTTATGACTTCCCCCTTTCTCATCGCCCTCTGACGTTTGCCTTTTGCAGGCGCCTTCAGGTCTTCGACGTATGCCAGACTCACGTCACCGGTTATCAATGTGCCGAAGAGTACAAACTCCGGCTTTGGAAGAGGCGCTGCAGCAGCCGTAACCGCCGGAATCTTTCTTTCAGGATGGAAGATATTCTGTTCGGCGATGGAGGTATATTCATTAGGAGAGGGCGGCTGGGTCTCAACTGTCTTTTCTTCCTTCACGTCCGGCTTCGCCGCAGAGGGAAGAGAGACTTTAGCCTGTATATGCAAAAGCGGAGGAAGTATGTATACGGAGAGAAAGAGCACTATTGCCCCCAGGAACGCGTTCATCACGTTCATGTTTTTCATGAAAGATCTTGCATGCACATTAATATATTACCCCATATAATACGGTTTAGTCCAACCTTGGCACCAACATGGAGAACTGTATCCGAGAAGCAAGAAAAGCAAGAAGGGAACTTGACTAGAGGAAGCTAAAATGCTAATCTTGGAATAAGGTCTGATGATGAAACGAATAATCCTGATAGCTATATCTTTCTTTTCCTTCTTGCTGATAAGTTCTTGTGATACCATTCTGGGCCCACCGGGGTCAGAGCCTCCCATGCCACAGCAAGGGAATCCCGTTCCCTACGACATGTTTGTTGAAGGAGAACCGAGCTCGAATATCATCTCGATGAAGGGAGGACTTTTCATCTGGAAAGTCGGGGATTCCTGGCATGTCAGGATGGCAAGGCTCAATATTCCCAATGTCGTATATCCCAAGGATATTTTTGTCGGCAATGTGGGAGTTGAAAATGGTTTCGTCGTTACCGACCAGAGGAGCGCGAAACTGCCCGACGAGATAAGGGTCGGTGTAAATGATATAGCCTTTAGATTCGAAGTCGAAAAGGACGTCAAGGGTCTTGATTTCAGTGTGCGTCCTGCGGCCGGGCTGGCTTACTGCGTTAATTTCGACGTCCGGATCAATAATGTCGCAAATCCCGAGTGGACTTATATCGGAAGGACAATGTATTCTCCGGTGCCGATGCCGTTGAAGATATGCATCAGAAAGTGATCTCGGTCGGCTAGACAGGTAGCTGGGTCGTTCTGTCAGCCGAGACTCATGATTTTATAAAACTCCTGACTTTATATCTTCCCGTCGTACTGCCTTACGGATTCCGGGTCCGGGCATTCCTTTCGCACCATTCCCTAGCATTTTGAAACATCCTGAGCCACGGCGAGGCCTGCAAGGGCGGATTGCCGTCGTCCCCGATAATCCACTTCTCCGGCATCCAGGGCCATTGCCATTTCAGAAAGCTTCTTTCCGGGTGCGGCATTATTGCAAGATGCCTTCCATCCGGCGAGCATAGGGCCGCAATGCCTTCCGGCGAGCCATTCGGGTTAAAGGGATAGGCCTCTGTCGTCCTCTTTTCGTCGTCTACAAATCTCACCGGGGCAAGATTCGAATTTATGATTCTCTTTTTGATCTCCGCGTCCGGGAAAAGAGCCCTTCCCTCTCCGTGGGCCACCCATATGCCGAGGACTGATCCCTCCATTCCCTTAAACATGACAGAAGGACTGGGCAGTATCTTTACCGAGACGAAACGTGATTCGAATCGGCCGGACCTGTTCCGGATAAACCTCGGCTGCAGTCTGTCTTCTATCCCCTGCCATGGCACCCAGCCGAGAAGGGCCATCAGCTGGCAGCCGTTACAGACACCTAGACTGAAGCTGTCACTGCGCAAGTAGAATTTCTGAAACTGTGCGTAGAGGTCCTTGTTGAATCTTATTACGCCTGCCCATCCCTTTGCAGAATCCATAACATCGGCGTAACTGAACCCTCCAACAAAGGCGATGCCCCTGAAGCGGTCGAGGGTGATGTCGCCTCTGATGAGGTCGCTCATCGAGACGTCCCATGTCTCAAAACCTGCGCAATGGAAGGCCGAGGTCATCTCCCTGTCCCCGTTGCTTCCCTCCTCCCTTATTATCGCGATCTTAGGTTTTCCATCGCTTTTGAGTATGCCGGGCGGCGTCGGTTTGGGGACGAATGTAAGTTCGAATTTGGGCCCTTTCCGGTCAAAGATGTTTTTCTTCTCTTCATCTGCACAATGGGGATCTGCCTGAAGCCTCTCAAGTTGATAACTCGTTTCCTCCCACAACTGCCTCAAAACCCTCATATCTTCGTCGAGAACAGGTTCATCATTAAAGCTTACCCTCACAGATTTTTCCTGTACCGGTCCTCCTATCACCTGGAAAGCGATATCTCCGTCTTTAAGAGTCTCGATGACCTTTTCTTCATTTCTTATGTCATATTCCATTACAAGACCTGCCTCTTCGGCAAACAGATATGAAAGCGCTGAAGTATCGGCGCGCACGGTTATCTTCAGCCCGCAATTCCCGGAGAAGGCCATTTCAAGCAATGTCACTATCAGTCCGCCGTCGCTTACATCGTGGCCCGCAAGTATGAGGCCATCTCCAAGCAGCCGCTGAACGATCGCGAAGGCGCGTTTCAGTGAGGCCGCATCTTCAATGTCCGGGGTCTCATCTCCTATCTGTCCATAGACCTGTGCAAGGGCGGAACCGCCAAGACGCCTCTTGTTGTTTCCGAGGTCTATGAAGAGCAGTCTGCTCCTGCCCGGCCTCCTGATGTCAGGCGTAGCCACCCTTGTGATATCCGGACACGGCGCGTAGGCGGAAATAACGAGCGCTCCCGGGGCCTTGACAAGTTCCTTTCCGTTCTTGTGCGTCACAACCGCTGCCATGGACAGGCTGTCCTTTCCCCCGTCGACCGCAATGCCCAGATCCACCATGATATCCCTCATGGCGATTGCCGCGTCATGGAGCGCGGCCCCTTCGCCGGCAAGCTTTGCGGGCCACATCCAGTTTGCGGAACATCTTATGTCTTCAATCCTGCTCACCTTTGTCCAGACAATGTTCGTAATCGCTTCCGCAACGGACATCCTTGCCATCGCTGCCGGATCAATGAGTCCCTTCACCGGCTGCTCTCCGACCGATATCGCCGCGCCGGTTGTTCCGAAATGGCTCTGTCCGATCACCGCCACATCCGATACAGTGAGCTGAAGGGGACCCGCGCACTGTTGTCTAGCTATCAACCCGGTTACGGACCTGTCCACCTTGTTCGTGAGAAAACGCTTTGAACCGACCGAGACGAGTCTCAGCACCCTCTTCAACGCATCCTCGATCTTAATGTCTTCTAATCTGCAACTCTCGACAGCAGGCCTTATCCTATCGAAGCTGAACGTCTTTTGAGGCATTTCCCCCAACACCTTCCTTAGGTCCAGCTTCACCGGCTCGCTTCCGTCTTTTTCATCATGAAGCACAATGTGTCCGTCGCCCGTAATCGTGCCGACAACGGCGCACGGGACCTTTTCTCTATTACATAATTCTTCGAACATCCCTTCCTTATCGGGACTTATCAGAAGGGCGTTGGACTCCTGATATTCCGCGCCCCAGATCTCCAGTACAGACAGAGTATTGTCTCCCAAGGGGATCTTCCGTATCTCTATCCTCGCTCCTGCAGGACTTATCAGCTCCTTTATGACATTGCAATTCCCGCCTGCTCCCTGGTCGTGGATGCTTATTATGGGGTTCCCGTCTCCTAGCTCCACGCAGGCTCGAATTACCCTGTTCATCTTCTGCTCCATCTCGGCGTCGCCGCGCTGCACAGCATTGAAGTCCAGCTCCTCGATATTCTCGCCCTGAATCATGCTGGATGCCGCGCCCCCGCCTATTCCGATTCTATATGCCGGGCCTCCCACTTTGACAACGAGCATGCCCTTCTCGGACACTCCTTTTTCAACATGCCTTTCATCCATCTGCCCTATTCCGCCCGTAAACATTATCGGCTTGACCCACTCTCTTCTCTCACCGTTGGGAAGTCTTAGGCCGAAG
Source organism: Nitrospirota bacterium (assembly GCA_021790195.1). Lineage (GTDB taxonomy): Bacteria > Nitrospirota > Thermodesulfovibrionia > Thermodesulfovibrionales > UBA9159 > JAJYIF01. The sequence goes on from JAJYIF010000009.1 coordinate 104,956, forward strand.
GACCTCGTGTAGCCCTGTATAACCGGCTCTCCGAATTTATTTCCATAGTCGGACGCGCCGTTGGAGGCCTCGATCTCTATCTGAAGCGGAGAAGCGAGGTTTTTCGGATATTCAAAGGTCCCATCTTCCCACGGGAGCTCATAGCCGGGTATCCTGAGGTTGCCGACGCAGTAGGCCGCCGTGCCTGCCACGACAAGCCCTCCCCTTCCCACAGCCTGTACATCCCTGATCCTCCCCCCTGTTCCTGTCTCGGCCCCCGGAAACGGGGCAACCCCGCTCGGGAAGTTATGTGTTTCCGCAGTAAATATTATGTGATAGGTCAGCTCTGTTTCAGTGAAGCGTGAGGACCTGCCCGGTCTGTCCGGGACTATCGTTTTGATCCTGTACCCCGTTATGGCACTCGAGTTGTCCTTGAAAGCGATAATGCTATTGTTCGGATTGCGTCTGTAAGGCTCTTTCACAATCTCCATCAGGGTGTGCGGAGCTTCTTTTCCGTCGATGACGAGCCTTCCCCTGAAGAACCAGTGTCTTGAGTGTTCGCTGTTAGACTGACCCAGGTCGAAACACTCGACGTCGGTGGGGTTTCTCTTGATGTCACGAGCAAAAAGTTCGTAATAATAATTAATGTCCCACTCATCGAGCCCCAGGCCGAGTTTCCGGTTGACTTTTTCGATCGCAGCTTTCCCTTCCTCCATCACGTTTACCTCATGGAAAGGCTCCGGTTTCATGCCGGTCTCAAAGGCGGTCAGCTTTTGTTCGTAAAGGCATTCCGTCATGCGGTCATAGAACAGCGACGAATGACCGGTTATCAGCGATGAGATAATCCCCCGGCTGTCGAGTCTCGACTGCCGGCCATATACCAACTTGTATCTCCGGGACCTTTCAATGCGGCTTACTTTTGTCAATCCGCAGGAGTGGCAGATCGAGACGGCGTTTGTGGACCAGGCCGTTGTGAAATTCATGCGCGGACCGACCTCTAAGATACAATGGTCTGTGATCCGAGATCCGTCAGAAGTCAGGAAACTCTCCTCAGAGAAGTCCCCGGGTTCGAAAGTTTCTCTTAGGAGCCATTTCAGGAGATCGAGTTCATCCTGCCCAAGCTGCTTGCCTGTCTCGATGTAAAAGCAATACTCAGAGTCAATATCCTCAATGTCCATGAAGCCCCGGTTTTTCAACAGCGCCAGGAAATCCCTCTTCCTTGCCTCGGGAAGGACCGGTCTTCTATATAAATAGATCATAAAAGACAATTCCGTTCGGCCGCTCTCAGCGTCGTCGAGATCTTCACATTCATATTTTTGCCTTGCCGAACACCCTCCGGAAGATATAGTCAATATTCTCCAGATAATGGCTCAGGTTGAATATATCGTCTATTTCCCTGCGGCGGAGACGACCCATGACGCCCTTGTCTTTAAGCAATAGCTCCTTGAAGCTCTTCCTCTCCCGCCAGCTCTTCATCGCGTTTCTCTGGACAAGGGCATATGCCTCTTCTCTGGAGAGGCCTTTTTCGGTAAGGGCTAACATGACGCGTTGTGAGTTATACAGCCCGTAACTCCTCATGATGTTCTCCTTCATTTTTTCAGGATAGACCTGAAGTCCTTCAAGGATATGGGTCAGACGGTCGAGCATATAATCCACGAGGATGAAGCTGTCGGGAATAATGATTCTTTCCACGGAAGAATGCGATATATCTCTTTCGTGCCACAGGGCAATGTCCTCAAGCGCGGCCATGGCGTTCGCTCTTACGACCCTCGCGAGCCCCGACAGGTTTTCGCATCCGACCGGGTTTCTCTTGTGCGGCATCGCCGATGAGCCTTTCTGTCCCTTCTCGAACGGCTCTTCCGCCTCGAGTACCTCGGTCCGCTGGAGATGTCTGATCTCGACGGCAATCTTCTCGATGCATGCCGCTATAAGGGCGAGACCCATAAGGCACTCCGCGTGCCTGTCCCGCTGAATGACCTGGGTTGAAACATTCTCCGGTTTCAGCTGCAGCTTCCTGCAGACCTTCTCTTCAACGGCGGCAGGGATATTGGAGAATGTGCCCACAGCGCCCGAAAGCTTTCCGACACTGATCGTCTCTTTTGCCTTCTTCATCCTCTCCCTGTTCCTCTTCATGTCTTCATGCCAGAGCGCAAATTTAAGACCGAAGGTCATCGGCTCTGCGTGAACGCCGTGGCTGCGACCAATGCAAGGAGTGTCCTTGAATATGAAGGCCTGTTTTCGAAGGACGTCCGTCAGGGCTTTGATGTCCTTGAGGATGATGTCGGAGGCCTCTCTCATAAGGAGGGAGAGCGCAGTGTCCACGACATCGGATGAGGTCAGTCCCTTGTGAATGTATCTTGATTCTGGCCCTACGTTTTCAGCGACCGAGGTGAGAAACGCGATAACGTCATGTTTTACGGTCTTCTCTATTTCGTCGATTCTTACAGCGTCGAAGCGGGCCCTTTTCCGTATAGTCTTAACGGCATCTTTCGGGATTTCCCGGAGTTCGGACCACGCTTCGCACGCGGCGACCTCGACCTCGAGCCACTTCGTGTACTTGTTCTCCAGTGTCCATATCTTTCCCATCTCGGGTCTTGTGTAACGTGATATCATAAGGTCTCCTTATTTATTCTCAAATCCTTGAATTAGGTGGCCGGAGTTCAGAATTCAGAAGAAGAAACAAGCGCTTTCAGTTCTGCTCTAATATTCTCTTTCAAGTCCCCCTCGATAATCTTTCGATCAGAGGCAATGGGAGTCCGGCTTCCCTCATCTTCCCCTGGGTTTTTTCGACGTCGTATTTCACCCTTATGAAATCGACTCTGTCGTTGTCGAGGATAGCGTAACATGCCCTCGGGTCCCTGTCCCGGGGCTGCCCGACGCTGCCACAATTTATTATATATCTTTCATTCTTCTTGAGGTCCGATCCCTCCTTATAGGTAACCATTTCGCCGGACGGCAGTCTTTCTATCACAAAGGGCAGGTGGCTGTGCCCTATGACGCACAGCATATCGTCAAAATAGTGAAAATTGATCTCTGCGTCCCAGAGGGTCAGGAGATAATGCCACGCCTCCGGCTCTTTCGGGGTTGAGTGCACAAGGAGCATTTTGTCTTTCCTCATCTCTTTCATGACAGGGAATGTCTTAAGCAGCGCTCTGTTTTCTTCGGCAAGGACTTCCCTCGTCCAGATAACGGCCTCTTTGGCATATTCATTAAAATATTCTATCTCAGTCAGGCCTACCGCGGCCCTGTCATGGTTTCCGGCAAGCAGGACCCGGCAGTTCTTCTTCAGGATCTCGATGCACTCATTTGGGTTCGGACCGTACCCGACGGCATCTCCCAAAAAAAGGACCTCGCCCAGCTTCTTCTTTCTTATGTCCCTCATCACGGCATCAAGGGCCTCAAGGTTTGCATGTACGTCCGAGATGATTGCAACGCGCATTATCTCACCTTCTTGCCCTTTACACCTTTTGAGATGTTGTCGAGTATTCCGTTTATGAAAGAGGCCGAATCGCCCGTCGAAAACCTTTTCGCTATTTCGATGGCCTCATTTATCGAGACAGCTGAAGGGATATCCTTTCTATATAGAAGCTCGTATGCCGCCACCCTGAGAATATTGCGGTCTGCGGCCGCCATTCTCTCGATGACCCAGTGCTCAGCGGCCTTCTGTATTGCGGCGTCTATCTCGGAAAGATGACCGATGGTCCCGCGTATAATATCCTCTGTAAACTCCCTTAGATCGGGACCCTCGTCCTTGTCGGCCCAGAATTGCTCTAGATCTCTTCTGTCTGGCGCCCTGCCGGTGAAGTCGAACTGGAATAGGAACTGAAATGCGTACTCCCGGCCTTTCCGACGCTTCATGCGAGCTTCTTCATCACCTGAGCCATCTCGATAGCCGTAATGGCGGCGTCCCATCCCTTGTTGCCGCTCTTTGTCCCTGCCCTCTCAACCGCCTGCTCTATGGTGTCGGCCGTGATAACCCCAAACGCTATGGGGATGCCCGTTTCCATGGAAGCCGAGGCTATCCCCTTCGAGACCTCGGCCGAGACATACTCGAAGTGCGGTGTTGCGCCCCTGATAACGGCGCCGAGACAGATTACGGCATTGTATGAGCCTTTAGAGGCCAATTTCCGGGCAACCAAAGGTATCTCGAAGGAACCGGGGACCTTCACAACTTCTATATCTTTTTCATCGGCGCCATGTCTGCGAAGCGCGTCAAGGGCGCCGTCAAGGAGCCTGCCCGTTATGAAATCATTAAATCTGCCGACGATAACTCCGAACCTCAAGCCTTTTGCCTGCAGTTCTCCCTCAATTATTTTCATGCTGCCCTCCGTTCACAAAGATTATGCGTATTTTACCATAACTTCGGATAGACAACATCCAAAAAGCAGACTATTTCTTCCTGCCCCTGACCAGATAGAGCCACACATTAAATCCCGAGAGCAGGAAGGTCAACAGGATGATCAGGCCGTGAGAGATGTCAATGTAGACGGCTTTTTCAACATAGTGGATGATGAAGGAGCCCTTGTATGTTGCGAGAGGATTGCTCTTCTCCCTAAGCCATATTTCTAGATAGGTAAGGGGGCAATACAAATCGAGGGTCTGGATGATAATGGCAAGAACGAGACCGGATATATGAAAAATCTTTAAGACGGTATTCCTGATTCCCCAAATCCCCCCGAAGATAAGAAACAATATCCACAGGAAGTGAATAAGGACAATCGAATCTGCAAGAATTCTGAACAGCACCTAGCGGTTATCGGATGGATGACTGAATTAAGCGATTATCGTCAGTCCCCGCTGCCCCCCGGATTCTTCAGAAAGAAGGACGCCTGGCTATTCCTTAGCCGGACCCGCCGAAAAGATGATCTTATCGAATTTCCTTTTCAGGATCTTGCTCTCGAAGTTCACCATCTCGATCCCCGGCTCAAAGGACATGTTCTTACCCTTCACAACCTTTATCTGCGGCACTGCCAGCCATGTCTTCTTGCCTCCTTTTTCAAGGCAAACATATGTATATCTGCCGGCGTCCATAGTTTCAACGACCTTGCCGGACACTGGTGCCTGGGATCCGGCATATGCGTTTTGTCCGGAGGCAAATGATGTGAGCGCGGCAAACATCGCAAACAATATCAAAACTCTTCTCATGTATTCTCCTTTGTTCGTTCGATTTTGAGTCCAAGAATGCGACTATCTATAATGCCTTTTATCCCGGATATTTGTAAAGCGAGGTCTAAAATCTTCTCTTGAATGAGATGTTTAAAGCGAAGTCGGGTGCGCCTGCAGTGTTGGGGTCCTCAGTCAGGGAGAGCTCAAGGCTGTTTTTGCCGGAGGTGTACCGGGCCCCGAGCGCAAGAAGCGCCGATATCCGGTCCATAGTGGAGACACCGGTTTTCGGAAAGACCGAGTTCTGAAACATCACCTGTCCTAGGAGACTGAACTTCTTCCATACCGCGGCCTCTACGCCGGCGGCTCCATAAACAAAGTTCCTGAGCTCGACGACATTTTCCGCTCTCAGGTTACCGGGGAAAACCGCGCCGACGTTGAAGTATGTCTTTACCTTCTCACCGATATTCTTGTCGAGGAGGACCGCAGCGCCGGCATCCAGGCTCCCGTTGCCGAAGCCCGCCGAAGCCTGTCCGGTCGGGAGTTCCACATTGGCCATTACGCTCAGACATGGGTCGCCGCTCAGTAGCTCTCTCTTTGCGGTCAGTCGTATATCTCCAAGACCTATTCTTCCTGATTTGCCTTTTAAGACGAGTTCGCCGTTTCTTCTCACCTCGTAAAGGAATTGGTTCTCCGGTCTGCTGCTCCTTCCATAATCAGAGAAGCCGAAGAAGTCGTGGTAGCCCTTTAGGAAATCGTCCATGAAACCGCTGTTAAAGCTCAGTATCGGAACGTCTATCCCCATCTCAAAAAGCCCGGCTACGACCCGCTTATATCTTAGATTGAGCTCCGTTGCCTCCAGATCGATATTAACGGACCATGAAGATGAGTTTCTTACCATGAAGGTGCTGGAGTGGGAAAGACTTGCTGAAAAGGAATTCTCATAAGCCGCTTTTTCGAGATAAGGCGCATCCGCAATAAGGAAAGGCGGGAACTGGTTTCTAACCTGCAAAGGGCCTTCGAAGGACAACGCCGCGCGGCAAGTCAAAAGGGGGAAAAGAAAGATCATCGTAAAAGTTATAAGGAATTTCTTCACGGGTTATAAAATAGCCGTAGAGCGTCAGAGATGTCAATCAGATACATTTTCGACTCTTCGGCATACTTAGCGGAAGTCCGGAGATTCATAGGCCTGCAGGGCCGCCTGGAGTTTATCTATCGTCACGGGCTTCAGCAGATAGGCTGAGCAGCCTAACGCCCTGCATCTTTCGATTGTCTCGCTGTTGGAATCCTGAGATACCATAATTACAGGTATGCCGGATGTCTGTTCATCCTTTTTTATATAAGATAAGACCGCCCCGCCGTCTATCCCGTCCATGATCACATCGAGCATAACTATATCCGGTTTAACGAGTTTCATGAGTTTCAGAACTTCGAGACCGCTTTCGGCAGGAACAACTGTAAACCCCATTCCCTTCAGGATAGCGCTCATGAAAGTCAGATGCGCCTGACTGTCGTCGGCTATCAATATTTTTCTTCTCTTGGGTTCCATTGCCGCCCTATAAGCTCTTCCTTTTAACATGGCATTTCGGAACTCATAATGCCTGCTCTTTTTTTGTATGGATAAATCCTACAGGATTAGGGGCGTAAAGTAAATCACCCGGCAGAGGTATTTTAAGGGTATGGGAGCGGTGAAGACAGTCAGGGTGATCTCTCTGAAAGACTTATTGAAATTCCGAAATATTATAAAAAATTCTTATAGACCCAAACCCGGCTTGACATATCGGAGAGCATAATGTTATTAATTAAAAACTTTTTTTGGTCTTTCGTCATCTCTTTTTCGAACAGGAGGATCCTTCATGAGCGTACTGACATTCAAAGGCGGAATACATCCGCCCGATAAGAAGGAGTTGGCGAAAGACAAATCAGTCAGACCGGCAAACATTCCCCAGAGAGTCGTCATCCCTCTCAGCCAGCACGTAGGAGCCCCATGCAAACCGCTTGTATCGATCGGTCAGGAGATCAAGAAAGGCGAGGTGATCGGAGAACCCGGGGGCTTCGTTTCTGCGCCCGTCCATTCATCTGTTTCGGGCAAGGTTATAGCCATCGGAGAGTTTCCCAATGCCATGGGAAGGATGATTACATCAGTGGTAGTTGAGAATAACGGCAAGGAGGAGTGGACCCCGCTGAAGGATGAGCCTGATTATATGTCGCTGTCTCCGGAGGAACTCAAGGAGAAGATCAAGGCTGCCGGAATAGTAGGTCTCGGAGGGGCGGCGTTTCCTACGTCCGTAAAGCTCTCTCCACCGAAAGAAAAACCCATCGATACTGTGGTCATCAACGGAGCGGAGTGTGAGCCTTACCTAACTGCCGATTACCGGCTGATGATCGAGAGACCTCGCGAGGTTATAGACGGACTGAAAATACTTATGAAGACAGTGGGTGTAACCAGGGGTTTTGTGGGCATAGAGGACAACAAGCCCGATGCGGTCGACAAGATGAAGGACGCCGCAAAAGGCGAGACCGGCATTGAGGTCTGCAGTCTGAAGGTAAAATACCCTCAGGGCGCTGAGAAGATGCTTATAAAAGCCGTAACAGGCAGGGAGGTGCCTGCGAGGGGTCTCCCCATGGATGTGAAGGTCGTTGTGCAGAATGTTGGGACCGCCGTTGCTGTTTATGAAGCTGCCAGGTTCGGAAAACCCCTGATAGAAAGGGTGGTAACAGTTACAGGCGAAGGGATCGGCAACCCCTCGAATCTGATGGTGAGGATAGGGACGCTCGTATCGGGACTCATTGATGAATGCGGGGGGTTCAAAAATGGTGTCGGAAAGGTCATAGCCGGCGGCCCGATGATGGGTTTTGCGCTTTCTACGCTTGACGTTCCGGTGACGAAAGGCACCTCCGGCATTCTGGTCATTCCCGAAGAAGGCGTGGTCCACGCTGAGGATTTTCAGCCTTGCATAAGGTGCGGCAGATGTGTCGATGTCTGTCCCATGAGCCTGATGCCTTCCATGTTGAGCGTGCTCTCGGAGAAGGGGCGCTATGAAGAGGCGAAAGAGTATAATCTTTTTGATTGTTTTGAGTGCGGTTCTTGTGCGTTTGTCTGCCCTTCGAAGAGACCTATCGTGCAGCTTGTGCGATTAGCGAAATCGCTGGTGAAACCGTGAACGAAAATGTAACGGAGAAACGGAGTGACGGAGTGACGGCGAGAACACGACGATTCGCCGATACACCGTCTCACCGATACGCCGGTTCATTAAAGAGGCAGGAGGATAAATGGAGGCCATAAAAAAAGAACACGAGCTGATAGTCGCGGTCAGTCCGCACGTAAAAAGCGAGGAGACCGTCAGCCGGATAATGTGGAGCGTAAATCTCAGTCTGCTACCGGCCGTCGTCATGGGGGCATATTTCTTTGGCATCAAAGCGGTCCTCGTTGTTTCCCTGTGCATAGTAACGGCCGTTCTTTCTGAATATATTTTCGAGAGGGCCTTGAAAAGGACTGTAACCATAAACGACGGGAGCGCTTTTCTCACTGGACTACTCCTCGGCATGAACCTGCCGGCTTCTCTCTGGTCTTTTAGTCCCTTTACAATTCATGTGCCGATCATAGGGTCGTTCGTGGCCGTAATTATAACAAAGCAATTGTTTGGCGGGCTCGGATACAACGTCTTTAACCCGGCGCTTATCGGAAGGGCGTTCCTTCTGATCTCGTTCCCGAGATTGATGACCATATGGACGGAGCCGTCCGCGGCGTTCCTGAGTTTCGATGCCAAGACTACGGCGACGCCTCTGGGAATAATGAAGGAAGAAGGGGTCGGGAAGTTGATGGAGGTCTTCGGCGACAAGATGAACCTTTACACTCAGCTCCTTGTCGGTCACCGAGCAGGCTCTATCGGAGAAGTGTCCGCCCTGGCGCTCCTGATAGGGGCGTCATTCCTCCTCTTCAGGAGATACATAACCTGGCATATTCCTTTTTCATTTCTCGGAACAGCTGCCCTTCTGGCCTGGATATTCGGCGGCAAAGACCCTGCAACCGGGAAGTTGATTCTTTTCTCGGGTGATCCGGTCGTTCATCTTCTAAGCGGCGGCTTGCTTCTTGGAGCTTTTTTCATGGCGACTGACTATGTCACCTGTCCCACATTGAAGAAAGGGCAGATAATCTTTGGCATAGGCTGCGGCACCCTGACGATGCTCATAAGACTTGCCGGGGGCTACCCCGAAGGGGTTATGTTCGCCATACTGATAATGAACTGTTTCGCCCCGATAATCGACAGAGGCTTCAGGACAAAGGTCTTTGGCGCCGTCAAAGCAAAGGAGTCAAAGAAATGACAGGCAAAGATATCATCAAGATCACATTTACGCTTGTTGTCTTCTACCTAATCGGCGGGTTCATCCTTGCCTTTGTCTATGCAAAGACGTCGCCCCAGATATATAAGAACGCAGAGGAGGCCGAGAAGAAGGCCTTGAAACAGCTTATGCCGGATGCGGACGATATAAGCAAACTGGGGGAATGGGAACCCCACGGGAAAAAGGCCAAATATTTTGTCGCAAAAAAGGCTGGCGAAACAATAGGCTATGTCGTTCAGTCATTCGGCAAGGGGTATTCGAGTTTCATAAATGTTCTTATCGCGGTCGACAAGGACTTTAAAGTGCAAAAGATAACTATACTCGCTCACGCGGAGACCCCCGGTCTGGGAGACGAGATTGATACCGATTGGTTCAAGAACCAGTTCAAGGACAAAGACCTGGAGCATCTGAAGGTCGTGAAGACGGACACTAAAGAGTACATTCAGGCGATTTCAGGAGCCACCATTTCGAGCCGGGCGGTAACCGAAGACGCGGTAAAGAATGGTGTTGCTTTTTTGATAAAAACAATCAAGGAAGGAGGCAAAACGGATGTCGAGCCCCGGCACAATTAGCCTCAAGGATCAGTTTCTAAACGGAATCATAAAGGAAAATACGATATTTAAGCTTGCGCTTAGTCTCTGCCCTTCCATTGCCGTTACCAATAATCTCAAGAACGGCATTTTCATGGGCGCCGCGGTGCTGTTTGTTCAGGTCATGGTTAACAGCACGATATCCATCATCAGAAAAGTAATTCATCCAAAAGTCAGGCTCCCTATCTTCATGCTTGTCATATCCGGATGGGTTACTGTTACGCAGTTCATGATGGCCGCCTATGTTCCTGATGTCTACAGCAAGGTGGGCTTGTATATTGCATTGATTGTTGCCTTTGCCTCCATACTTGCAAGGGCGGAGATGTTCGCTAGTAAGAATACCCTTCTGCCTTCCATGGCGGACGGTCTCGGGATGGGCATAGGGTTCATGTTTGCTCTTACTGTAATCAGCTTTTTCAGGGAACTTGTCGGCAAAGCGACTCTTACCATCCCGACCGGCCTTGCCACTTCCTACGTTGTTACTTTAATGGATACGAAGCCTCTGCTTATAATGATTCTGCCAGCCGGCGGTTTCTTGGCGGTGGGAATACTCATGGCCTTCTTCAACTGGATTGATTTGCGTTACAAGAAGGGCGGACATGCTTCGCATTAAGAACCAGTTCAAACAGGTTAAACAGGGCAAACACTTTCAGTTTGACTATTTACCCTTTTTTATCTACTTAACCTTTGACCTTTTTGAGTGGAGGGCGTGATGAGCAGCGATTTTACAAGGCTTTTTGAGCTGATTGTATCAGCGTCTCTTATAAACAATTTTGTCTTTACCAAGTTTCTGGGACTGTGCATATTCTTCGGAGTTTCAAAGAAGATGGAGACCGCTGTGGGCATGAGCATCACTTTTACGTCCGTGATGATGATCAGCGCAGCCCTAAGCTGGATCGTTTTCAATAAGATATTGGTCCCGCTCGATATTTCCTTCCTGGAGATTATCGTCTTTATCGGGATCATCGCGGGATTGGTCCAGACCTCGGACACTATAATGCGGAAAACGGCGCCCGGGCTTTATTACAAGCTGGGTATTTACCTTGCCCTTATATCTACCAATTGTATTATTCTCGCCGTTCCCCTTGAAAACGCCGCTGAGAAATATTCGTTTATCGAAAGCCTTGCCTTCGGATTCGGCTCTGGAATAGGTTTTGCTCTTGCGCTGATAATTATGGCGAGCATACGCGAAAAGCTGGAATTGGCTGAAGTGCCCGCGCCGTTTAAGGGGTTGCCGATGGCCTTCGTTATCACAAGCTTGATAGCGCTTGCATTCACCGGTTTTTCCGGTCTGATTACGCTTTGATGATATTGAGGGCACGGAATATCCTGACCCTCGACTATGTTAGAATTAATATATTGCCTGACTGTTAAGGAGCATGCCAATGTCTGATAAGAAGATGATTGTAAGGGCCGGTTTGCTTGCAGTAATATTTCTGCTGTTGTTCGCTTCCATTCTTTATGCCGGCGTCGGCGGTACTGTAGAAGGAAAAAAGGAGGTCGATATAGTCCCTCTCATAAAATGGACCCTTGTATTCCTGGCGGGGCTCGGCACGGTCTTCGGTACGGGGCTTGCCTTTGCCGCAAAACGTTTTGCCGTCGAGATCGACCCCAGGGTGGAGAAGGTGAAGGACGTTCTCGCCCATGCACACTGCGGCGCGTGCGGTTATGCCGGTTGCGAGCAATATGCCGAGGCGGTTGTGAAGAACCAGGACGTTCCCCCGAACTTGTGTACGCCTGCGGGAGCAAGGGGCGCGGAGGCTGTGGCCTTGATTACAGGGAAGAAAGCTGAGGCCCGCGAGCCGCAATTTGCAAGGATCATGTGTCAGGGGGGACATTCGAAGTCCCTTAAGAGATTTAAATACGAAGGGGTCGGGGATTGCCGCGCTGCTGTGCTGGCCGGCGGAGGCGACAAGTCGTGCGCCTTCGGCTGCCTCGGATACGGCACATGCTCAAGGGCCTGTCCCTTCGGCGCGATTACTATGAGCGAAGATGGTCTTCCTGTTGTGGATATTACCAAGTGCACAGGCTGCAGGAAATGCGAGCAGGCATGTCCAAAGAAGGTCATCGAGGTGTTGCCGGCGTCACGGCAAGTGCTTGTGAGCTGTCATTCGAAAGACAAGGGGATCGACACGAAAAAGAACTGCCAGGTCGGCTGCATAGCATGCGGTAAGTGCGTGAAGGTCTGTCCTTTCGATGCCCCGTCTGTTTCCAATAACCTTTCAAGAATCGATCTCGCTAAGTGCAAGGTGTGCGGTCTGTGTGTATCTCCTTGTCCGACAAGCGCGATAGTCGATTTCATCCCCAAGAGATCAAAGGCGTTTGTAATGGATAATTGCATCGGATGCCAGATATGCTCGAAGGTCTGTCCCGTTGACGCGCCTTCCGGGGAACTGAAGAAGAAGCATACTATCGACCAGAACAGGTGTATAGGTTGCGGTATCTGCACGGCCAAATGTCCGGTTCAGGCCATAGACGGGACCTTTAACGCAGCCGAGGTCTTCGCAGCGGCTGCGGCCAAGAAGGCCGCAAAGACAGCGGCAGCATAATTAAGGTTGGTATTTCCCGGTCTCATTTTGTCCGAGATTCAGGGGAATGCCGGTACTTGTTGCGAAAAAGGCTCCCGATACATTAAAATATAAAAAATCGTTCAGGAGGATCGCTTTGAGAGAAGGAATTCATCCCGATTATAGAGAAGCAAAGATAGTCTGTGCCTGCGGAGAAACCTTTGTGACACGTTCCACAAAGCCGGTAATCCATGTGGATATATGCTCTAAATGCCACCCGTTCTTTACCGGCAGGCAGAAGCTTGTGGATGCTGAAGGAAGGGTGCAGAAGTTCAAGAGAAAGTACGCAAAAAACACAGCGAAGTAGCGGATATCGTTTAAAGGTCGTTAGTCGATGCAGTATGACTAACGGCTTTTTTTTGGTGAAAACAGCTATTATTTTGTGGGCAAAGGAGAGTATGGAAAGTATCGGCGGACAGGCTGTTATTGAGGGAGTGATGATGAAGTCGGCCAGGTGCTGGACTGTCGCGGTGAGGGACCAGAAGGGCGAGATCCATGTTAAGAAGGAGGTTCTGAAAAAGCTTCCAAGGATCTGGCGTCTCCCTTTTGTCAGGGGAGTCGTGGCGCTGTATGATGCCCTGGCAATAGGCATCAGGGCGATAGAGTTTTCAGCGAGCACCGCCTTCAATGATGTGTCCGAGAAACCGATGAACCCTTTCACTATCGCTTCCACAATAATCTTTGCGGCTCTCATGGGGATAGGTCTCTTTATATTCTTGCCCCTGTATCTTACAAAAGTGATAGGCGTTTTTGTCAGCCAGATAGCGATCAGCTCTTTTGTCTTCAACCTGACCGACGGCGTCATCAGGGTGCTTTTCTTCCTTCTGTACGTGTTCGCGATCGGCCTGTGGAAGGATATGAGGAGGATATTTGAGTATCATGGCGCCGAGCATAAAGTCATCCATGCGTATGAGGCCGGGAAGGAGCTTAACGTTAAGAACGTGCAGCCCTTCAGTCCCCACCATCCGAGATGCGGCACCAGCTTCCTTCTGATTGTCATGGTAATAAGCATACTGGTATTCTCCTTCATCCCTCAGACATGGCCCTTTTCGGCCAAGTTTTTGTCCAGGCTTGTGCTCATTCCGGTAATAGCGGGAAGTTCCTATGAACTATTGAGGCTGTCGGCGAGGCTGAAGGACAATTCATTCGTCCGACTCCTGACGCTGCCCGGTCTGACGCTCCAGAAGCTTACCACGCGTGAGCCGGACGACTCCCAGATCGAGGTAGCAATCAAGGCGGTCGAAGAGGTCTTGCTTTTAGAGGGAAAAGAATGATCGAAAAGCTCAGGTCGATTGAAGAAAAGTATGAAGAATTGAACGGGCTGCTCATGAGCCCGGAGGTGCTGTCCAATCCGCAGCAGTATCAGAAATATTCGAAGGAACGGGCGGAGCTTCAGCCTCTTGTGGAAAAAATCGGAGAATACAAGAAGATTGTGTCCGATTTGGAAGAGGCGGAAGAAATCCTGAGAGGCGGGGACGGAGACCTGAGAGAACTGGCGCAGGCCGAGATGGAAGAACTCAAGGGAAGAAGACCGAAGGTCGAGGAAGAGCTTAAGGTGATGCTCCTTCCGAAGGACCCAAGGGACGAAAAGAGCGTTATCCTTGAAATAAGGGCAGGAACGGGAGGCGAAGAGGCCGCGCTCTTCGCTACGAACCTGTTCAGGATGTATGCAAAATACGCCGAGTCAAGAAGGTGGAAAGTCGAGGTGATCGATTCGAATCCCACAGGGCTCGGAGGTCTTAAGGAGATAATTGCCGCTATCGAGGGTAAGGGGGCATACAGCAGGCTCAAGTACGAAAGCGGAGTTCACAGGGTACAGCGGGTACCGGTTACGGAGGCCTCCGGAAGGATACATACATCTGCTGCAACGGTTGCGGTTCTCCCTGAGGCCGAAGACGTAGACATAAAGATAGAAGAAAAAGACCTTAGGGTGGACACATTCTGTTCATCAGGGCCTGGGGGACAAGGGGTAAACACCACATATTCCGCAGTCAGGATTGTTCATATACCGACCGGCATGATAGTCCAGTGCCAGGATGAAAGATCCCAGATAAAGAACAAAGACAAGGCGCTGAAGGTCCTCCGCTCACGGTTGTATGAGCTTGAGATGGAGCGGCAGGAAAAGGAGCGCGCTCTCGAAAGAAAGACCCAGGTCGGCACCGGCGACAGAAGCGAGAGAATCAGGACTTATAACTTCCCGCAGAACCGGGTGACGGACCATAGAATAGGGTTTTCGCTCCACAAGCTTGAGCAGGTTCTTGAGGGAAACATAGATGAGATCATAGACGCCCTGACTACCCACTATCAGACGGAGAGGCTCAAGGATCTGTAAATGAGAGCACTTGAAGGTTTAAGGGGGATTTCGGTTTCTCTGAATAAGTGCGGGATAGAGGAGCCCTACAAGGAAGCGGTGACTATAGTCTCCGAAGTCATGGGATTAGAAAAGGTTTCCCTGTATAGGGACAACCCCCTGCTTTCATCGGAGCAGGAAGCGGAAATAAGAGAGGCTGTTGAAAGAAGGTGGAGGGGGGAGCCTCTACAGTATATCATTGGGTTTGTGGATTTCTGTGGCTTGAAGATAAAGGTTGGTCCGGGAGTGCTCATCCCGAGACCCGAAAGCGAACTGATCGTTGAAAAAGCGATAAAGACTGTGGACGGTCTCCGATCAAGAGTCCCCTGTGAGGGGTCCGAAGACATTAGACGGCCGACGGGCGACAGGGGACTAAGAATACTCGACCTCTGCACAGGAAGCGGGTGTCTTGCTCTAGCCCTGGCAAGGGGAATTCCGGAATCATATGTGTTCGGGACCGACATTTCTGAGGAAGCCCTCGATTACGCTGTCATGAACGCAGAGATCAACGGCATTATTAACGCTGTCTTCGTGAAGGGTGATTTGTATGAACCCCTTGACTGCCTGAGATTCGACCTTGTCGTTTCAAATCCGCCCTATATAAGAAAAGGAGAGATCGCTGATCTTGCCCCCGAGATCAGGGAATGGGAACCCGTTTCGGCATTGGACGGGGGCGAAGACGGGATCTTCTTTTACAGGTCTATACTTGACGGGGCCCGCGATCATCTTGCGGAAGAGGGCTCACTGATTCTCGAAATGGGTCACGACGAAGCTGGCGACGTAACGCACATAGCCCATGAAGCCGGATTCAGGACCGTCTCTTTAGTCAAAGATTATGCCGGTATCGAAAGAGTCCTCCATTTGAAGATGGCGTAGTCTTTGCCCCCTCTATCTATAAGGGTATTTACATTTTTCATGGCTTTGAATCTTGACTTTTAATCGCCCCTCCATTAATATACTGTGAATTCTGCTTAGGAGGACTCATGACAGAAGAACCGCTATTAATGGACATTATTGTCAACCCCCATGTTGTGCCTCATTTCGTTTCTTATGCCTTTCTTACATCCGCGATTTTGATCGGCGTTGCCCTTTCGATAAGGGGCTCTCTCGCCCTTGTGCCGAGAGGCCTTCAGAATTTTGTTGAAGTGTTGGTGGAGGCACTCCATAATCTGGCCGAAGAGAATATAGGGCATCATTGGGGAGATTACTTTTTCCCTCTCATAGGCACCATAGGCCTTTACATTCTTATCAACAATTTTATGGGGCTTATTCCGGGCTTTGATGCGCCTACGAGCAATATCAACTGTACCGCATCGATGGCAGTCCCTGTTTTTCTTGCTACCCATTATTACGGCGTTAAGGTGCATGGGGGAAAGTACATTAAGCACTTCCTTGGCCCGGTGATTTGGCTGGCGCCTATGATGTTTATAATCGAATTTATCGGTCATCTCGTCAGACCGGTTACACTTTCCGTAAGGCTTTTCGGCAACATGATAGCTAAGCATATGATCTTGTTCGCTCTTGCCATGATGGTGCCGGCCATAATACCCGTTGCGATACTCGGTCTTGGCGTTCTCGTAAGCCTGATTCAGGCGTTCGTTTTTGTGCTTCTCACCTCGCTCTATCTTGCAGGTGCGGTCGAAGAGGCACATTAAATAGAACCCGTTATTAAGGTCTTTGACCTTAGGAGGAATCCACCGACTTTGTCGGTGGATTCCTCCTAATTGAAATATATCGGGAAAGGAGGAAATCAACAATGAGAAGAGTTGTGGCTTTATTGGTTCTTGCCTTAGCGATGTTCTGGGCGTTTGCTCCTCTGGCGCTGGCTGAAGAAGCCGCTGCAGCGTCTCCAGCCGCCACCGGCTCAAAAATATACTACTATGCCTTTGCTGCACTTGGATGCGGCCTTGCTATAGGTCTTGCCGCTCTCGGTACAGGCATCGGCCAGGGTATCGGTCTGAGCAAGGCGTGTGAAGGCGTTGCGAGGAACCCGGGCGTTTCGGGAAAGATCACGACGACCCTGATTATCGGTCTCGCAATGATCGAATCTCTCGCGATTTACGCGCTCGTTGTCGTGCTTATCATACTTTTCGTTAATCCTTTCAAACTTTAATACTCGATATGAGGGGGCGGCTCATCCGTCCCCCTTATCCAAAAACTTACCGTATCAAAACCGAAATAGTTCGCGTCCTTGACAATTACCTCGGCAATCCTTACTATAAAGTAAGGAAGTGACTAATAGGAAAGGAGAACTTTATGCCGGTTTCGCTGATAACGGTTAAAGGACAGACGACGGTGCCGAAAAAAATAAGGGACCATCTTAAGCTTCATCCCGGAGATAAAGTCGACTTTGTCATTAAGGAGAACGGGAAGGTAGTTCTAGAGCCCGCAACGCTGGATGTGAAGGAGCTTGAGGGTATACTGCAAAGGCCTGGCATGAGGATCATCTCGACAGAAGAGATGAAAGGCTCGATCCGGAAGCGATTCAGAAAGAAGTCATAGCTTGAAAGGGCTCGATACAAATGTGCTTGTTCGTTATCTTGTTAAAGACGACGAAAAACAGGCAGAGAAAGCTTTCACTTATATAAAGCGAATAAGCTCCTCCGGTGAGTTGTTATTTATAAGCAGTATCGTACTGTGCGAACTCGTTTGGGTCCTGGAGTCGGCATATGAATATAAAAGGACTGACATTGCCGATGTTCTCGAAAAGATTCTGATGATAAAACAGTTTGAGATAGACTCAAAAGATGTCGTGCGACAGGCTGTTCGCGATTATCGCAACGGGAGAGGCGATATCGCGGACTATCTTATAGGCAGAATCAATCACGTTAAAGGCTGCGACAAGACAGCCACCTTCGACCATTCTTTAAAGAATAGCGCCTTCTTTTCAGTCCTTGATTGAGGCGTTAAGCGCAGAACTTGCCAAATGAAAGTTGCTCATTGAAATATGTACCTTTGAACCCTGATATAATTACGTTGATTAGACATAGACTAAATCGCAAGGTGCCAGCGTTTATAAAGAACATGTTTAACATATTCTTATGAATAAGAAAGGCATAATAGTCGGTATTATTATCGCTGCTCTGCTGATTTCATATCACGTATTTTCTATGTCCGTTGATCGAAGAGGGAATATGTTCTTGACTGTTTTTGGCTTGCTGACTATCACGGGCGTGATTCTCGGAGGGGCACTTTCAGGATTCATTATTGAGAATTATCTTAAGAGCAGATCCATGAAGGTTGGAAAGATCTGGGGCGGCCTAATCGGGGGCATACTGATATCTCCATTAGCCCTAGTAGACGGAATAGCTTTTGGCACTATGGGAATAGGTTATGGGGAATTGTTAGGTAATATGATTGGAATGGGTCAAGGTGGTATCTATATTGGATTGTTTGTTAGTATTGTATTGGTGATGGTTATTGTCGAGTGTGCAGGTGCTGGGATTGGAGCTCTTTTGGGTTCGCTCATTCAAATCGTAATACAACTCTTCTTCAAATATCTGAAAAGATAATGTTATCATTTTTTATCCCGACAATATGAATACTTGCTTTTTTATGCTGCAAGTCTGTCGGAGCACTCCGAAAAGAGTTACTTCAGATACTCATTCACCTTCTCAGGCTCGAATCCGTCCGCATCGAGAACATTATCGATGAATCTGAAGATCATGTTTCTCTGGGTGGAGGTGATGTCGGGATAGAAGACCGGATTTGCAACGACTACTCCTCGGAATGCATAAAAAAGCTGGACTACAGAAAATATCTCTTTATCGCCGGATCGTCTCACGTAATCCTCATAAAAAAGCTCAAGCGCTTCGAGGTAAGGTCCTTTTACGGTCCCATGGTATTTGATCGAAAAAAATATGTAGTTGATTGTCAGGGCGGTGATATCGTCTGCCGGCTCGCCCCACGGCCCGCGACTCCTGTCCAGAAGGATGAAGTCCGATTGAGTTTCGAGCTTGTAGTTCTGGGGCTTGGACTTTCTTGGGGACCGGCTCCCGACTGTTGACTGTCGACTGTCGGCTGTCTTGAACCAAATATTGCCCGGATGAAAGTCCCCGTGTATCTGCGAGAGTCTTCGGAACCCAGGCTTGAGCTTATAACCCCGGTCGACCGACTTCTTAATAATGGATGTCATCTCCTCATCGGAAAGGGTCCCGTCCGGATAGAGGTCGAGGACGCCCATGAGGCATTCGCCGTGCCCCACAGTGTCCCTCAATTTTCTCCAGTACAGTGTCCTCGAATCTTTCTTGACGCTATGAATCTCCGCAAGGTATGAGGTCATCGCCTCTATTCTATCGATGTCCAGGTCATCAAGATTGCCCTTCCGGGAAAATCCATGCAGGTCCTGAAAATAATCTATGCCCTCCCCTTTTTCCATCAAGAGGTAGTATTCTTTTCCTCCCCCGACGGATTTGACCGAGCCATCCTCCATCTCGGCAAGAACATCTATTGCCCTGACGTGTCGCGGAAGGACATTGAATTCATCAAGATCGAGCAGAAAAACCGCGGCCCTGTCCGAAGAATAATCGTGTCCAAAACCCTCAGTGGCAAGAGATTTCACCACATAAGATTTGATACCTTTTAAGGTATTCAATTCCACAAGAAAGCCCGAGCCCTGAACACCCGAACCGAGTCTTCTGATATCGACGCTCAACGCGCCTCTGAAATGCTTCATTAGGTAGGACCTTACGGCGTCTTCGTTGATCATAGTCTATTTTGAAGGAGAGGACTTTCACTCTAGGTGAAGACGGCTTGCCCGCCGCCGCTACGGCTCTCCAAAATTGCTTCTGTAGCGTTCCATGAAATCTTTGCAAGTATAATAATGTTCCTGGGTACCATACTTTTCAACTGCATATGCCGCAGCGACTGATGCCATCTTTGCCGCTGTCACTATATCTTTTTTCATTACGAGACCTTTGAGTAATCCGGCCCGGTAAGCATCGCCTGCGCCTGTCGGGTCGACTACGGCGTGGGTCTCGGCAGCCGGCACGCGCATGTCATCATCTGAAATACTGATCAGGGAGCCTTTTTCCCCAATCGTAGTTACAATTGTCTTTGTGAGTCTCAGCAGTCCTTTCTTGTCCATCCCGGTCATTTTCATGACCATTTCAAGCTCATAGTCGTTGGAGATCAGCATTATGGAGCCCTCTATCCATTTCGCAAGGCTATTGCCGTCCCAGGCGGTGATTGACTGGCCCGGATCGCAGATAAAATATATGCCTTTTCTTCTGCAGGTATTGGCATAGTCGATCATGTCGTCCAAGTTCCCCGGTGCGATGATAACGATTGAATCATCAGGAGCTGCCTTGTCAAGGTCGAATCCTGAGCGATGTTTCATCGCGCCGGGATTGAAACCTGTTATCTGATTGTCGGCCCTGTCGGTTGTGATGTAAGCGCCTGCAGTGAATTCTTCATCTATTATCTTTATGCCGTTGAGTGGAATATGGTTCTTCTCCAGCCACTCCATGTATCGCTGGTAATCTCTTCCTATGGTTGCCAGTACAACCGGTCTTTCATCAAGCAAGCTGAGAGAATAGGCAATATTACCAGCGGTGCCCCCAAATTTTTCTACCATTCCGTTGACGGTAAAACAGACATTCAGGACATGTATTTTATCGGGTAGGATATGGTCGGAGAATCTTCCAGGGAAGTCCATGATCCTGTCGTAAGCCAGAGAGCCTGATACAAAAATATTCATGACGGAATATGAGATGCTTCTTATTGTAACGCCCTGAGTTCAGCTTCGATCGTAGCTTTCTTTTGCATCAGAACGCCTTTTTTCACCTGGAGATCGGACAGTTGCTGGCGGAGCGGCGCAAGATCACTCTCTAATAGTCTTAGCTGTTGCGTGTTGTAGGACAACCGCATAGACTTTCTGTCATTTATCGCCTTAACCAACCTCGCCTCCTCTGTCTCCACGTTGCTCAAATCCGCATTCACGCTATCGAGATCCGACTTCAAGACATTAATTTTTGCGCTCTTATCCGTATTTTGCTGGGGCATCGGTGCAGGCGGAGGTGTCATCTCTTGTGTCCCGGGGGACTCTTTAGAACGGAAATTCATCTCCGGCGTCTCGGTTTCTTCGATCTTTATGATCTCGTTTTCAGGTATCCCCATGGAGCCTCCTCCAAAGAAGATATCTATTTGGCCATCCTTCTTTTCGTACGAACTCACACCCGAGATTGTGGAGCCGTTCTTAAGATAGACCCTGTATGTTGCTTCAGATGAGACGGGAACCAGCAGTATAAGGATCAACAACAGCACTGGCAACATTATTATCGCCTCCTTAATTCATTCGCCAAGTGTTCGGCGATCTTTCTGTTGAACCCTCTAAGCTTGGCAATTTCCTCGATAGAAGCATTTCTTATAGCATCTATACTACCAAAAAATCTCAAAAGTTCAAACCTTCTCTTTTTCCCTATCCCCCGAACCCTTTCCAGCGGGGACTCCAGTAGCCTCCTGTCTCTGAGTTTCCTGTGGTAAGTTACGGCAAATCTGTGTACCTCATCGCGGATCTTTTTCAGCAAAAGAGAGGAAGGGCTGCCGTCTTCAAGGCCGACCGTTTCATGCGTCAGGGTAATCGCCCTGTCCGGGTCTTTCGCTATAGCAACGAGAAACGGTTCTTGTCCGTTCTCGCAGGTGACAGTTTCCCTCTCCACGATCTTCTTCGCGATTTCCAGCTGTCCCCTCCCGCCGTCGATAAGGATAAGGTCCGGTATCTTTTCCGCCAGATTCTTCAGCGTGCGTGAGATAACTTCATTCATCATTGCATAATCGTCTATGCCGGATACTCCTTTTACCCTAATTCTTCTATACAGTTCCTTTCTGAATTGTCCGTCCGACCAGTAGACGAATGCCCCAACGGAGTCGCTGCCGGCTATAGTCGAAACGTCAAACGCGCCGATCCCATGCGGGGCAGAAACAAGATTGAGACGGTTCCGAATCGTCTTCAATATATTGTCTGTACTGATCTTCTTATTGTTGAAAAGCTGCTCGGCATTTTCCGAAGCCATTTTCAGTAACTCCGCCTTTTTCCCTTCCCTTGGCACTTTTATCTGGACGGCGCTGCCCTTTCTTTTCTTAAGCCAAGCCTTAAGACTCCCGAGATCCTTCGGTTTATTTGGCACAAGGATCTCACTTGGAGGGATAATCTCTTTAGAATAGAAGAGCTCCAGGAAACTCTCAAGAATCTCCTCTCTTTTCAGATCTCCAGAGTCCTTAACGAAGAAGTCTTTTGTTCCGATGAGCACGCCGTTGCGGACAAAAAAAACATCGAACAGCGCGTCGCCGTCCCCGGAGTAAAAGCCGATGATGTCCATATCTCCAAGTTCCGGGGCAATGGCCCTCTGAGATTCCCATGCGCGTTTAATGTTCTTGATACGGTCTCGCATATGCGCGGCCTCCTCGAATTTGAGGCTCGCTGAAAGTGTGTTCATTTTTTCTTCGAGGCTCTTGAGCAGCTCAGTCCTCTGCCCGCTGAGGAAGAGTCTTATTTCTTCCACTATCTTCATATAATCCCTTCGGGTTATTTTGCGACCGCAAGGGGCAGGACATCTGCCGATCTGATACTGAATGCATGGCCTAACAGGTTTATCGAGAGAGTGAGCGCAGGTTCGTATCGGGAAGTTTCTTCTGATAAAAGCCAGGGCCTCCCACATACTCTGTGCGGGTACGTATGGCCCGAAGTAAATCGAGCCGTCTTTGATGATCTTCCGCACGACTTCTATGCGAGGCCATTCTTCATTCATAGTAAGTTTCAGATACGGGTAATTCTTGTCGTCGCGCAGGACCACGTTGAATGGCGGTTTGTACTGTTTTATTAGGTTAGCTTCAAGTATGAGAGCTTCAAGTTCATTTTCTGTTACAACATAAGAAAAGTCCGTTATGAGCTTTACCATAGCGGTTTTTCTTTGATCGAGATCAGCTGTCTTGCGAAAATAAGATCTGAGGCGATTTCTCAGATTCTTTGCTTTTCCTACATACAGGATCTTGTCCTTGCGGTCCTTGAAAATATAAACCCCTGATTTTAAAGGAATGCTTGAAATCTTTTCAGCTAACATTTGTAAGAAGATAATAACAAAGCCAACTTATGAGGGTCAAATTAGGAATAAAAACGAAGATATTTCGGTCTATCTAGAGATATTTAAAGATAATAATAAGTATATATTGATTTCTTGGGATATTATTGATTATTCTTGAATTATTTCTGTATTGACTATATTTTCAAAAATGTTATTCTATATATAGAGATCGTTAGGAAATCGGACGGGATTTTGGAAAAAGAATCCGGTTCGAGATGGATTTTTTTTCTCTGCAATACTTTAGCCAAGAAGCTGAGGGAACACCAGTGAAAGGGAATCGGAAATGCAGAGTAATGGTGTGTATGCCCTGATGTTGTTTAACAGAGGGGAAACCTAGATATCTGCCAAGATTTCCACTTAGAAAGAGCCTCGGAGGCTCCGAAACTGAGGTATTGCGGGGAAGCTCTTTGAAAACATAAAGTAGGTCACTGTCGATTCGAGTTTAAACCAGTTTCAAATGAGAGTTTGATCCTGGCTCAGAACGAACGCTGGCGGCGTGCTTAACACATGCAAGTTGAACGGAGTGCATTATTGTAGCAATACAGTGGTGTACTT